>NZ_JANGBP010000150.1:0-417 GCF_024462535.1 Adlercreutzia sp. DFI.6.23
GCGGTCAATCTGCTCGATCACCACGTCGAAGGGCATCGGGTTTGCATCGTCGCGAAGTTTCTCGAAGGCATCGCAGTAAGCCTTGGGCAGAAGGTCGGAGCGGTTCGAGGCCAGCTGGCCGATCTTCACGTAGGTGGGGCCAAGGGCCTGCAGCACCTCCACCGCCTGGGCGGGAGTCAGCCCATGCAGCACCTTGTACTGGCGCATTATGCGCACGATTTCGTTCATGCGCGCATGAGAGGTCTTGTCCTTGAGGGAAATCTCGGCGACTTTCATGAACTCTTCGAACGTGGCCATGGGCGTTCCTCCTTCTGGAAAGCCCATGGTACCGTGCGAAACGAAGAGCGATCTCCTCATCAATTCACCTGGCATCAAGCTGTTGTTTCAACCGCTTTGCCTGCAATAGAGAAGCAGGTA
>NZ_JANGBP010000151.1:0-417 GCF_024462535.1 Adlercreutzia sp. DFI.6.23
GCCGGCGAGACCGTCGCGGTCCACGACCTGTCGGCCCCGGGAGGGCCCGTCGTCTACGACCCGGCGCACTACGCCGAGGCCCTGGCCGCGAAGGTGCGCTACGCCGACGCCGACATCGAGGCGGCGGCCCGCGCCAACCTGGAGCTGCTCGGCAGGCTCGGGGAGGGGTCGCTGTGAGCGCCCGGGACGAGGGCGGCGCCTACGCCCGCAAACGCGAGAACCTCTCGGAGCTGGGGCTGGACGCCATGGCGGCGGGGCTGCCCCACTGGATGTCGGCGGTGGCCGCCGGCGAGGCCGACTTCGCCTCGGCGATGCTCGCCATGACCTCCGAGGAGGCCGAGGCCATGCGCCGTCGCGGGACCGACCGCAAGGTGCGCGCCGCCGGCTTCCCGTTCGTCATGACGCTGGCCGACTTCG
>NZ_JANGBP010000152.1:0-417 GCF_024462535.1 Adlercreutzia sp. DFI.6.23
GGCACATCTTCTGGAAATCCTTGGCCGACATGCCGGGAATGGGGCTGTCCGAAGGTCCGACCGACCAGGAGCCGGCGCCCGGCGCGTCCGGCGCTGGCTTCGCGCCCTGGGGGCGCCCCTTCGCATTCCCGTCGGCGCTGTCCCGCCGGGCGCTCCGCTGCTGCTCTTGGAAATCTTCGGGCATCTCGTAGACGTACTCGGGGCCGAGTTGCTTCGGCCCGGTCTGCTGCGGCCCGGCCTGCTGCGACTCGCCCTGGGGTCTCCCCCAGCTGTCGTACGGCCTCTGGCCGCCCGTTCCCGGACTCTGCGGATTCATGGAACAACCCCTAACGCGCCTCTTCCGATCTCAACTACCTCACCGAGCAGCTGCATCGGGGCACGCTGGATGTGGCCTTCTGCGGCAAGCGCGACAACGAG
>NZ_JANGBP010000153.1:0-416 GCF_024462535.1 Adlercreutzia sp. DFI.6.23
GGGTTTTTGCTCCGAATCCGCAGCCCGACACGGCTTTTTGCCAGAGTATCCGCAGCCCGACCCGGGAAAATGTCGGGAAGTCCGCGCGGCGGTGCCAAAAGTGGCTCCGGGCTACAGGTGGCGATAAAAATCGGGGCAGCTCGGAGGGGGAGCTGCCCCGATTGAAGGGGAGGACTGAGATTGAGTGCGACGTCGAGGCGGCCGAGCTTTTGGGTCGAATCTAGATCGCGCGGGCGGCGGCGTTGCCGGAGCAGATGGCTTCGCCGATGTTGAAGGGGCGCGCCGCGTCGCCGACGGTGACCACCTCGCAGGAGAGTCCCGTGCTGAGGCTGTCGTTCGGCAGGCAGTCCAGGGCTTTGACTACGGTGCCGCAGGCAATTTCCTGCTCGATGCCCGTGGCCGTTTTCACAGTGACG
>NZ_JANGBP010000154.1:0-416 GCF_024462535.1 Adlercreutzia sp. DFI.6.23
CTTGTCGTAAAGGTCGACGACCGACTCGGCGTACTCGTCGGTCTGGCTCAAGTGGCGGTACACCTCGTCGCAGTGCAGCCACGCGTCGTTCTTGCGCGCCACCTCCACGATGGCCCGCAGCGTCTCGCCGTCGAGCAGGGCGCCCGTGGGATTGTCGGGATTGTTGATGCAGATGACCTTCGTCTCCGGCGTGCACAGGGCGTCCAGGGCCACCACGTCCACGTGGTAGCCGTTCTCCTTCTCCAGATGCAGCACGTCCACCGCAGCGCCGCACATCTCGGGGATGGAGTAGAGCTGCTGGTAGGTGGGCATGGCCGATACTACGTGATCGCCCGGGTTCACCAGCGTCGAGAGCACGAGTGCGTTGGCGCCGGCGGCCCCGTGGGTGGGGATGATGTGCTCGGGCGCCACGGTGC
>NZ_JANGBP010000155.1:0-415 GCF_024462535.1 Adlercreutzia sp. DFI.6.23
CCTCTTTAGCGCGCTTGTGAATAAGCGCGGCGGACGGTTTATCGCCGAAGACCATTACGCGGGCTCTTACTATGCGCAAGTTGCTCGTAATCCTTACTATTTCCGTGATTATGAGACGTGCTACATGGTTTTCGATCAGCAAACTTATGATCAAATGGAAGAGATTTCCGAGGTGGGCGCCGATGTTATCGTGGCTCAGGCCGAAACCATCGGTGCTTTGGCCGAGGCCCTCCAAATGCCGGCAGGAACTCTCGAGAATACCATTGCATATTATAATGAGTATGCTCAAAAGGGAGAAGACCCCCTGTGGATGAAAAGGCCAGCGTATACGAGACCAATTTCTCAGCCACCTTTCTATGCGGTAGCTGCCACGATGCTTAATGGTCTCTTTACTTATGGCGGTCTCAAGATCAAC
>NZ_JANGBP010000156.1:0-415 GCF_024462535.1 Adlercreutzia sp. DFI.6.23
GAATTGGCTGATGAGACCAATGAGGAGGGCGTATGACCCCCATCGATGCCACACCCACTTCCGTGCTGTTCGATTTGGCGAAGCGCCATTGCGGCGTGAGCCACAAGGAGCTGGCGGGCCTGCTGCTGTCGGGCCGCCCGCTCTCCGACGGGCGCAGCCCCCAGAGCCGCCTGGGAGATCGTACCTGGGTGTCGCGGTTCATCGTGCACGCGCCGGCTGGAACGCTCTCAGATAGCTACTTCTGCGACTACGCCGTCGGCGCGCTCCGGTTCGCGGCGCGCATGAAATCGCTCAGCAAGCGCGCGCTCACGGGTGAGGCCATTCTCGATATCGTCTGCGGAGAGGCCGGCCGGGCCATGGACGACGCCCTGAAGGCATGCGGCAGAGTCCCACGCTGTACCGCAACATGATGGAA
>NZ_JANGBP010000157.1:0-415 GCF_024462535.1 Adlercreutzia sp. DFI.6.23
CAATCCCGGTATCATGGCCGAAAAGAACATCGAGCCCGTGGATGTGTATGAAGTGGTGTGCGACCACATGGAGAAGTCCTGCCATCGCTGCCGTGGCGACAAAGTCTATCGCTTCATGAGCGAATCCGGAGCCGCCGGCGACTGGTACCTCGAGAAGGCCCGCGGCTACGGATTCGTTCCCCAAGTCATCGCCATGAAGAGCAACAGCGACCACTTCAAGAACTACGTGCACGTTGTGGAGTTATGGCCCGACGAGGGCGCCGTCGCCGACGACGGCGACTGGTATGCGGCAACGAAGGCCATGATCGCGAACCTCCAGCAGGAGGTGGTGAGCAGCGGCGGTGAGTACCGCAACCTCACTGAGGCCGTGCAACTCCTCGTCGATGGCGGCCGCGTGACCGGCGCCATCTGCAAG
>NZ_JANGBP010000158.1:0-415 GCF_024462535.1 Adlercreutzia sp. DFI.6.23
CCAGGACATCATCGACCGCGACGGCGACAAGTGGCTTTCCGTCTCCGACGAGGAGCGCGTGGAGGCCTTCCGCGAGATGGCCTACGACATGACGCTTAAGAACCAGCGCGAGGTGCTATCCAACTTCGGCACCACCTTCGACAAGTGGTTCTCCGAGCGCTCGCTGTACGTGGAGGACGAGAACGGCGAGAGCGCCGTGTCCCGCGCGCTGGACGCCATGCGCGAGAAGGGCTACCTCTACGAGAAGGACGGCGCGCTGTGGTTCCGCTCGACGGATTTGGGCGACGACAAGGACCGCGTGCTCATCAAGGGCGACGGCGAGGCCACCTATTTCATGAGCGACGTGGCCTACCACTACGACATGATGATGCGCGGCTTCGACCACCTGATCGATCTGTGGGGCGCCGATCACCAC
>NZ_JANGBP010000159.1:0-415 GCF_024462535.1 Adlercreutzia sp. DFI.6.23
GCTCCGCCTCTCGCAGGCGCACCTCGCGCTTCCCGGCGGCGGCTCGGAACGTGGAGCCGCCGAACAAGCGCTCATCGGGTAACACCTCGGCCAGCGTGCGGGCCACGGCGCGGGAAGGCCCGTCGAAGGCCTCGAGCCGATGGGCAAAGGCGAGCTTCTTCCCGTAGGATAAGTACTCCCCACGCTGCACGCGATGGGCTAAGGCCTCAAGGTCGCGCACCACGTAAGTGCCCTGCGGGCCTTCCGCATCGATCCGCAGCGACCAGAGACGCCCGTCGAAGGCAAGGTGCGGCGTCAAATGAACACTGCCGTGCGCCACGCCCAAGACGGGCAATCCAGCTCCGCGCGATGCTGCGCCTGCAGGCGCCGTCGCGCCTTGGGCGAGGCAGCGGGCCAGCGCCTCACTCGTCGTGCG
>NZ_JANGBP010000016.1:0-22866 GCF_024462535.1 Adlercreutzia sp. DFI.6.23
CTGAAGTACGTGGCCGACAGCGAGTGGGGGTCGAGGAGGTATCTGGACGTGTCGCTGCTGGACGAGTGATCATGCCGACGGCTGGCGGTCGCCTGCTGGAATTTGCGCAAGATTATTGACAGTACCGGAGGCATGCCAACCTCGAACCCCCGCCAAGCAAGAGTTTCTCCATCCCCACGCACGAGAGTATTATCCGCAGAAACATAGCTCGCGAGAGTACAATAATAGTCTTGTGCAAGATCAACCTTAAAAGACTTGCTCACATAATCCTTATTTTCAAGAGTATATTTTGTGCTCCATCCGTAGGTAAGCTTACCATCGACTACGTTGCCAGGATTCTCCCCGTTTAGTAATTTGTCAATTTCGCCTTCGCCCATACCAGTAAGGAAGAAGTCGCCCGAGGGAACATTCTTACCAGAAGAAACAACAGACGCAGGAACATTGAACCGCAGCACCGTATTCAAAGGATAGCTCGTTCCCGAAGCAGTGTTCTTGAACACTGCGGCGCTGCTTTCCAGCTGGCCTGCACTGGTTGTTTCCTTCTCTCCGATAATAATTTTCGCATGAGGGCAGCCAGCAACGCCTCCACCCAGACCAGCAGCGCTGTTGTTCGTAATAAGGGCAGAGGGAATCATCAAGGTGCCATTATTGTTGATATAAATGCCACCGCCGCCCCAGTCGGTAGTAGTCTCTGTTTCATTGTTAATGATGGAACCACCAGTTATCTTGGTGTCTTTTGCGTCAGTAAAAATTCCGCCGCCTTCATGGGCACGCAAAGGACCATCGGAGTCATCCGTTTTATCGGGGTCTTTTGCTTTGTTACTGGAGATCTCGCCGCCCGTCATTTCGAAGTGACAACCATTCCACACGAATACACCGCCACCAGCGCCCGCTTCGTTCTTGGTGATGGCGCCGCTGTGCATGATGAAGCTAGCCCCGTCGTTCACAAAAACGCCGCCGCCTACCGTGCCTGCGCCGTTGTTGAAGTTACCAGGGCTCTCCGATCCTTTGCCACCTGTAACGGTTGGTCCTACACCGTTTTCTGTGCCGAGAATGACCTTGCTGTTAGAACCAACTATCGCTATGACAGAACTGATACCCGATCCCTGGATTGTGCCTGCCCCCACAATGGACAGCGTAGCGCCGCTGGTCACTCTGATGTCGCTGTGAAGCGTGCCATTGACGGTGAGGGTGTAGGCTCCATTCCCGCTGAAGGTCAGAGGGCTAGAGGTGTTGGTCACGTCGCCTTCAATGGTATGCGATTCGTTGTTGGCCAACGCCGTGGAAGTCGTATCCGCGGGAGTTTCGGCGCCTGCGTCGGGATTCTCCTCGGGGAGCGCCGTCGCCATGATCCCGGCCTCTTCGCCTGCAGGCGGCTCTTCCCCATCGAGAGTTGCACCGTCTAAAACGTTTTCTTCTGAGAGGACCCCCTCCTCTTCACCTTCAGCATTTTCCGCACCTTCGGCGCCTTCCAGATCGTCCGTATCTTCGACGGATTCTTCCGTGCCCGTGTCGGCTAGGACGTCGTCCTTGGAGCCGTAGGCGATGTTGATCTGGGGGACAAGGGCGACGATCAGTAGGATCAACAGGGCGATTCCCAAGAATTTGATGATCGATTTGTTCTGCAGCAACTTGGTCATGTCGTCCTCCTCCCTTTAAGCGTTCATCGAATCGGTTGCGGTTTGCTCGTTCTTTTTGCGGCGACGCATCCACCAGTAGATGCCAAGGCCGGCGACCACGAGAACGATAGCGCCCGTGGCTACGACCAGCGCCATGCCCGAGCCGGAGGTCGCCACGTCCTGGGCGAGGCCGGAGTACAGCGGGTTCTCGTCGTCGACGATAGCGCGCTCAGTACCGGTGTCCTGGCCGCCAAGCGTCGCCAGCGGATTGTCATCGTCGTTGATGACCGCGGCGGCATCGCCTGTGCCCACACCGGCATCAACCGTTGCCGGCGCCGTAGCATCGGCAGCGGCTCCTTCCGCAGCGGGGGCGGCAGCAACCGGAGCGGCCGTCATCACTGTGGTGCCCGGCACCGTCACCACGCGCTCGGTGTCGACGATCTGCGTGCGGCGAATAGTGATCTGCGCGCTGAGCTCGTCGTTCACATCGCGGTAGTAAATGGTGTAGGTACGCGCCGGTGAGAAGTAGGCATGGCGGATGGCCGTTTCCTGACCCGCCAGACGCACGTAGGTGTCATCGCCGAGCGCGAACTGCTCCTCGCCGAGGATGTTCACGAAGTCGTTCGTTTCGGGATCGATGGTGATGGTCTCACTGCGGAGAATCTGGCTGTTGGCGATGTTCATGTACTGCATGTACTGCACGGTGATGTCGTAGGTATCGCCCGGCGTGTAGTCCTCCGGCACGTAGTAGACGTACTGGAGCACGTCGGTGCCCTTTTCCAGATCTTCCCACGCGTAGGTGATGGGCTCCATATTGCCAGACCACGGCACCAGACCGTTCTTCGGGGCCGGGGTGTAGGTGGCCGTCTGCTCCGGGGTGACTTCGTAGTGGATCTTATCGATAAGAGCACCCGTCTCACCGTTGATTTCCATCACGGTGAGGTTGACCTTCTTCGTAGTGGCCTGCGAGACGTACTTCGCCGTTACCGTGCGGCCGGCCGGATACTCGCCCGCTTCGAAGGCGACGACGGGATTGCCCTGCTGGGTCTCCGCCGAGCGGGCCCCAATGGCCACATTGTCGTCCGTCGCATTGGTCTCGATGGTCCAAGAATCCAGCGTGTAGTAGTTGACGCCCCACTGTCCCTTGTCGCGGTCGGTGGTAGGCGCATCCGCTGCATTCGTGACAGCGCTCATCGAAAAGGAGTTCGGCAGGGTGTATTGGTAGCCCTTGCCCTTCACATCTACGCTGTCGGTCCACAACGTATTGCCGTTATCGTCCACATAGTTAATGGTGACCTGATAGGCGCCGGCTTCGGTGTTCTTCACTTCCATAACGCGAATCTGCTTCGTGGCCTGCTCGGGCGTCAGCATGATGGTGGAGCCGGTGAGACGCTGGATGACGCGATAATAATGCGTGGTCTCCTGGCCGGCCTCATCGGTAGTCGTCTTGAAGAAAGACTTCTTGATAGCAACCTCTTTGCCTTCGCCGAGGTTTTCCACGATTTCCGTTTCGATGATGTTGCCATCGACATCGACGTACTTGACGGCGCCGGAGATGGCGGCAGCGTCAACTTGCTCGTAGGTGACGACGAGGCGCTGGCCATGAGTGGTGTCAGCGGCCTGCACCTCGGCTTTGGGCTCGCCATCCTTGGTGGTTTCCGCGCTTTGGAAGACAATGGGGATGTCGCCCGTGAGGTTCTTATAGTAGCTGGCACCAGCGCCGACCGTTTCCGCGAACTTGTCGTTTTTGGGATCGATCGTGCGAATGCCGAGCACCTTCCACTCATCCTCATTCGGCACGGCGGGGTCGTTGACAAGCTTCGCGTAGATGGGGCAAATAGTGCCCGCGTACAACGGGTCACCGCCGCGCTTCGCGTCGAACACTTTCACGGTATAGGCAGGGAAATTGTTCGGGTCGCCAAACACGTCATGCAACGATTGCGGCACCGAGGCTGGGGCCTCGGCATCCTGAGCCGCCGGAGCCGGCTGTGCAATCTTCAGCGCGACAATTTGGGCGATGCGAGAGGAGTTGGCATCGCCAGCGTAGTCGGGCGCGGAAGTGTCGGCATCCTTTGCCTCGGGATCGGTATCCTGCGTCTCGGGAATAGCGTAGGCGAAACGCGGCGCGATGGTTTTGCCGTCTTTCTCAACCTCTATATAGATGGTCTTCCCCGCGCCGTTTTCCACGCGGAAGAGATCCCACATACCATCTTCAGCTGTGGGGGTCATGAAATCGATGCCGTGAATTTCGCCGCTCTTGACCGGGTCGACTACAGGAGCGGCAGGAGCTTCTGCCGCATCACCATTCGAAGGGTCATCGGCAAAGGCCTGGGCAACGAAAGAAAGACTCGCTGCCGGAAAAGCCAACGTAGCTGCAAGAGTAAAGGCTAGAAGGCTTCGGCCGAAAATTCTCTTTTCAGCGAGACCCCCCCCCATGACCGATTTCCTCATTTGTGTCTCCTCTGCTGCTCGCGATCGCCTCTGGTGCTATATGCACCTATACGCGCGCGAAGCGGGGGCTTCGGGCGCGTCGGCGATCCTCTTCTCCTCGTTGATTGCGAAGAGCCGCCTCTCTTCGTCAGCTGATTCGCAATCCTGCTCTCTTGCTTGCTATTTTAGACGGCTCATCAGGCTATTGTCTACCCGTCAAATCATCTTTTAGCAAGCTAGCTCTCTGTCAATGCTAAGGATCACTTTATTGATCTGAGATTTTTTGTCTACTGCCAAAAATGACAACAAATGAGACAATTATGGCTTCTCTTCAAATTGCAAGGCTTTGACCTGGTGATTCTTCGCTATTTCACAGAGACCCCGAAAGAAGATGACTAGGTAAATGACAGGGTAATGACTATATTAAAACGCCCTGCAAGGAGTCAATCTGTGGCAAACAATAACTACTTTTCAACGAATGGCACTCAGCTAAGCGAGTGGCAATGCGTTAGGGATGACTCATGTCCCCTTCCTTGCTTCTACTTCCCTTAACAGGCAGCTACAAAAAGACGAACACCCAAAGGTGTTCGTCTGATTCGTTTATGGTGGAGCATAGGGGGATCGAACCCCTGACCTCAGGCTTGCAAAGCCCGCGCTCTCCCAGCTGAGCTAATGCCCCATGGCATGCACTAGCAGCCATCACTTTGCTCGTTCGGGGTTTCGACAGTTTAAGGAAAATCGGCCGATTCTGGCCCGAAATATAATAAACGCTCCACCGGCTAACTCGGCTCACGGTGGAGCGTTTATCGCAAAGTAATGGTGGGCCCGAATGGATTTGAACCAGCGACCTCACGCTTATCAGGCGTGCGCTCTAACCAACTGAGCTACGGGCCCTTGAAAAAGTGCTTGACTATCTTAAGCCTGTTTCATAGATGAGGTCAAGGAAAATTTTTCCGATTTCCAAAACGTACACGACACGCCGCGAACGGCACGAGTAGTATCCTTTTAATCAGAATATGAATTATTTCACCTTCCGTGACAGTATCCTCCCTTTCGATGTGCGAAAAGCGACTTATACAGACATTCGAAACTCCAGGATGCAAGAATTTTGACTTATACAGGCAAACCTACTCCTTGTTTTATTTCGGAAATGCCTGTATAAGTCGCTTTTCGCGTCCTGGACTCAATGTTTTTGTCACCGGAAGATGGGCTTAAGCGGTTAAACATTCCAAAAGTTTAAATAAGCTTGGTTCAATAATGAGACAATAGACATCAAACATAGAAAACTCAATCTGCAATCATGTTCTCATCGAACTAGAGTAAAGGACAAAGCATGGTTCCGTTGAAAGTGTTGACATTGGTGGTGGCGGGGCAGAACCAGCCGTCCGTGCTGGTGCTGCAACCCGTAGAGGAGACACCAGCGGGGAAGGCGCGCATTGTGCCCATTTGGATTGGCCCCACCGAGGCGGCACAAATCGGGATGGCACTGGAGCATGTGAAGTTCGCGCGGCCCATGACCCATGACCTCATGCTAGATGCGCTCACCAATTTGGATGCGCGCGTCGATTCCATGGTGATTTACGGATCGAAGGGGCAGATGTTCTTCGCGCACCTGGTTCTTTCCCAGGGAGGACGACTCATCACCTTAGACGCCCGGCCGAGCGACGCCATTGCCCTGGCGCTTCGGCAAGATGCGCCGCTCTATATTGAAGAGACGGTACTTGACGCTTCTTCGTTCCCGTTTCTCTTCAAGGGTGAGAAGCAGACGGAAGAGGAACTGGCGGCGTTCAAGACATTTCTCGACCATATATCCCCCGAGGATTTCGGAGATATCGAACAGCTTTAGTTTTCTTTCTTCTGTGATAATATAACTGAACCAGCAAAGTCCGTGTGCGGGCGGGGCCTACTACAAAGGAGGTTTCGCCTATGAATGAATTCCTGATTGCTTTGGCCGCCATGGCCAACGTGGTGACAGCTTTGCTATCACTGTGGCGGGAGTATAAGCACCAACGGATGGAGAGGATAGACAAGAGGGACTAGCAGCAACTAGTCCCTCAAGTTGTTAACCCGCTCCGCCCGCTCAACCGTTAACCAAACGACGGGCTTTGCTGGTGTTTCTACTATAGCACGTTTTCTAACGTTTTGCTACTCTTCCGTCGCTTCTCCCTCGTCGCCCAGATCGTCGTCGAGGTCGTCGAGGTCGTCGATGGCGAGAGTGCCTTCCTCACTCTCTTCCTCGAGCAGACCCATCTGGTTCTCATCGGCGGGAGCCGCCTTCTTGGTCTTCTTCTTGCCGGTGGAGGCGATGGCCACCGCGCACACCTTGTCCTTGTCGGCGACGTTCATCACCTTCACGCCCTGGGTGGAACGGCCGAGCTCGGAGATGCCCTTCACCGGGGTGCGCACAATGACGCCGTCCTCGGAGACAATCATGATCTCGTCATCGGCGCCGACGATCTTCATGACCGACAGCAGGCCCTTCTTGTGGGTCATCGTAATGGTGTAGACGCCCTGGCCGCCGCGATGATGCTCGGGGTATTCCTCGATCTTCGTGCGCTTGCCGTAGCCCTTTTCGGTGATGACGAACAGGTCAGTGCCGGGCTTGGCAATTTCCATGCCGAGCACGTGAGCGTCGGCGGGCACGTTCATGCCGCGCACGCCCATGGTGCCGCGGCCCATGGCGCGGGCCTCCGACTCATCCCACAGAATGGCCTTGCCGGCGCTGGACACCATGATGACCTTCTCGCCCTTGGCCACGCGCTTCACGGAAATGAGCTCGTCGCCGTCCTTCAGGTTGATGGCGATGAGGCCGTCGCGGCGCGTACGGTCGTACTGGTCCATGGAGGTCTTCTTCACGTTGCCCTGAGCCGTGGCGAACATGAGGAACTCCTCGGCCGGGAAGTCCTTCGTGGCGATGACGGCCGAGATGGACTCGCCCTTCTCCAGCGGCAGCAGGTTCACGATGGCCGTGCCGCGGGCATGGCGGCCGGCCTCGGGGATCTCGTACACCTTCAGGCGGTAAACCTTGCCCTTGGTGGAGAAGAACAGCATGTAGGAGTGCGTGGAAGCTACGAACAGGTGCTCCACGAAGTCGGCGTCTTTCAAGTTCACGCCCTGCATGCCCTTGCCGCCGCGCTTCTGCTGGCGGTAGGTGCTCACGGGCAGGCGCTTGATGTAGCCGGCCTTGGTCATGGTGACGACCATGTTCTCCTCGGCAATGAGGTCTTCCACCTCGATATCCTTGGCCTCGCCGGTCAGGCGGGTGCGGCGCGGGGTGTTGTACTTCTTCTTGATCTCCTGCAACTCTTCCTTGATGACCTGCTTCAACAGGTTCTCGTCGGCAAGGATCTGCTTGTAGTAGGCGATCTTCTCACGCAGCTCGGCCAGCTCTTCCTCGATCTTGGTGCGCTCCAGACCGGTCAGACGGCGCAGGCGCATTTCCAGGATGGCGTTGGTCTGCTTCTCGGAAAGGCCGAAGCGCTCGGTGAGGCGCGCGGCGGCTTCCTTGTCCGTCTCGGAGGAGCGGATGATGTGGATGACCTCGTCGATGTTATCGAGCGCAATGATATAGCCTTCGAGGATGTGCTCGCGCTCCTCGGCCTTGGCCAGCTCGTAGCGGGTGCGACGGGTGACGACGTCTTTCTGGTGCTCGATGTAGTAGAAGAGAATTTCCTTCAGCGAGAGCACGCGCGGGGTGCCGTTCACCAGGGCCAGCATATTGCAGCCGAAGCCCACCTGCAGCTGGGTGTGCTTGAACAGCTTGTTCAGCACCACCTGCGGGATGGCGTTGGACTTCAGATCGATGATGATGTCGATGCCCTTGCGGTCGGCGGCGTCGTGGATGTTGCTGATTTCGGGCAGCTTCTTGTCGCGCACCAGCTCGCCGAGCTTCTCCAGCAGGCGCTTGCGGTTCACCTGGTAGGGAATTTCCTTCACCACAATGGAGGCACGGCCGTTCTTCTTTTCCTCGATCTCGCATTTCGCGCGGATGGTGAGGTTGCCGTGGCCGGTCTCGTAGGCGTCCAGAATGCCCTTCTTGCCCATGACGAGGCCGCCCGTGGGGAAGTCGGGGCCGGGCATGGCGGTGAGCAGGTCCTCCGTCGTGCAATCCGGGTTATCGATCATGAGGCAGGTGGCGTCGATGGCCTCGCCCAGGTTGTGGGGCGGGATGTTGGTGGCCATGCCGACGGCGATGCCGTTCGAGCCGTTGACCAACAGGTTCGGGAAGCGCGACGGCAGCACCGTAGGCTCCTGCAGCGACTCGTCGTAGTTGGGCTGGAAGTCGACCGTCTCCTTGTCCAGGTCGCGCAGAAGTTCCATAGCCGGCTTGTCGAGGCGCGCCTCGGTGTAACGCATGGCAGCGGCGGAGTCGCCGTCGATGGAGCCGAAGTTGCCGTGGCCGTCGATGAGAGGCAGGCGCAGGCTGAAGGGCTGGGCCAGGCGCACCATGGTGTCGTACACGGCGGAGTCGCCATGGGGATGGTACTTGCCGATCACGTCGCCGACGGTACGGGCTGACTTCATGTGCGGCTTGTTCGGCGTGTAGCCGGACTCGTTCATGGCGTACAGGATGCGGCGATGCACCGGCTTCAAGCCGTCGCGCACATCGGGCAGGGCACGGGAGACAATGACGGACATGGAATACTCGAGGAAGGAGGTCTGCATCTCCTTGCCGAGAAACGCGGCGCGCACGATGGTGCCCTCGCCGCCGTTGGCGCCCTCGATGATGGAGCCGTGGGGATTGGGCATGTCCACCATCAACGAGCGGGCTCGCTCTTCCTCGGAGATGAAGCCGGGTTCGTTGCCATCCTCGTCGGCGTCTTCCACGTCTTCTTCTTCATCGAGGGTGGAGCTGGCACTGGCGAGTTCCGCGTCGTCGTCGCCCTCATCGTCGGTGTTCACTTCCTCGGCCAGGTACAGGGCGTCCTCCTCGGCGGCCTCTACCTCGTCGCGGTCGTCGTCGAATTCGTCAAAGTTATCAGCCATTTAGCTCTCCTAAATATCCAGGAAGCGGACGTCGCGGGCGTGTTTCTGGATGAATTCCTTGCGAGGCTCCACCTGCTCGCCCATAAGCTCGCTCACCACGCGCTCTGCCTCCACGGCATCGTCGATGTTCACCTGCAGAAGCGTGCGGGTTGCCGGCTCCATAGTGGTTTCCCACAGCTGCTCGGGGTCCATCTCGCCGAGGCCCTTGTAGCGCTGAACATCGAACTTGCTGGGGTCGTCGTACTCGGCCAGGGTGGCGGACAGCGCCTTCTCGTCGTAGATGTAACGCTCGACCTTCGGGCTGCGGGAATTCTTCTTCTTCAGGCCGAAGATAGGCGGCTGGGCGATGTAGATGTAGCCGAGGTTGATGAGCTCGGGCATATAGCGGTAGAAGAACGTCAGCAAGAGGCAGCGGATGTGCGCGCCGTCGACGTCGGCATCGGTCATGATGATGATGCGATGGTAGCGGGCCTTCTCGGCGTCGAAGTCCTCGCCGATGTTGGTGCCGATCGCGGTAATGAGCGAGCTGATGGTGTCGGAGGACAGCGAGCGGTGCAGGCCGGCACGCTCCACGTTCAGAATCTTACCGCGCAGAGGCAGGATGGCCTGGAACTTGCGGTCGCGGGCCTGCTTGGCCGAACCGCCTGCGGAATCGCCCTCTACAATGAAGATTTCGGACTGGGAGGCGTCCTTGCTGGCGCAGTCGGCGAGCTTGCCGGGCATGCTGAACGAGTCGAGCACGTTCTTGCGACGGGTCATCTCGCGAGCCTTGCGAGCAGCCTCGCGGGCCTTCAGCGCCTGGGTGGCCTTGCCGATGATGCGCTTGGCCGGCGTGGGGTTCTCCTCCAGGTATTCGCCGAGGCCCTGGGCGACGGCGTTTTGCACCAGCGGGCGGATCTCGGTGTTGCCGAGCTTCGTCTTGGTCTGGCCCTCGAACTGCGGGTCATGCAGTTTCACGGAGATGATGGCGGCCAGACCCTCGCGGGCGTCCTCGCCGGAGAGGTTCGGATCCTTCTCCTTCAGAAGGCCCTTCGAGCGGGCGTAATCGTTGATGGTACGCGTAATAGCCTGCTTGAAGCCGTCCATATGCGTGCCGCCCTCATGGGTGTTGATATTGTTGGCAAAGGCCATGACGGAGTTGGTGGAATAGGAGCTGGACCACTGCAGGGCCACTTCCACGGTGCCGTCGGCGTTCTCGGCCTCGAAGTAGATGGGCTTGTTCAGGGTTTCCTTGCCGTCGTTCAAGAACTTCACGAAGTCGACGATGCCGCCCATGGCCTGGAAAACCTCGGTGCGGGGGTTGCCGTCGGCGTCAGTGATGCGCTCGTCGGTGAGGATGATCTTCAAGCCGCGGTTCAGGAAGGCCATCTCGCGGAAACGGGCGGCCAGAGTGTCGTAGTCGTACACCGTGGTCTCGGTGAAGATGTCGGGGTCGGGCCAGAACGTGACCGTGGTGCCCGTGTGCTTTGCCTTACCGATCTCGTGCAGCTTGGTTTTGGTCTTGCCGTGATCGAAATCGATCTCGTATTCCTTGCCATCGCGGCGCACCTGCACTTCCACCTTCGTGGAAAGGGCGTTCACAACGGAAACGCCGACGCCATGCAAACCGCCGGAAACCTTGTAGCCTTCACCGCCGAATTTGCCGCCGGCGTGCAGAATGGTGAGCACGACCTCGACGGTGGGGATCTTCTCCTTGGGATGCTTGTCCACGGGAATACCGCGGCCGTTGTCCTCGCAGGAGATGGAATTGTCGGGATGGATGGTCACCTTGATGGTATCGCAGTACCCGGCCAGGGCCTCGTCCACGGAGTTGTCGACCACCTCGTAAACCAGGTGGTGCAGACCGCGGGGGCCGGTGGAGCCGATGTACATGCCCGGGCGTTTGCGAACAGCTTCAAGTCCTTCTAGAACTTGAATGTCAGAACCGTCGTAGTGATCTGGTTTGTTTGCCACTGACACTCCTTCGCTCTCGGAACAAAAGAACGCGCCCAGATGCGGGCGCCGAATGAGTGTCAATTATAGCATGTGAAAATCGCATTTCGGCTGAAAGTCGCGGAATGGGGCTATTTTAAGGCTGTTTGAGGGCCTATGTTGCGGTTCGGTGAAGACTTTGCCAGGAATTGTGGAAAACAGGGCTTAAATCAAGCGAGAAATGCACGGAGTTAATACTTTGGGGACTCAAATGGGGCAATCCTGCGGTTTTGGCGGTTCACACCAACGGCAAGTGGATAACATTGCTCTTGTTCAACATGGTCTCATTGAAGTAATCGATGTTCGCTGTGGTGATAAAGGTCTGACTACCGCCTTCCATAGCGGTTACCAGCGCATCGCGTCGTCGGCCGTCCAGCTCGCTCATCACATCGTCAAGAAGGAGCACCGGCTTCTGGTCGATGATCTCCTCGATGACGGCCGCTTCAGCCAGTTTATACGAGAGAACAATAGAGCGCTGCTGTCCCTGACTTCCGTAGATTGAGGCGTTTTCCCCATCGAGAGTGAATACGATTTCATCGCTATGAGGTCCCACCACTGCCCGGCCGCGCCCCCGCTCTTCCTCCGCGCGCTCATGAAGCGCGCGGGCCAACGCCTCGCGGGCTTCGTCGCGGGTAAGGGGCTCAACTGTTTCCTCTGGCGCTCCTTTTCCCCACGAGGGAACATAGACGGCGTTCAAACAATCGCGTCCTTGAGAAATCTCCTGGTACTTTGCAGTCAGATGAGGGAGCAGCCGCTCAAACAACGCGATGCGATAGATCGTGAGCTGAGCTCCCACCGTGACGATCATCTCATTGATGGCCTCCACAAGAGCGTCATCGGCCTCCTCTTTGAGAAGGCGATTCTTGTGGCGAATCACCTTCTCGTAATCACGCCGTACCGTGTAGTAGCTTTTATTTACCTGAGCACCCAAGGTGTCCAACGATGACCGCCGCCCGCTGTTCGGCCCTTTTACCAAATCGAGATCATCAGGCGTAAAAACGACCGAGGGAATGAGTCCTTTCAAATCGATCGGCCGTTTCGCCTTCCCATTGAGCCGATACTTACGCGTACGACCATCAAGCGTGAGGTCGATATCAAGGCGCCGATTGCCATCAGTTGCCTGCATGGACACGCGACTATGCTCCTCGCCGTGGCGAATCAGCTGATCAGCCGTACCATGTCGGAACGACGTGAGCGCCGTAAGCAGCTGGATGGCCTCGATGAGGTTCGTTTTGCCAACAGCGTTCTCCCCCACAAGTACGGTGATGTCCCCAAGCTCGTTTAGAGCCGCATCCTCGTAGTTGCGAAAATTCCGCAAAGAGAGGCTTTCAATACGCAGGGTCATTTAGGAGATGCGCACAGGCATGACGAGGTAGAGGAAGTTTTCCGGCTCAAGCGCGCGGAAGATGCCCGGCTTCAACGCCGATTGCACTTCAAGATACACCTCGGCGGTGGCAATGGATCCGAGGCCATCCAACACATAGGCATAGTTGAAAGCGATTTCCACATCTTCACCCTCGATAGCGCAAGAGATGATCTCCTGCGCGCTGCCCACATCCTGAGATGCTGCGGAAATCTGCACCGTTTGGGAGGCGTTGTTCAAATCGAAGCGCACGGGCGATGAAGTAGAGCCAAGCAGGGAGGCGCGCCGAACACTGGCCACGAGCTTATCCACCTCGATGGTAGCGCGAGTAGCGTAGCCGTCGGGGAGCAGCTGCTTGTAATTGGGGAAGTTGCCCTCAATGCGGCGGTTGATAAACACCGTGTCCTCGCAGGTCACGACGATCTGATTGTCAGCCAAGGCCAGAGACACCGGCGACTCCGTTTTCGGCAACGACGCGATTTCCGATAGAAAGCTGCCCGAGATGACCGCGTGGAACTCATCGGCCGAGGAGTTCGGCAGAGGAGCATCCGTGATGGCGAGACGATAGGAGTCGGTGGCCACCATGCGCAGCACGCCGGCCTCCAGGGTGATGAGGACGCCCGTGAGAATAGCGCGAGACTCATCTTTGGATACGACGCGAGAAACACGCTTGACCATAGTGGAAAACTGATGGAAGGGAATTTCTATCTTCTGGTGAACGTCCACACGGGGAAAACCGGGGAAATCCTCAGCGTTCAAGGCGCGGATAGAGAACGAAGACGTGTCGCAGGTGACGAAAGCCTGCTCATCGGTAGCCTCGACATGGACTGCAGCATCGGGAAGGTTTTTCACAATCTCCGAGAACAGCTTACCGGGCACCACCGTGCGGCCTTCCTCCTCAACGAGCGCGGCCACGGAGTATTGAATGGAGAGCTCCAAGTCGGTGGCTTGGAGGATGATTTTGTCGCCAGCGGCCTCGATGAGGATACCGGACAAGACAGGGAGCGTCGATCGAGTGGAAACCCCTTTGAGGACAATGGACAGGGCGTTGGCAAGCTCGGTGCGATTGATACTGAATTTCAAGGGATGCCTCTCTTCGTAATGGCCTGAGCTGAAACAGAAGATATCGTGCGGGTATTATAACGCCGGAAAACAGGGAAACGGAGAGGCCGCGCAGAGTTGTCTGACTAATGGTTGATTAGTTTTACACCCTTTTCTCGCTCCGCTAGTGGAAAAAGTGGATAACTTCCTCTTTCCCCAGCGCAAGCAGTGGATAACCGTCCTTTTCACTGAGTGGATATCGAAGGTAAAGATGGTTGACAGTTTTAGCTAACAATTCACTGTCGATTTTTCTTTTCAAAAACGACGCGTTGAACTGGGGTTTTGTAAATTATGTCAGGGTAATTCTCTTTAAACGCACCTATGTTCGAACAAGATCGTGCTTGATGGGAATTTTCTTCTCAAAGGCATGGGAAGCAGCTGAGAAGGGTTATCGAGAGCCTCTGTCAAGGTTTTTGGGCAAAGTTTTTCACTTTTTCCTCTTTGAATGACAGCCGTTAGGAATTCTCGAATTCCGAGTTTTCCACTTTTACTGAATATTTGGTTGATAAGTCGGAATTCTTCAGAAAATCGCAGGTAGTTCAGTTTCGGTTTTCCACTTTTACTGAACAAACAGTGAATTACTCATCACTGGTTATGAAATGCGCAGGTAGATACCTTGTAAAATGATGAAACACGTTACAATATCCTGAAAAATTCTTGAAACGACGAATTGAACGGCGAACAAAACGGAATGATCTTGGAAACCATGGAACAACATACTTCTCTTCACGACGAAGCTCCCCAGGGGGCTTCCTTCGACTATTCCTTCGTCGACACCGTGGGGCGCATCGCTCTCTACGACGACCTGCGTAGCGCACCACGGGTTGCGGAGATAAAGCCCGCCGACACGGCGGCTTATATCGAGGCGCTCGCCTCCACGGTGTACGAACAGTCCCATGGCGCAGGGGGAACCATCCCTTACACCGTTATTCGGGAGGTTTCCGAAAATTTCATCCATGCGCGCTTCAAAGAGGTGGTGGTCTCCATTCTCGACAAAGGGAACACCATCCGCTTCGCCGATCATGGCCCCGGCATCCCCTCGAAAGAAAAAGCCCAAATGCCAGGGTTTTCTTCTGCCGTCGAGCCTATGAAAAACTATATTCGGGGCGTCGGGTCGGGCCTTCCCATTGTGCGGGAGTACCTCGAATCGTCCCATGGCACCATTACTATCGAGGACAATCTGGGGACCGGCGCCGTCGTCACCGTCAGCTTGGTGCGTGAAGAAGACGATCCTCTGGACGACTGGGACGAAACCGACGTGCTGAGCAGCAAGGGAGAGTATATCCCAAGTTCGTCCTACGCTTCGGAAACCGCCGTGGTTCATCAGCCCTACGCAGCGCCCCTCGCAGCCGGCACCGAACCCTATCCCTCCAATCCAGCCGGAATCTATCCCTCCATGGGCTCATCCAGCGCACCAGGGGCGACTCCCTACCCACCCGCCTACGCGCCGCAAGGCTACAGCGCAGTACCCGCGGCTCCAGCTCCCGTACCGGCTCCCTCTTACGGAGCCCCTTACCAGGGATATCCGAGCTACGGGGCCTATGGAGCCGCCCCAACCGCCTATCCGGCCTACGGAGCAGCGCCAGCACCGGCGGCGTATCCGGGTTACCCGAGTGCCGTCATGCCGGCGCCCGCCCTCTCCGAACGCGAGCGAATATTCCTGAAGCTTCTCCTTAAAGAAGGAACCCTCCGGAACAAGGATTTCAGCGACCTGACCGAGACGCCGGCCTCCACCACCAACACCACCCTCAATCGGCTGCGAGAGGCAGGTTTGGTGGAAATGGTCGGGAAACAGCGAGCCCTCACCCCTTACGGCCGACAGATCGCACAGGGTCTCTAAGACCCAAGCCTTGCCAATTTGCTAGAATTGCCCTGAAAGCGGAGAACCACGGCAAAAAACGCCGGCGGAAGGATGATGTATGGATAGCGAGACGCTCAACGAACAATGGGCGCGCATTTGCGCCCAGGTCAAAAGCTACCAGGATATCGACCCCTCCCAGGTTTCCGCCTTTTTCTCGCGGCTCGTCCCCCAGGCCATGAGCTATTCATTTCTCATGCTCACCGCCGACAACGACTTTATAAAGACATGGGTCGAGCAGCATTACACCGAGGTTATCGTACGCGCGCTGCGCGATCTCACCGGCGTCGTATTCGCGGTGGCCATCGCCGTCGACCCCACCCAAGAGCAGCGTAAAATCGCCGCTGCGGGCCAACCATCCCCAGCGGCGCCCCTTTCGGCGCCCGCCCAACCGATGCCGACGCCAACACCCGCGCAGCCAGCAGCATCGACGATGGAGTCTCTCCCTTCTCAGCCCATCGCAGCAGCTGCGCCCCCCTCACCGGCCTATGGTGCTCCCCTGTCTCAGGCGACCCCCTTCGAACCATCCGGCATGGTCGCCCATTCCCTTGCAGAGGACGTCGTGGTCGATCACTACGCGCCTCCCGCGCCCGCACCGCTCTCCCAGGAGCCGGTCGCCGAACGGGCTTCGAATCCCTCGTCTTCCCTCACGTTCGAGAACTTCGTTATCGGGGAATCGAACCGCATGGCCTACTCCATGGCCGTCGAAGTTGCAGAGTCCCCCGGACGGCTTCCCCTTAATCCCCTGTTCATTTACGGGAAGAGCGGCCTGGGCAAAACCCACCTCATGAGAGCCATTCAGAACTACATCGAGGAAACGCGTCCCTCGATGCGAACGGTCTATGTGGATGCTCAGGACTTTGTCTCGAAGTACTCAGAGGCCGGCGCCATCAAGGACCAGGAGAAGGTCAGCTTCCGCAACTTCCGCGCCTACTATGAGCAGGCGGACATCCTCCTCCTCGATGATGTCCAGCACCTTCAGGGCAAGAAGGAATCCATGAACATGCTTTTCCAGCTGTTCAACACGCTGACCAGCCAGGGCAAGCAGGTGGTGCTCTCCGCCGACCGCGCTCCCAAGAACATCCAATTCGACGAACGTCTGAAATCTCGCTTCTACAGCGGCGGCACCATCGATATCCAGCCGCCGGAAGTGGAAACCAAACTCGGCATCGTCAAATCCTTCACCGACGAGTTCAGCCGCAGCGAGGGCCTGGGAAACTTCACCCTCTCCGACGACATTCAAATGTACATCGCCGAGAACTCCGGGTCCAACATCCGCGAGCTCAAGGGCGCCGTGAATACCGTCATCTACCGCATGATCTACTGCGATCGCAGCGATATCTCCATCGATGAAGTGCGCGAGCTTCTAGCCAATCATTTCACCGGCGGCATGTCACGAAGCTTGACCGTGGAGGACATCCAGCGCGAAGTGGAGAACTTCTTCAAAGTGAGCCATAGCGACATGGTAGGCCCAAAGCGATCCCAATCCATTGTGAGACCGCGACAGATCGCCATCTACCTGTGCCGACAACTGCTCGACCTCCCCTACGGCGATATCGGCAAGAAATTCAATCGCGACCATTCGACCGCCATCCATTCGGCAACAAGTATCGAAGAGCGTTTGAAGACCGATCGCGATACCCAGGAAGAGATTGAGGTGCTGCAGAAGATCATCTGCGAGCTGGACTAGTTTGTTCACAAACTCTTGATAAGAAGGGAAAACCTGCGCATAACAGGGCGACTTTTCAACGACAACAGGAGAGAGCAGAGGATGGCCGCCAGCGCATGGTTCACAAGCGCGCTTGACAACTCACCAAGCAGTAAGTACGTTGCAAGCTCCCCACCTGCGGCTATGCCAGTTATCGACTAGTCCACTCGTCTTATTGAGACTACTATTTGAATTCTATTTTTAGAATCCCTCTTCAATGGGAACTACATTTTATTTCTGCACAGCCGTTACCTGTACTTCATGGTTCCACCTCCCTATCGCAACTCCCTTCGCAGCCATCTTCCTTATTCTTCTGTTCGCCCCGTTGACAGTACTTTTTTGCGTTGTATAATTCAAAAGCTACTCTTTAAACCATGAAAGGGAAAGAAACAATGAAACGCACCTATCAACCGAACAAACGCAAGCGCGCCAAGTGCCATGGCTTCCGTGCCCGTATGGCTACCAAGGGTGGTCGCGCTGTTCTCGCTTCCCGTCGTGCTAAGGGGCGCAAGCGTCTCACCGTCTAGGAGATCTTTAGGTGCAGACTATTAAATCCAGCACTGAAATCTCCCAGCTCTTCTCTACGGGGCATCGTCTTCATACGCCATACTTTACGGTTATTGTAGGCGCTCAGGACGACAAGCAGAGCAATTATGAGCGACACGGCCATTCCGGTCGTGTCGCTTTTATTGCGGGGAAGAAGTTGGGGAATGCCGTTTGGAGAAACCGCGCCAAGCGCCGCCTGCGAGCACTCTGCATGGAAATGGGTGGGCCGTGGGCCGGCTTTGACGTGATATTTCTGGCAAAATCAGGCCTCACCCGGGCTTCTTATAGTAAAGTGCTGAAAGCATGCGGAAATGTCGCTGAGCGCCTTGCCCAAGGCGAAGGGAAGAACACCGTTGAAGAAGCTACTCGTACGCATTAAGAGGATTCCGACTCTGGTCGCTATCGGTCTTATTATGTTTTACCGAATGGCTCTTTCACCCCTTCTCCCCCCTTCTTGCCGCTTCATTCCCACATGTTCCGAGTACGGACTCACCGCGTTCAAGCGATATGGGTTTTGCAAAGGGTTCGTGCTCACTGCAAAGAGGATACTGCGATGCCGCCCTGGCGGTCCGTGTGGGTACGATCCCGTTCCCTGAGTCGCTGGTGCATTTGGAAAGGTAAGCTATGTGGGATATCTTTAAAGACTGGATCTTCGACATCATCCAGTTCTTCTATAACTTCTGCCACGACTGGGGACTGGCGATCATCATCGTCACGATTATCTTTCGTATCATTGTCGCGCCCCTCATGCATAAGCAAGCGAAGTCCAATTATGCTATGCAGAAGGTGCAGCCGAAGATTCAGGCCCTGAAAGATCGTTTCCCCGATGATCCCACGCGTCAATCCCAGGAGATGCAGAAGATCTACGCGGAGATGAAGTTCAACCCGCTCGCTGGTTGTCTTCCGATGCTGCTCCAGATGCCGATCTTTATTGCTCTGTTCCAGGTGCTTCGCGAGATGGGCGATCGTATTGGCGAGGGCACGTATTCGTTCTACAACTTGGTTCCGAATCTCGTCACGACGCCCTCCCAGGCTTTCGGCGAGGGATTCGGAACATTTGTTCCCTATCTCATTCTCATGATTATCTTTGCTGGTGCTACCTTCCTTCCGATGGTCCTTCAGCAGTTGAAAACTGAAAACACCCAGCAGAAAAATCAGACGCTCATGATGGGCGCGATCATGTCTCTTATGATGCTTTGGATTTCCTGGGGTTCGCCGGCGGGTGTGTTGCTGTTCTGGGGCGCATCCTCCCTTATCGGTATCGGGCAGAACCAGTTGACGCTTGCGCGCTGCCGCGCTGCCGATCGGCGTAAAGAGGAGGAAGAAGCTCTCGTCGTCAAGCCGATCGAGGTTAACGTCACGCGCAAAGAGAAGAAGAAGCGTCCTAAGAAAAAGCGCTAGACCTTACTGATTTTAGGGAGTGTTTCACATGAAACACTCCCTTTGTACGTTCCGCGGCATCATTTCAACCGCGGTGTTTAAGGTTAGGAGCCTGTAATGACTGAAGAGTTCGAGGACATGATTGAAGAGGTAGAAGACGAGGTGGTGGAAGAATCTCAGTCTTCTGCGGATCCCATTAATACCGAAGAGGTTGTTGAAGAGGACGAGCTTATCGTGACGGACGAGATGCTCGATACCATTGCCGACACTGCTATCGCGGCACTCCAAGATATTCTCCAGTATTTCAATGTCGGCGAAGTGACTATTGATGAATACGAGGGTGACGAGGGCGAACTGATTCTTGATATCAGCGGCAAAGATATGGCTGTCCTTATTGGTCGTCATGGAAAAACTCTTGATGCGCTGCAATTCATTGTGTCGATGATAACGGTACGCACTATCGGTTTCCGTTATCCAGTTATTGTCGATGTTGAGGGCTACAAGAACCGCCAGCGCCAAAAGCTCGAGTCGATTGCGCACAGCTCCGCTAATCGAGCTGCTTCTCAGCACCGTAAAGTTGGATTGCGCCCGATGACCCCCTACGAGCGTCGGATTATCCACATTGCTTTGAGAGACGATGATCGCGTCGAGACCGTTTCTGAGGGGGAGGGTCCTTCCCGCCATGTGGTCGTGGTTCCTCTGTAAAAACTGTTCTAATACTTTCAATGTGCTGATGGGACGCGCAAAGCACGTCCCATTTCCTTTATTATGGACACGTTCGCCTATGGAAAGGAGTTGAGATGGCAGATGATCAGACGATGAGCTTGATGCAGTGCTATCTTGCTTCAATCCTTGAAGCAAACAAAGTTACGAATCTTACTCGCATTACTGATGGGGAACAGGCGCGTCTCCTTCATATAGAGGATTCGCTGGTAGGTTTGCCGGAGGTCAATGAAGCTCCTGACGGTCTCTATGGAGACCTTGGCTCAGGAGGGGGGTTCCCCGGCGTCCCTCTTGCGCTTGCGACAGGAAGAACGACCCTTCTCGTTGATTCGGTGAAGAAGAAAATGGCCATCGTCCAATCTGTCCTTGATGATCTTTCGTTGAGTGAGCAAATTTTCACATCGAGCGAACGCATCGAGGATCTTCCTCTGGAGTACAAGGAGAAATTCGCCGTCCTCACAGCTCGAGCTCTGTCTAAACTAGTTTCTCTTATAGAGCTTGCTTCGCCCCTTTTGAAAAAGGGCGGTCGGTTAGTCTGTTATAAAGCCCAGCTATCATCGGAAGAACTTGATGAAGCTCTTGCTGTGCAAGACCTTGTGGGTATGAGAATGATCTCTCAGCGTGAGATTTGCTTGAGCGATGGAGAGACCATGAGAACCATTGTAGTGTTTGAGAAAGTCGGCAAGTCACGCATCAAGCTTCCTCGAAGAATTGGCTTGGCTCAGAAACAGCCACTGCGTCCCCGTAGCTGAATGTAGTATGTGATCGTGTTTCACGTGAAACACGATCAATTTGAATCCTTCTGTCGAACATCGCCTGAACCAGCTTGAGGCGATGATATACTGTGCTCCAATCAAGGAAGGAGGTTCCTGTGGGATTCTTTGATGGTCTTAAACGAGACACAAAACAAGCCCGGACTGTCGAAGAGGTTGATCAACCTCAGACTCAGGAACAAGAAGTGGTAGCCGCTGAAGAGGAACTCGTTGACGATCCTGAAAATATTGAAGTGGTTGTCAGGGAGGTTGAGGATTACGCAGCTCCTGTGATTCCTCGAGAACCTTTGAAGAGCTATAAAGACAAAGCGCCGGTGCGTCATGTTGTCGGACAGACGAAGATTATTGCCATCATTAACCAAAAAGGTGGCGTAGGGAAGTCGACAACAGCGATCAACCTTGGGGCTGCACTGGGAGAGATGGGCAAACAGGTGCTTCTTGTCGATCTTGATCCTCAGGGAAATTGCTCCAGTGGCCTAGGCGTTGAGAAGAGTCTTATACAGCAGTGCATCTACGATGTTCTCCTTAACGATGTTCCTCTTGAAGAGGTAATTATTCCTGATATCGCCGAGGGATTAGACATTGCTCCGGCTACGATTAATCTTGCGGGGGCGGAAGTCGAGCTGGTCTCGGAAATGGCGCGAGAGAATCGCCTTAAGGATGCTGTGGGTAGCATGCGGGGCAAATATGATTTCATTCTCATCGACTGCCCGCCTTCTTTGGGTCTTTTAACAGTTAATGCTCTGGTGGCGGCTGATAAATTGCTTATTCCTATCCAATGCGAGTTCTATGCCTTGGAGGGTGTGACAAAACTTCTCGAATCAATGAAGCGTGTCAAATCTCGCCTTAATCCTACTCTGGATATCTACGGCATTCTTCTTACTATGTACGATAGCCGTACGACGCTCTCGAAGCAGGTTGTCGATGAAGTGCGTGAGTATTTTGGGCGCCTGGTGTTCGCCACGCCTATTCCTCGCACGGTTAAATTGTCGGAAGCTCCGAGTTTTGGGCAGCCGATTACCCAATACGATCCCAAGGGAAGAGGCGCTCTTTCCTATATTGAATTAGCGAAGGAAGTGATTGCACGTGGCTAAGCCCGAACGTCGTGGAGGACTCGGTCGAGGTCTGGGTTCCCTCCTCCCCGGTTCCTATGAATCACCTGCCCCTGTTTCCCCTGCGCCCGAGCGCCAGAGAGTGACAATTGAAGTAGATGAAGAGGCGGCGCGAGAGGCCCCTGTTTCCACACGGCCCGTACGGACGATGGTTGAGATAGAGGAAGAACCAGTTAAGGTCTCTGAACCCATTGTGCGAGAAGCCATCATTGAGGAATCGAGGACTGAGGAGGTTCCTGCACGGGGAACTGATGAGGTGGAGATTGATAGAATCGCCCCTAATCCTGATCAGCCGAGAACCCAATTTAAAAAAGAGGAAATAGAAGAACTCGCTGCTTCTATTGAAAAGGATGGTCTGCTCCAACCTATTCTTGTAAGGCAAATGGCCGATGGTACCTATCAGATCATTGCCGGTGAGCGCCGTTGGCAAGCCTCTAAGGCTGCTGGTCTTAAGAAGGTTCCCGTTCGTGTAAAAGAGGTTGATGACGACCAAGCCCTTGAGCTTGCGTTAATTGAAAATATCCAGCGCTCTGATTTGAACCCGATAGAAGAGGCGTACGGATACCGTCGGTTGATGGAGCGACGCTCGATGACTCAGGCGGAAGTGGCACAAGCAGTTTCCAAAGGTCGTTCGACTGTCGCCAATGCACTTCGACTTCTCGATCTTCCTGAAGAGGCTCAGCAGCTTCTGTTTGAGGAAAAGATCACGGCGGGCCATGCACGGGCCATTCTTTCAGTGCCCACAGCTGAAGGTCGTCTTTCCTTGACTCAGAAGATTATTGATAACGGTTTGAACGTACGCGAAGCAGAGAATCTTGCTCGCCTTATGTCAGGTAAAAAGGACGGCTCTGCCTCGACTCCTCGTGAGCCGATGCCTGCGGTTTACAAGTCTGTGGCGAAGACCTTACGCGAGACACTGAAGACTAACGTGCGTGTGAAATCGTCTAAAGGGAAGAACAAAATCGAGATTGAATTCAAAGATGAGGAAGATTTGCGGCGACTCTTCAGCGAGCTTGTTGGTGAGTAACTTTCGATAGCATTTAATGACTAAGAAAAGAGTCTGTTTCACGTGAAATAGACTCTTTTCTTTTGTTCAGGCTCGTGAGCCTGCACGGCGCGCGAAGCGCGGCGGGCAAAAAACCACCCGCTATGCGGGTGCGCGTCGAAGGTGTTAGCGCTACCGCAAAATCAGCCGAACGCGCCACTCTATCCCGCCGGCGGCGCCCCCGGTTCCCGGCCGGGGGCGCTACCGCACTTTGGCCGCCCGCGCTACCTCGGGCCGCCGCCCAGGGCGCG
>NZ_JANGBP010000160.1:0-414 GCF_024462535.1 Adlercreutzia sp. DFI.6.23
ATCGTTCGCCACGGGCCCAATGATAATGTCCACTTCGAGTGCTTTATCGCGACCTTGCTTTCGGTTGTGCATGACGAACTCCAGCCACTCTTCATTAGGTTCGGAAAATTCGAGAACGCGTAGCTCGCGCCCGGCTCGCTCCATATCGCATTCGTAGCTATTCAGCGGCGGAGCCCCCTCCATGCCGCGGCGCACAAAGGCCTTGCGAGCGAAATCCTCCGCTTGAGCAAGGTTTGTCGTGGTGTAAAACCCTGTTCCGAAATCCAAGTAGGGAGAACGATTCACAATCCTCGGCTCACTGGCCGTTTGAGTTGAAGCATGGTAGAGCCGCACGAAGAAGGGCGCCAAGGAGGACTTGGACGCGCTTCAGGAGCAGCTGGGCATTCCGGTCATCTTCATCGAGGCGAAGCTGTC
>NZ_JANGBP010000161.1:0-413 GCF_024462535.1 Adlercreutzia sp. DFI.6.23
CCGAGGCTTCCCAGAATGACGCGATGAGCCAGTACTTCGGCTACCAGTACGATGGCCAGGGCGACGGGTCGGGCGATCTGGTGGCCTATTCCCAGGGATCTGGCGTCGTGCTGACCGAGGATGGCTACATCATCACCAACAACCATGTGGTGGAAGGCGGCAGCGCCTACGAGGTCATGGTCGCCGGAGAGACCTACGAGGCCGATCTCGTGGGCACCGATCCCTCCTCCGACGTGGCCGTGCTGAACGCCAAGGACGCCAGCGGTCTTACGGTTATGGAGCTTGGCGACTCCGACAACCCGACCATCGGCGAGTGGGTTATGACGTTGGGCAGCCCCTTCGGCTTGGAGCAGTCGGTGGCCACGGGCAACGTATCTGCCACGAGCCGCTCCCAGATTATGGACGCCCAGGAA
>NZ_JANGBP010000162.1:0-413 GCF_024462535.1 Adlercreutzia sp. DFI.6.23
CGCATGGGGTATTCGTAAGTGGGGTTGAAGAAGTGCTCGATGGTGGGGGCGAAGTAGTAGGTGCCGCCAGTGGGATGATCGGCCTCCATGGGGGTGACGCCGAGGGTTTTTCCGTTGGCCTCCATGATGGGGGTGATCCACTCGATCATCTCCTTGCCCTCGCGAAGCCAGGTCTTGAAGACGCGCTGGTCCACGCGGCCCGAAGCATAGCGCGTCAGCTCGTTGAGCACCTTCATCTCATCGACTGAATCGGCCACTTCCAGGGCGTACTTGGAGTTGATGGCGCCCACGTACTCGCGGGTGTCGCCCACGCTCGTGCCCTTCTCAGCTACGATAAAGTCGAGGCCGAGGTCGCTCGCGGTGCCGGCGGCCATCATACCGGCGTTGCCGGCGCCGATGACGAGGAAGTCGGT
>NZ_JANGBP010000163.1:0-411 GCF_024462535.1 Adlercreutzia sp. DFI.6.23
ATGCCCTTCTCGAAGACGCTGGCGCCCATGGCGCAGTAGCTGAAATGGGAGTTTGGCACGGCGGGCTTCACCAACGCGAAGGTCTGAGGGGGGCTTTTGGTGTCGAGGTCGGAGGTCACGCCCTCCGGGAACACCATGCGGTGGCTCTTCACGTCGAACAGATGGGTGAGGATGTGGTAGGTGCCATCGAGCAGGATGTGGGCCTGGCACTGGTCGTAATCCCGCCCGTTGAGCTCCACGCGCGTCACGAAGGCGCACTGCGTGCAGCTGTCCGCCGACCAGGTGAGCGGGAGCACGTGCTGGGCGTCGTAGTCCTCGATCTTCACGCGGGCGTCGGGGTGCATCATGCCGTCATCGCTCACATCGTCCACGCCGATCGCCCACGCGCCGGTGCGGAGGGCGATGGCGCGG
>NZ_JANGBP010000164.1:0-410 GCF_024462535.1 Adlercreutzia sp. DFI.6.23
CATGGCTGTCGAGGTAGATGGCGAAAGCCACAAGCTTCGGTTCTCTTATGTAACACCAGAACTCGATTTGGGATTGGCGTGTACGGGAATTGCTGTCGTGTTGCTGAGCGTCTTCGAGTTGAGATGGGTTCGTCATCGGCGGACGATGGCGGACCGAAGAGGGATATCTGAAAAGGAGCCTATCCGATGATTGACTTCAATGTTCCGCCCTTTATCGGTACGGAAATGGAGTATGTGCGGCAGTCGGCCGAAGACAACCATAAGATATGCGGCGACGGCCCTTTCACAAAACGCTGCCAATCGTGGCTTAAGGAACGTTTTCGTGCCGATAAGGTTTTGCTGACCACTAGCGGAACGACGGCGCTTGAGATGGCTGCCATGCTTTGCGATCTTGAGCCGGGAGACGAAGT
>NZ_JANGBP010000165.1:0-410 GCF_024462535.1 Adlercreutzia sp. DFI.6.23
AATCAACAAGACGAAATGGGGTGCTCTGGCCTGCGGGCTGTGCTGCGCGTTGTGTGTGGCCCTCTACTTGGCCAGCGTGCGCGGGGAGGTGGACGCGGCCCGAGCCGAGGCGCTTGAGCGCTATGGGGGCGATCAGGTGGAAGTGTGCGTGGCCAAGCGCGACTTGGCGGCGGGCGAGGTGGTGGACGCCTCGGCCGTCGTCATGAAGATGTGGGTGGCCGATCTTCTGCCCGACACTGCCGTGACTGATTCCTCCCAAATCATCGGTAAACGTCTGGGTTCGAACGTCCTCAAGGGAGAAGTCCTCTGCTCCCGGCGCACCGAGATGTCCGACTCCGAACTGGCGGTGCCGGCGGGCATGGCCGCCATCAGCGTGCCGGCGCGGCCCGTGCAGGCCGTGGGCGGTTCGG
>NZ_JANGBP010000166.1:0-409 GCF_024462535.1 Adlercreutzia sp. DFI.6.23
CGCAGCAGGCGCGGAAGCCGATGCGCGCCGCGGTCTTGAAGGCCATCTCATTGGAGTCGACGGAATGATACGAGCCGTCGAACACCGTGCACTTGATGTCCACCATGGGGTACCCCGCGAGGAAGCCCTCTTCCATGGCCTCGCGCACGCCCTTATCCACCACCGGGATGAGGCCGTTGGGACTGGCGCCGCCCTTGATCTCGTCCACGAACTCGTAGCCCTCGCCGGGGATGGGGGCCAACCTCAGCCAGCAGTCGCCGAACTGGCCGGCGCCGCCGGTCTGCTTCTTGTGACGGCCCTGGGCCTCGGCCTGATTGGTAATGGTCTCGCGGTAGGGGATGCGCACGGGCACGAGCTTCGCCTCCACGCCGGACTGCTCCTTCAAGCGCCCGATCAGCATGTCTACCTG
>NZ_JANGBP010000167.1:0-409 GCF_024462535.1 Adlercreutzia sp. DFI.6.23
ATTAATTCTGTTCTTTTCTGGTGACGAAAATCACATCTTGTTCGATTGCACCCGAACACTTTCGCGTGTACTATATGTATCCGCCCTTGGAACTGCAAAACACAATATATTGTGGTTCCGATGGTGAATAACCTGTGGAAAGCCTGTTGGAAAACAAAAGCGAAAAGAGGGTCTACCCCCTTGGTAATCGCGAAGGGCAGCGGTAGGGAAAACATGGCCGCGCTTCTGCATGTTGTGGTTGGCAAGGCCGCGAGAAGCGGTGCGAATACGACGCGACAGCCGCGTCGAAGAAAGGATGTAGGAAGTTATGGTCAAGACCATCATCAAGCGCGACGGGCGCACGGCGGAATTCCATCCTGAAAAGATCGCTGATGCGGTGGAGAAATCGTTCCAGGCCTGTGCGGCCATG
>NZ_JANGBP010000168.1:0-408 GCF_024462535.1 Adlercreutzia sp. DFI.6.23
ATCGTCTATTCCATGATGCGAGCACCCATCGAGAACCTAATCAGCTTAGGAAATTGATGTTGGTGTTGATCATGTTGACATTTTCATGTCACGCGCTATGCAACTGTCAAGGTGCGCGGGGACTCTCGCTCGGAGCCCTCGCAGCCGGATGCTGGGGAGGATGAGAACGGCTCTAGGTTGTCTCCCTAGAAAGGAGGTGATCCAGCCGCACCTTCCGGTACGGCTACCTTGTTACGACTTCACCCCCCTTACCCTCCACACCTTCGACGCCTCCGCCCCAGAAGGGTTCGGCCGGCGGCTTCGGGTGCAGACGACTCGGGTGGTGTGACGGGCGGTGTGTACAAGGCCCGGGAACGTATTCACCGCGGCATGCTGATCCGCGATTACTAGCAACTCCGACTTCACGCA
>NZ_JANGBP010000169.1:0-407 GCF_024462535.1 Adlercreutzia sp. DFI.6.23
CCGATCGACCCGCTGAGGGCTTCGCCTTCTCGCTGGAGCAGGCCATCGCCGCCGCCTCTGCCGAGGCCGACGCCGCGGCCGCCTCTGGCCGCCCGTTGCGCATCGCCGTGCCCAAAGGCTCCCTGAACACCGAGGCCATCGCCTGTTTGGAAGAGGCCGGGCTCGACGTGACGGGACTTGCCAATCCGGGCCGCGCACTCGTCATTTCCAACCCCGGGGTCGACTACATCATCGTGCGGCGCTCCGACGCGCCCGTCTTCGTGGCCCTGGGCGCCGCCGACTGCGGCATCTGCGGCAAGGACTCGCTTCTGGAAGTGGGCGCGGCCGTGGAGGAGCTGGTCGATCTGCGCATCGGCGGCTGCCGCTTCGTCGTGGCGGAGTCGGCCGGCACGAGTGCGGCCATCGAG
>NZ_JANGBP010000017.1:0-12912 GCF_024462535.1 Adlercreutzia sp. DFI.6.23
GGCGTTCGTGTTGGATCGGGCAATGCGCAACCCGAAAACGCTCCGATACAGGGACTTCTACGCGAGGTCGCCCAGTTCAGACGATGAGGAGTCCTCCTCCTAGCCCACAATCTGCAAAGGAGGATTATCCTCGTATTCAGCGCGTTCGCCGACACGGTGAATTACCTCTATGACCAGCTGGCCGAACCGCTGGCAAACGAACTCGGGCTCGAATGCGCCATGGTGACGGGCGACGTCGCTCGGACTCATTCACTTAAGGTCAAGCGCACCACGTTCGACACGGCTCTTGCGCACTTCTCGCCTGTGTCGAAGGAACTGTCGGACGCGCGCAGGCGGCTCGGCGAGATAGACATCCTCTTCGCCACGGATTGCATCTCCGAGGGCCAGAACCTGCAGGACTGCGACTGTCTGGTCAACTACGACATCCATTGGAATCCGGTGCGCATCATCCAACGCTTCGGGCGCATCGACCGCCTAGGGTCAACCAACACGACGATCCAGCTGGTGAACTTCTGGCCGGATATCGAGCTCGACGAGTACATCCAGCTGGAAGGGCGCGTGAAGGGACGCATGGCGCTGCTGGATGCCAGCGCGACCGGCGAGGAGAACGTGCTCGAAGGAAAGCGCAACGACGAGATGAACGACCTGAAGTACCGCCGCCAGCAGCTCCAAGCGCTCCAGGAGGAAGTGCTCAACCTGGAGGACATGTCCGGAGGCATATCCATCACGGACTTCGCATTCGACGATTTCCGCGCGGAGCTGAAGCGCTACGTCCAGAATCATCCGGGCTTGCTGGAGAACTCACCATGTGGGCTCTGCGCCGTCACGCCCATTCCGCCGGAGCTTGCAGACGACGTGGAACCCGGCATCGTCTTCTGCCTGAAGCAGAACGACGAGAGTCGCGACCCCAAGGACACGAATCCGACGTTTCCCTACTATGTTATATACGTCACCGAGAACGACAGCGTGATGTCTCCGCACACGCAGCCCAAGGCGGCGCTCGACATCATGAGGGCAACCTGTGATGGAGAGGCGCAGCCCCTGCACGACCTCTGCAAGCGCTTCAACAGAAAGACAAAAGACGGTACCGACATGGCGCACGCGAACGCACTTCTCCAGACCGCCGTCTCAGACATCACGGGAGTGCAGGAAGCCAAAGGAATCGAGCAGCTCTTCTCTGTCGGAGAGGTCGGCGGCGGCGCTGTGCTCGGGTTCGATGATTACTCCATCGTGAGCTTCGTGGTGCTGATGTGAAGACGATTGCGTGGAACGACATATTGAAGCTGCCGGATGGCGCGCTTGCGGGAGAGCGGCGCGTCCCCAAGACGCAGCTGGCTGAACAGGCAAAGCTTGCCAAGGCATCAGCAACGTCCATCAAGCTTCTGGACAAGGTGCGCGACGTGCGGTTCTTCGCGAGCCTGAACAAGTCGAACTCCCGCATCCTGCCCGTGAAGGACGATGCCTACGGCATCGAATCGGTCATCTTCCTGACGTGCGGCCTGAATTCCACGACCGGGATAGCGGAGGCGCTGCGCATGGTGCATGGTTGCTTTCCGAACCCTACGGTGATCCTTGCGGAGGGTTTCGCGAACTCAGGCAATGCAGTCTCTGCCGCTCTGCGGCGCAAGAGCTTCGCGGAACACGGATCCTTCGTGACAGAGAAGATCTACTCCAGCGGGCCGTTCAAAGCGGAGAGTCCTGAATACGCGCCCTATTTGGAGCGCCTGTCGTTTGCGACGCTTCCGCAAACTACCTTGTTGGATTATCTGGTTGCTTTGGGCGACAGAACTCTGCTGGCGCGTTCCGTGAAAGTCCTTGGCTTCTACCCAGTTTGCAAAGATGCAGACGCTGGCCTGCTTATGGGACACGTGAAAGAGATGAATGCGCTAACGTCGAAGATTAACGAATTGAAGGATGCGAAGAAGTCGAAGGACGCCACGCTTGCGGATACGACGAAGCTTCGCGTTGAGATGAGAAAACTGGAGCGACAACGCGAAAGCGTTATGGATGAGATAAAGGAGATATGCCGATGACCAAGGAATTTGGGGTCAATTTAGCCGGAAGAGTAAGTAACTTCGAGCTTGCTCAAAGTGAGGTTTTATTTCCTTTGTATGAGAGCATCGTAAACTCTATTCAGGCAATAGAGGATCGGCGGCTAGAAGACGTAAGCTTCAGTGGTGGCAAAATAGTTGTTGAGATCGAGAGAGGCATACAGCTTCCTCTTGATGATCTGCCTACAGCAACCGTCTCCGGTTTCTGCATTCGTGACAACGGTATTGGATTTAATGGACCAAACTTCGAGTCTTTTCTTCAATCGGATTCTACATATAAAGCGTCAAGGGGCGGCAAAGGCGTGGGTCGGTTCTGCTGGCTAAAGGTGTTTCAAAACGCAGATATAGAGAGCAATTATTTGGAAGGCGATGAAAAATACAGCCGCAAATTCCGTTTCAACCTTTCTGCATCCACCTTAGATGATGATAGCGTTGAAGAGCCTACCGGATCGATAGGAACCATCGTGCATCTATTCGGATTGCGAGCTGAATACGCCAAATCCATGCCCATTGAGTTTGAAGAAATTGCTGGTGCCGTAATCCATCACTGTGCTCCATTTTTCCTCCTCGACGATTGCCCACAAATTGTATTTGTCGATGGAGATAAGGAGCTTGATCTTAACGAGGCTTTTGCGAAGCTGTTTAGCGATAAAGGCGAGACGCGAAGTTTTGAAATTGCTGGATATACATTCAGTCTAATCGGTCTTGAAATGCCTATAGATGATATAGGCAAAGTAAAACTAGACAAAACAAATCGGGTGATGTTCTGTGCTAACAATCGGTGCGTAGATGAGTTGAAACTAGATAGCAGTTTCAACGGACTAGGCTCTCTACTAAAACAAAAGCATTCGCTCTACTTTATCGGAATCCTGACGAGCGAGTATCTCGACATGAAAGTTAATGCAAATCGACTCTCTTTTTCTTTTGTCGAAGAAAATAGTCTGTTTGAGAGCATTGAGCCGAGTCGAAAAGAAATTGATTCGAAAGTTGAGGAGTGTGTAAAAGACATCCTAAAAGACTATTTTGACGAAGCAGTAAATGAAAGAGAAGAGGCAGTAAGGAAATATATAACTGAGGAAGCACCTCAATATAAACCGCTAATGAAGCACTTGCCTCAAGCAATAGAAGGAATCAAATTTGGTTCAAGTGTTAGCAATATCGAGGACAGCCTCCATGATGCGAAACGTCAGCTGGAGAAGGATATTGCAAAGGAAAACGATGAGCTATTGGTTAAGATCAACAACAACTCTCTTTCCAGTGAAGACTACGAACACGAGTTTGCTGAATGCACGAGAAAACTTGTCGATATAAACAAAGCCTCCCTTGCGGAATACATTGCACATCGAAAGGCAGTACTGCAATTATTCGAAGCCAGCTTAAAGAAGAGGCCAGACGAAAAATACGAACTCGAAAAATTCCTTCACGAACTCATTTTTCCCGTTCGTGCCACTTCTGAAGATGTATCTTACGAAGCTCACAACCTCTGGTTGATTGATGAGCGTCTTACATACAGCCAATATTTAGCTTCTGATATCTCACTTGGCGCTAGCGCTGGCAAAAAGAGGCCGGATTTATTGCTTCTGGATCACCCTGTTCTTGTTTCAGACGAAGATGGACCTGGTCATACTTTTGAGTCGATATCGATTTTTGAGCTCAAACGACCCATGCGTGACAATTACGATGGAAAAGACAACCCTATTGATCAGCTGCAAGAATACGCAGAAAAAATCAAAGAAGGTAATGCTATTGATGCAACGGGTCGCCCTATTAGGGTAAATGAAAATACACGAATCTACTTATATGCGGTCTGCGATGTTCCTGCGTCTTTAGAAAAAATAATGCGGCGCCGAAATTTCAAACAAACGCCCGATGGTCTTGGTTGGCATGTATATGTTGATGATTTAAATGCCAGCATCGAAGTGCTTCCCTATGACAAGATCCTTGCCGATTCGAAGATGAGAAGCAGGGTATTTTTTGAAAAACTCGGTCTTTAAATTGAGGAGTACATAGTGAGTGATATCGAAAAAGTGGACTTGGAATCGAAAGATTTGGTTGCTGAGCGCGTTGAGCGGCTGAAGGCGCTGTTTCCGGAGATTGCCGTCGAAGGCGATGGCTCAATCGATTTCGAGAAACTGCGGCTTATTCTGGGAGACGAGGTTGATGAAGGGCAGGAGCGCTACGCCTTCACCTGGCCTGGAAAAGCAGATGCCATTCGTCAGGCGCAAATGCCTTCAACTGCTACCCTTCGTCCCGATGAGGATGCAAGCGTCGATTGGGGCACCACTGAGAACCTTTATATCGAGGGCGATAACCTTGAAGTGCTGAAGCTCCTGCAACGCGGCTACCACGGCAAGGTGAAGATGATCTATATTGATCCTCCCTACAACACCGGCCATGACTTCGTGTACAAGGACAGCTTCCAGGACTCGGTTGAAAATTACAAAAAGCAAGCTGGATTGAGCGGGCAATCCAACGCAGATACAAGTGGGCGCTATCATTCCGACTGGCTCAGTATGATGTACCCAAGACTGAGGCTTGCACGAGAACTACTTTCTGAAGATGGGATCATTGCCATTTCAATTGACGACAACGAATTGAATTCGTTGCGTTTCATCTGCGATGAGGTATTTGGTGCCCCAAATTTTATTGACACAATAATATGGAAGAAGCGCTACGGAGGCGGACCAAAAGAAAAGTATTTAGTAACACTTCAAGACTATGTGTTGATATATGCAAAAGACTTATCAGAAATTGATGACATCACTGTTCCTTTAACGGATGAGTCTATTCAAAGGTATTATACAAAAACTGATTTGAATTTCGAGAAAAGAGGGCCCTACAGGACTCACCCTTTGGAGGCAAATAAGACTCTTGATGCTCGTGAAAACCTTGTATTTCCCATAACAGCTCCAGACGGAACGAGCGTTTGGCCAAAACGCCAATGGCTGTGGAGCAAGGAGCGCGTTCAAAGAGCTTTAGAGAACAATGAAATTGAATTTGTGAGGAGCATTGATGGAGGATGGAGTGTTCAGACAAAACAGTATCTCAAGCTCGAAGATGGCACCGTTCGAAGAGGCAAATTGCAATCAATAATTGATGATGTTTTCACACAGCATGGAACAAATGAAATACTGGATATTTTTGGCGATGCAAAGATATTCTCCTATCCAAAACCAACTAAGTTTCTGATAAAACTATTCGACATGATTCCAGAAAAGTCAGCTCTCTTTTTGGATTTCTTCTCGGGATCCGCGAGCTCAATGGATGCACTGATGCAAATGAATCTGAATGATGGCGGAACCCGAAAATGCATCTGCGTTCAGCTGCCCGAAAACTGTGCTGGAAACAAAAAAGCTGAGGAATTAGGTTTTGACAGTCTTTGTAAAATAGCCGAAGAAAGAATTAGGCGAATTGGAAAACGCATCGCAACTGAAGTCGATGCATCTAACGCACAGCTTACATTAACCGGCGAGTTAAAACCCCTCCCGGATATCGGTTTTCGTGTGCTCAAGCTCGACAGCTCCAACTTCGACCAGGTGGAGGGCGGCGCACTTGTCGACAACCTCATCAAGCCCGGTCGCACCCATGACGACATCATCTTCGAGATGATGCTCAAATGGGGCCTTGAGCTGTCGCTTCCCATAGAGAAGACGGAGGTTGCAGGGTACCCCGTCACCTCGATCGCTGCCGATGAGCTCATCTGCTGCATGAATGACGGGCTCACTGTCGAGGTGCTGGAAGCAATCGCCGCGCTTGAGCCCAAGCGCGTGTTCTTCCTTGATTCTGTTCTCACCGACACCATCAAGCTCAACGCCGCGCAGATATTCAAGCGCGTCGGCGACAAGCTCGGTTACGAGATAGAGCTGAGGACGGCGTAGTCATGGCAGATTTGCAATTCAGATACGCATCCGACCAGAGTCATCAGGTTCAAGCCATCGACGCCGTGGTCAACCTGTTCCAAGGGCAGGAATTCCTTTCCCGCGAATTCTCTGGCAACACCAGCTTTGGTGCGCAGGCAACGTTCGCGGTCGGCCACGCGAACGGCATCCGCGTCTCACCTCGCCAGCTTGCTGACAACCTACATGGCATCCAGGAGGAGAACTGCCTCGCCCGAACCGAGGAGCTCACGGACGGACACCTCCGCGACTTCACCATCGAGATGGAGACGGGCACCGGCAAGACCTACGTCTACATCCGCTCGATCTACGAGCTGCACAAGAAATACGGCCTCACCAAGTTCATCATCGTGGTGCCCTCCGTGGCCATCCGCGAAGGCGTGATCAAGTCTTTCGAGAGCACCAAAGCGCATTTCGAAGAGCTCTACGATCGCACGCCGCTCGACGTGTTCGTCTACGATTCCAAGAGCATGGGTGCGGTCGGCAACTTCGCGCTGTCAAGCTCCATCGAGGTCATGATCATCAACATCCAGGCCTTCAACAAGGAGTTCTCCAAAGACGGCGAGGAGAACAAGGGCAACCTGTTCCACCGCAGGAGCGAGCGGCTGATTGGCGGGCGTAGCCCTCGCGAGCTCGTGGCTGAGTGCAACCCTATCGTCATAATCGACGAGCCGCAGAGCGTGGATAACTCCAAGCAGGCGAAGGCCGCCATCAAGAGCCTGAACCCGCTCTTCGTGCTGCGCTATTCGGCCACCCACAAGGAGCCTTACAACATGCTCTACCGCCTGACGCCAGTGGACGCCTTCGACCAGCACCTGGTGAAGGGAATCTGCGTGGACTCGGTGCGCTCGGCCGAGGATCTGAACGGAAGCTACGTGAAGCTGGACTCCGTGCAGGCAAACGGCGGCTCCATCAAGGCGAAACTTACCATAGACGTGCGCGACAAGAAGGGTGGGCAGAAGCGGAAGTCCGTCACATGCGCGACCGGCAACGACCTGTTCGTGAAGAGCAACGAGAACCCCGACTACGAGGGCGTGCGCGGCGGCTGGGTAATCACCAATATCTCTGCCCAAGAGGGAAACGAGTTCATTGAGTTCCAGAACGGCGAGTACCTGGAAGTCGGAGAGGCTGTGGGCAATGTGGCCGACGAAGCCGTGAAGCGCGCCCAGATCCGCCGCACGATCATCGACCACCTGCAAAAGCAACTGGAGCTATATCCCTTGGGCATCAAGGTGCTCTCGCTCTTCTTCATCGACAAAGTGGAGAAGTACCGCGTCTACAACGACGACGGCTCCTGGAGCGCGGGAGGGTACGCCCGCATATTCGAGGAGGAGTATGCCGATGAGGTGAGACACGGCTCGTGGAGACGGCGTTACGAGAAGAAGGGCGTGCCGCTGCCCATAGATCCGGCTCCTCTGCATCAGGGCTACTTTTCCATGGACGGCAAGGGGAAGATGAAGGACACCTCCGGCACGACCGCTGCCGACACCTCCACCTTCGAGGCCATCATGCAGTCCAAGGAGCGTCTGATCAGCTTTCCCGACGGCAAGGACGACGTGAAGGACATCTCGTTCATCTTCAGCCACTCCGCGCTCAAAGAGGGCTGGGACAACCCGAACATCTTCCAGATATGCACGCTCGTGGACAGCGGAAACGAGTTCACCAAGCGTCAGAAGATCGGCCGCGGTCTTCGTCTGTGTGTGAACCAGCAGGGCGAGCGCAGCCACGATCCGAGCGTGAACGTCCTCACTGTCATTGCCAACGAATCGTATGACGAGTTCGCGCGCGGGCTCCAAAAGGAGTTCGAGAAGGACGGCTACAAGTTCGGCATCCTCACGCCGGAGTCGTTCACCAAGATCATCGTCGAGAAGGAAAACGGCGACGAGGAGATGCTCGGCTTCGAAGGGTCGAAGGCTCTCTACGAGTACTTCCTTGATACTGGGATGGTCACCGAGAAAGGCGCGATAACCCCCGAGCTCAAGCACGCCGTTGAGTACCACATCGTAGAGCTGCCACCTGAGTTCGAGCCTGTCAAGGAACAGGTAGAGGCCATTATCTCCAACAAAGCAAAGAAGCTCGTCATCAAGGACAAGAGCAACGAGGTGACGGTGGAGCTCAAGAAGGACGTTACCGACGAGCCCGCCTTCCAGGAGCTATGGGAGAAGATTCGTAAGCGCACGCGCTACGAGCTTGAGGTCGATACCGACAAACTCGTCGAGAAAGCCATCGAGGGAATCTCTCACATGCCCGAGGTGCGCCCCGTCGAAGTCATCAGCTCGCGCGCCGATCTCTCCATTGACGAAGCGGGCATCGACACTTCCATGACCGGAACCGCCATCGTGAAGACGTCCGCGATCCGCGCCTATGATCTTCCCGACCCAATCTGGGAGTTGCAGGATGCGGTGGGTCTCACGCGCTCCACGATCAAGCGCATCCTTGAAGGCTGCAGCCGCTTCGATGAGTTCGCGATCGACCCTGCCACCTTCCTCACCCAAGTTGCAGCTAAGATCGATCGTGCGAAGTTAGAGGTGCTCTCCAAGGGGATCAAGTACACGAAGCTCCCCGAGAGCGACTGGTACACCATGGAGGTGCTCGAGGTTGAGGATCTGACCGCCTATCTTGGCCAGAATGCCTACGAGCCTAAGCACAACAAGTCCATCTACAGCTATGTCGTGTACGACTCTTCGACTGTTGAACGCCCATTTGCCTACGACCTCGACATGGCCGAGGACGTGAAGGTGTTCGCGAAGCTGCCAAACAGTTTCACCATCGACACGCCGGTTGGCTCCTACAATCCCGATTGGGCTTATGTGTCCGAGGACGAGTACGGCGGTAAGCGCGTGTTCTTCGTTGTGGAGACCAAGGGCGGAGGCAACATTGATCCAGCTACACGCCCGCGAGAGGCCGCAAAGATCGATTGTGCCCGCAAGCATTTTGCTGCGCTGGATGATGGTGTGACCTACAGCGTGCGAACAACATATGCGGTAACGAGCGTTTGGTAACGGAGGATTTGCTTATGGAAGATCGCATGTCGTTAAACGAAGAAGGCGGCCACCTAGGTATCGAAAAGCTATACAACGATATTGTATGGACACATAAGATCCATGAGGAACAAGCCGACATCTATTCAATCAATGGGAATAGGCTTCAAATAGCAAGTATAGCGTGCATCGCAATCACAGCAGTACTCTCAGGCATCAGTATAGGGGTTGATTTCATATGGCTTAATATCTCAGCAACCGCATTGGCTTTAATTGCAGCATTTGTGGCTATCTACAGAGAAGCTAAGCCATTTGATGTCCTTGTTTGCGATCATTCGTCTTACGCCAAGGATTATCTCCGCCTTCGTGAAGATTTGACTTCGATATTAACAAAAAAGCGCATTGATAAGGATGCTATCGATTGCATTCGTTGTAGATACGTGCAGTTATGCGAGCATGCGCCGCGTACAACAGACAAAGCAGTAAAGAAAGCCGAAAGTGCGATAAACGACAACGAAGAAAAGCTATTCAGGGAATGCTTTGGAGCGATTGCGTCAAAAGAAGAATAGGCAGAACACATGAATCACAAAGAAACATTCGAAGCGTTCTTTGACGATATTCACATGAAGGACGTAACTGAATATGAAGACGACCTCGGCGGAGTAATAAAGAAGCTTAATCAACACTACTATGACAGTAACGACGCAGAATCCAATCGAGTGATAGTTGGTTCCGTTGGCCGAGGTACGGCAGTAGATGGATGCAGCGATCTTGATGTTGTGTTCAAGTTGCCCGGCGAAGAATACAGTCGTTACGACAACCGCGAGGGGAATGGACAAAGCGCTTTGCTTCAGGACGTGAAGAAGATTCTTAAGAGCAAGTATCCCAATACAGACATCAAAGGCGATGGTCAAGCGGTTGTAATATCGTTCACCAACAAACCCTATACGATAGACCTAGTGCCAGCATTTGAGCAAAGCGACGGAAGTTTTAAGTACCCAGATACGAATGATGGTGGTTCTTGGAGAACAACAAAGCCAACCCCCGAGCAAGATGCTTGCAAAATTGCTAACGCTGAAACGAGCGAAAACTTTACGAGGGCGTGCAACGCTCTGCGCATTTGGAAGGAACATATAGGTTTGTGCTTTGGTGGGTTGCTGATCGATACGCTTGTCAACAACTATAGAGACGACATTGAGCTTGGAAACGTTGCTTTTGAGGATTATTACAACGTGCTTCAAGAAATATTTTCTAAGCTGAAATCCGAGAATCCAGAGCAAAGTTATTGGTTAGCTTTAGGGAGTAAGCAACATGTAGAGAATAAAGGTAGAGGGGCTTTTGTGAGAAAAGCAAAGAAAGCATACGACAAGCTCAATAACGCGAAAAACGAACTGGAAAAAGAAGAAGCATTAATTGCCCTTCTCGGCAATCGTTTCGAAGAGTGCATTGTTGGCAGCGAGAGTCAAGCACAAGAAAATCGGTGGGCTGAGCAATATGGAAGCACCGATACAGAAGAGTTCATTGAAAGCAAATTTCCTGTGGAAATCAGGTATTCCGTAAAAATTGATTGCGGTGTTACGCAAAAGGGATGGAGGCCACGGAAGTTATTGGAAATGCTTGCAGAAGGCGTTTTTTTGCACAAGGATAAAACTCTTGATTTTGAGATAGTTGAATGCACAGTGCCTAAGCCCTATGACGTCTACTGGAAAGTGAGAAACGTTGGAGAAATAGCTCATAGAAAGAATCAAATTAGGGGCCAGATTGAGAAAGGTCCGAATAAGACCAAGCACCGTGAGAGAACACATTTCTCGGGCCCTCATTTTGTAGAATGCTATATTGTGAAGAATAGGAAATGCGTTGCTCGGGATCGAATCGATGTTCCGATTAAGGCCGAATAACTTAAAACAAACTTTCTTTTCTGGGTTATAGGCACAAAGCACGGTGTTTATGAAATCTGTAGCGAGCGCTTGTACGTTGTCGTAATACACGATGACCGAGCCGAAACTCTGAAAGAACCCCAGACTCATCAATGAATATCCGGAGATCGGAGAAGACGGTGATCCTTGATGCAGAAATTACGGGAGATATCCCCACCACAGGGATCGAGTATCCGACCGATTGCTGATAGCAAGTTAAAGGATGAAGAAGGTACATGACGCACAAAGGCATCACGGGTGGATCTCTGGGGGCATATGAAACCTCTCCCGCGTGGCATAAGAGACAAAAGAAGAGGGCAAAGCGCTACGAGGAATACTGCAAGCGAAAATCGGGCCCGATGAAAACAACGAGAATAGGATCCCCAGAAAAGCACGAAAGCATTTCAAGAAACACAGTCACGAACCAAAACAGGCGAAAAGGAGCAGCGAATGACTCCGAATAGGCATGACATCTGGAGTGGTCCCATCATTGGGTACGGAGATGCATCCAGCATGTCTGCGGGAGGGAGATTCGAGCATCCTGGCAATTTCGAATACGATCCCCAAGCCGAAAACGCAAAGAGAGCTTCGAAGGGCAAAAGCCCCAAGAATAGAAGCCCCATAACCAAGCAGCACTCTCGCGCAAACAGCAGTGCGGCTGGAGAGCACAAAACCGCAAAGACTAAGAGCTGCTATCGGACGAAAATAAATATTCTTGAACAGCAGCTCGCCAAAGCAGCAAGGGATAAGACCATGCGTGCTGATGCTGCAAAACGGTTGCGTTATCTACAAACTTGCTTGATGCGATTGACTCTTGCTCTTTCAACCCACACCGGTGATGCAGAGGAGTACTTGAACCTCGTGGCAAACTTTCCGTTCGATGAGGGCTATGCAATTATCCATGAAGCCGGATGCGTAATAGTGAAAAGCGACTCGAGCAAGCATCTTTGTCTTAAAGCGGTAGCATCCGAAAGCAAACTGACCTTAGGTCTTTCTGGCGGAAAAAATTACTGGATCCATAGGGTCGAAGCGACTTGCTGCGACGAATACATCGGCAGAACTTGGCATATTATTGACCTGTGGTAACGATCTCGCGTCTGATATATTTCATGGTCGAGAAACCATCCCAAGTATCTCAAAGGAGGGGCTGTGCATGCCAAAAGACAACATTTTGTCCCGCAGTTCTATCTGAAAAACTTCGCAAAGGCTAATGGGGACTTATGGATTTGCAGGCGCAGATCAGAAGCCAAAAGCTCTGCTGTCTTCAAAAGCAACGCCAGAAAGATCTGCGTCGAAAATAACTTATACGAAATCCCCTCAATGAATACCCCGGAACAAAAGTTCATAGAATGGGGAGCAATTGAAGCTGCTCTTTCGCGAATGGAGAGCACGTTCGCGCTCTCCGTAAAGCATCTCGCCGAATACGACCCCGACAAACCGGACACCTCATCGGAATCGCTCTGGGAGCATCTTTCTATCGTGATAGTCTTCACCGCAAACCTGATCGTACGCAATCCGAAGTGGATCAAGACAAGAAGAAAGCTTGCCGAGTCTTTGACGCGTGATTTGCTTTCCCGGGGCTTCTTCTCTCCGAACGATCTATTCGAATTGGGAAAAAATGGCTATTCGTCCGATTTGCAAGGTATCGTTGAGCTGAGTATCCAGCATGCCGAGCTGCTCAACTTCAATGATCGATCTTCCACAATGAAACTAGTCGAAGAGTTCAACAAGATGAGCGTGATCCTCTTGCGGGCACCCGATAACGCTAGCTTTATCACATCATCTTTTCCCGTCACCGCAAGCTGGACCGACGAAGAAACCGAAAATCCCGATTGGCTCTATCTTCCCCTTAGCGCAACATCCGCCCTGATATTCCACGAAGAGCGCCAGCAGAATTTCTTTTTTAGGCGAATATCAACCGAAGAAGTGGATGAGCTCAACGTTATTGGAGTCAGGTTAAATCAGCCACACCCAAGTCGGAGATAAATCGCCAATCCCGGCCAATTTAATTTCGCCAATACGCCAGTGATTCTAGTTGCGATTTACCTTTGCCTTCTGCTGCCTTATG
>NZ_JANGBP010000170.1:0-407 GCF_024462535.1 Adlercreutzia sp. DFI.6.23
GGGCGCGCGTGTAGGGAGGCCGCCATGCTTGATGAGACCCCCTTGGAGCCCTTGGGCCCGGCTGGCCTGGTGTTCATGGCCTCGGGCCAGGGCTCGCAGAAGCCTGGCATGGGCGCCGATATGCTGGATATTCCCGAGGTGGCGTCCGTGTTCGCCTGCGCCTCGGACGAGCTCGGCCGCGACGTGGCGGCGCTTGGGCGCGACGCGTCGCCCGAAGAGCTGAACGACACGCGCAACGCCCAGATCGCCATCGCGGCGCTGTCGGTCGGCATGGGGCGGGCGCTTGAGGCGCGCGGCATCGTGCCGGACGCGCTGCTCGGGTTCTCCCTCGGGCAGGTTTCCGCCATGGTGCTCGGCGGCATGCTCGCCGAGGAGAACGCCTTGGCGCTCATCGCCGAGCGGTCGCG
>NZ_JANGBP010000171.1:0-406 GCF_024462535.1 Adlercreutzia sp. DFI.6.23
CCGATCTGCGGGCGGGCGCGGCCCTCGTGCTCGCGGGTATCGTGGCCGACGGCGAGACGAGTGTGCATCACCTCGAGCACATCGACCGCGGCGAGTGCGCCCGACCAGTGCGATGAACCCGGTAACAAGCGCGATGTTGACGAGGAAGTCGAAGGCGAAATTGAAGTGCAGCAGGTGGTTGCCGTGCCACAGCACCGCCAGGACCGCCAGCAGCGCGAACGATCTCGTAAGATTGTCACGCCGCCGCTCGAGGGGGCGCAGGAACAGCACGAGCAGTCCCAGTTCCAAGGCCGTGGAGAGCAGCCACAGGGGGCTCGTATAGTGACGTCCGACGTGGCGGCCCGTCACGTGGCCAGCATCTTCGTGCGCATGGACTATCGAGAGATGACGCGCCTCTATCCCGTCG
>NZ_JANGBP010000172.1:0-406 GCF_024462535.1 Adlercreutzia sp. DFI.6.23
CGAAGACGGTCAATGGTCCCATGATGCCGGGATGGATGGTGAATTTGTCGTAGTCGATCTGGGTGAACACGGTGTCCAAGTGCATGAAGGCACGGGACACCGGGATGTTGAAGGCCAGGATGGTGTCGATGGTGGACGTCTCGTCGCCGAACACGTTGTGGGCCAGCTGATCGATGGCGTCGGGCTCGGTGCGCTGGGAGATGCCGATGGCCAGCACGTGCTCGTTGATGTTCAGCTCGTCGCCGCCCTCGATGTGGAAGGTGTTCTCGCGGCTGTAGTACTGCGGCACGTCCTTGAAATCCGGGTGGTAGTTGAAGATGTAGTCGCCGTAGATGGTCTCGCGGTTGCGCGTCTGACTGTACATGCGGTTGATGCCCACGCCGTTGCCGATCATGTTGAACGGATC
>NZ_JANGBP010000173.1:0-406 GCF_024462535.1 Adlercreutzia sp. DFI.6.23
CGCCGCCGGGGCAATTGTGCACGCAGGCCGGATCGGCCTTGCCATCGGCTGTCAGATGCTGGCACAGCGTGCACTTGCGGGCCACGCCGTCCTCCTCGCTGAAGCTGCGCACACCGTAGGGACAAGCGTACAGGCAGTACTGGCAGCCGATGCACTTCGCCTCGTTCACCAGCACAATGCCCGATTCGCTGTCGCGATAAGAAGCGCCCGTGGGGCACACCTCCATGCAGCGCGCATGGGTGCACTGCTGGCACTGCACGGGCAGGTTGTAACGCTCGATGTTCGGGTAGGTGCCCGTAGGTCCTACCTGCATGACACGGTTGTAGAAGGTGCCCAAGGGCAGGTGATTCTCGAATGTGCAGCTCACGATGCAGCTGTCGCAACCGGTGCACCGGTCGATGTTGAT
>NZ_JANGBP010000174.1:0-406 GCF_024462535.1 Adlercreutzia sp. DFI.6.23
CCACGATGGAGGGGAACGCCAGGCCCTGGGCGCCGTGGCGCAGCATGAACTCCTCGAGCTCCAACTGCACTTTGCGTTCCATCATGCCCGGGCGCATATAGCGAACGATGTGCTCGAAGGCGGCGTCGGTAATGGACTGGGCGCCGCGCATCCACGCGATCTCGTAGCGGTCCTTCACCGCGCGCAGGCCCACCACGACGCCATAGGTCTCCACGAAGGGCTCCTCCGCGTCGGCTTCGGCGAACGCCTTCTGCAAGCGGCGGTACTCGGCGAGCGAGACGCCGCCCTCGATGCCCAACAGCGCATCGGCAGCCCCGGTGGCCCGGCCTCCCCACCGCTTGGCGGCAAACTGCGCGTGGGTCTCGCGCTCGGCGCTCACTTCCAAAGGCTTGTGCCGCGCGGCGTT
>NZ_JANGBP010000175.1:0-406 GCF_024462535.1 Adlercreutzia sp. DFI.6.23
AGCGACCGGGCTTGGCGCGACCGCCTTCGCCCACGGCTTCCGCGACGGCAGCCTCCGCGACCGCTCCCATGGCGGCCGCGTCGTCGACGACGTCCATGGCGGCCGCCTCGCCTTCGCCGTCCGCCCAGACTGCCTCCGCGACGGCCTCGTCAACAGCGTTGCCCGCGGCTTCATGATCGCGCACGGCGCGGGCGAGCGTCGGCCTCATGCGGCCCTCGCGCTCCAGCTCGTCGGGGTATTCGTTTTCCCAGGAAATTCGTTCTTTACTCATGGGTGCAGTATACCCGCAGATTCCAGCCTGTGTCCTTCCAGACGATTTCTCACCCATTTTTTCGCCAAAATTTCGAGTTGTTAGCATAGATGAGATCGCTTATGGCGTTCTTCGAGCTTCGCTGAAAGAATTTGC
>NZ_JANGBP010000176.1:0-406 GCF_024462535.1 Adlercreutzia sp. DFI.6.23
TACGACGACCTCACCTGCGCGAAACAGCCTATCGAACTGCTCCTCGAAGGCCACGAGCCAGTCTTGCGCTACGCTCGGCACCGAGGACGTTTTCCTCAGTGCCGAATAGGCACAACGACTCATCTGGGGGCTACACTAGAAGTGTTCGCGTGTCTGGTTACTCCCCCTATGAGGTGAGGTGCCAGCCGTTGCAGTAGGGGCAGCGGTAGACGTGCAGGGGCGGGGCGCCGTGTTCGGCGCACTCGGCGGCGGTGAGTTCGGCCTCGTAGCGGCTGGCATAGCGGTTCTTGCGCTCGCAGGCCTTGTGGCGAAGGGCCGCGGCGCGCTCCTCGTCATGGCGCTGGCTGCGCGCGTTCTCGCTGGCGCACAGGTCGTCCATGCCGCCGAGAGATGCTGCGAACTCTGC
>NZ_JANGBP010000177.1:0-405 GCF_024462535.1 Adlercreutzia sp. DFI.6.23
CGACCACAGCGCATAGAAGCACTGGGCCGAGAAGCCGGCTGAGATGCCCCACACCGCCACGAACACCCACAGAAGCCAGCCCCAGCTATCGGCCGTGCCCGCTTCCAGCTGCATGCCGAAGAACACCATGACCACCCAGGCCGCCAGCGCCATCACGGCCGTGGCCGCGAACAGGATGCGATGCGGGATCTTGTCGCCGAACTTCAAGAAGATGGCAAGCGAACCCACCGCCGTGAGGATCCACATGACCGCCTGTAGAAGCGAGATGGTCGTGTCGTCCAAATGCCCGGCCGCCGCGTACATGTAGGGCATGAACTGGCCCATGGTGCCGGCCATGATGTTCCACGTCAGGTACACCGCCACCAGGAACACGATAGACTTCACGTTCACCGAATTGGTCAGCGC
>NZ_JANGBP010000178.1:0-405 GCF_024462535.1 Adlercreutzia sp. DFI.6.23
CCGTACCAAATAAGAGCGTCGTCGATGATTGCCAAACGCGTTGGGCCGTCCTCAAACCAAGTAGCTTCAATGCCAGCCTCTCAGAGCAGAGCGGCAGCGGCGGCGTCTCTGGAATCCGACCGTTCACTCGCCGCACGCTTCCGCATCGCGCAAGTCACCTCCAGACCCCTCTCGCGAGCATCCCGCAGCGCGGGCAGAAGCTTCTTTACCGCTGCCTCGCTCACATAAGGGGCCCTCACCAAAATCGAGCGCTTCGCCTCTCGAATATCCGTTTCGAACCTACCAAGCCAGTCGCCCTTCCCAACAAAGGAACCTCTATTCGCTTCGGCGGGTACGTGTGCATTCCCGTGGCCCGAGCGGCCGAGAAGACCGGCGTGCCCGTGGTGCTGCACGAGCAGAATTCCG
>NZ_JANGBP010000179.1:0-405 GCF_024462535.1 Adlercreutzia sp. DFI.6.23
GCTGGCCATGGGCATCGTGGGCTATCCCGCCATGCCCGACAAGGTGCCCCTGCACATGGCCAGCGTAATGAGGATCACGGGCACGTACAGCAGATCCCAGGCGAGGGACAAAGGCTTCGGGAAGGGCTCGTCGCCGATAAATCCCGCGCTGCGGCGCCCCTCGGCCACCCAGCCCTGAGCCTTTTTGTAGCGCTGCACGTTCGCGCGGAAATACAGCATGAGGGCGTAGCCGCCCACGCACAGGACGAGGGCGGCCACGACCAGCGTCGCGACGAAGGCGTGCTCGGGATCGAGCGCAAGGGCTGCCGCGCACGCAATCGTTGCCGCCGCCGCAAGCGCCAGCATGATCGCAAGATAGGTGCATTTCAGGCGGCGCAGATAAGGATCGCGCGCCACATCGTCGGG
>NZ_JANGBP010000018.1:0-10835 GCF_024462535.1 Adlercreutzia sp. DFI.6.23
GCGGCCCGCGAGAGACAAGGGCGGTACGGCTTGAACGAAGTGAGAGGCAGCGCCTTTAGACGCTGCCGGCCCCCCTCGGCCTTATAGGCCCAGAGCAAACCACCCCTTTGAGGGGTGGTTCATGATTAAAAGAAGTTGTTGTAGACCCTAGTGTGAGGTAAGAGAAAATGCTTTACATAACATGCCATTAGTTATCTTTGTTTCACGTGAAACAAGAGAAGAGAAAGACGAATTAACGAAGAGAACCTTGCGCTAACTTGTTTTTTAACTGACCACATGCTCCATCGATATCAGCTCCGCGGGATTTTCTGAAACTTGTTTCCACACCATAATGGATCAGCGTCTCGACCCAATGTTTTGCAGTTGCTGGCGAGGCAGCTTGCAGAGGGGATCCTTCTACGGTGTTCACCGGAAGAAGGTTGACATGGCAGAGTAGCCCATCGCAGAAGTCGAGAAGTGCTCGAAGATCTTCTTCTGAATCGTTGACATCCTTGATGAGGAGATACTCGAAGGAGACACGACGGTTGGTTGACTGGGTGTATCTCTCCACAGCCTTTTTTAGATCCGAAAGAGGTTGCTTTGCCACTTTCGGCATAAGCCGATCACGCTTCTTCTGTAAAGCCGAATGAAGAGACACGGCGAGCGTGAATTGCTCTGGCTCTTGGGAGAGACGATCGATCCCATCTGTAATACCGCAGGTAGAGAGCGTGATATGTCTCGCTCCTATATTGAAATCGTCCCGGCTGTTTAGAATGCGCAAAGCGGCAAGAACTTCATCGTAGTTAAGGAAAGGTTCCCCTTGACCCATAACAACGACATTGCTTACCCGTTCTTGGAAATCCTCTTGGACGAGAGCCACTTGAGCGATGATTTCTGCAGCCGTGAGATTCCGTGTAAGGCCTTCGCGGCCAGTTGCACAGAATTGGCAGGCCATAGGACATCCTACTTGTGAGGAAACGCATACTGATAGCCGATCGAGGGAGCCGTCTCGATGGTAGACGGGCATGCCCACCGTCTCAACTAATGAGCCGTCGGCCAGGGTCACAACATATTTGCGTGTCCCATCTAAGGAAACTTGTCGGTCGAAAATTTTTACCGTCTCCAACGGAAAGAACTCAGAAAGTTTTGTTCTGAGGTCTTTCGGAAGGTTGGACATGGTATCGAAAGAAGCCGCATGATGGCGGTGAACCCACTCGTGGATCTGTTTTGCGCGAAAGCGCGGGTATCCCCACGAGGTGACAAGATCCTCGAGTTCGGCTTCTGTAAGCTTTATCAGTTCGTTATTCATAGGTTCATTATAGACGGTGGCGTTGCTCTGATATACTGCCTCCAGAGATTTACCGTCTGGAAGGAATGCTCCATGGCAGCAGTAGTTGAACCCGCAAAATGTCGCGTCGCCCTCTTAGCTGGAGGAACCAGTGGGGAACGCGAAATTTCCCTTGCATCGGGCAAAGGTGCCGGGGAGGCGCTTCGTGAAGCGGGGTTTATTGTTCAGGAGTTGGATCCGGCGAAGAAGGACCATCTGAAAACGCTCATTGAGGAGCCCTTCGACGTTGCCTTTCTCTGTCTTCATGGAAAAGGTGGCGAGGATGGCGTGCTCCAGGGTTTTCTGGAAACGATCGGCCTTCCCTATACAGGACCTGGTGTGTGGTCAAGCGCGACGGCGATGAACAAGGCCCAATCCAAGCTCTTTTACCAGCGCGAAGGCATTCCTACTGCTCCCTATCAATACATCAAGAAGGGAGAGGGATATTCCGTTCAAGAACTTGCATTGGCTATGGGCGGAACCTGTGTCGTGAAACCGGCTACCGAAGGCAGCGCTTTGGGCATTTACATCGTGGAAGGCGAAGAAGCTATCGCAGATGCCATCGAGCGTGTGTTTGAAATCGACGAGCTTGTTGTCGTTGAGAAGTATATTCAAGGTACCGAGCTCACGGTTGCCGTGTTGGGCAATAGGGATCCTTTCGCTTTACCTGTCATCGAGATTGTTCCTAAAGCTGATTTTTATGATTTCGAATCGAAATATGCCCCCGGCGGTTCGCAGCATATCTGCCCGGCACCTCTCGATGAGGAGAAAACCAAGCAAGTAATGGACGCCGCTGTCGGCGCCCATAAGGCATTGCAGTGCAGTGGCGTGTCGCGTTCCGATTTCATTCTCGACGAGAATGGCATCCCGTGGATTCTGGAGACCAATACCATCCCTGGTATGACGGCGACCTCGCTTCTTCCCGATGCGGCCCGCGCGGCAGGCATCAGTTTCCCTGAGTTGTGCACGAAGCTCATTGAGTATGCCTTCGAAGAGGGAGAGTAAGCGCTTGCGGCCGAGGGGCGACCAAGGTCGCCCCTTACGGTTACCGGTTAGATAACTAAAACAAGTGTTCTCGTTTTAGAACACTCCGCAAGACTTCAGGCCGATGATGATGGCGGCAACGAGGGCAAGAAGAAAGGCCCAGCTGAGAATGTAACAGCCTTTATTGCCCGTGCGTCCAGCCTCCACGAGGCCGTCGATGAACCCTCGGCGCGTTTTAAGTAGCGCCATGCCGCGTTGTTTCTCGGGGAGAGGTTCGCGCTCGCTCGGAAGCCACGTGCCGTTCGAGTCGATGATCTCGTCGACGGCCGACCCCTTCAACGCCAGCTTCGGGCGAATGCCCTTGCCGATAAGCCCGCAGATGCCATCGATGAACTGGTTGAATTCTTCTGAGTAATGGGGGCTGTACCCGATAACTGCGGCCTGTCCCCAATATTCACCTGGCTCAGGTGTTTCCGTGAAGGCGACAAAGGAGAGAATTCCCACGAGTTCCAGACCTTCCGCTGCCAAAAGGCTCAGTTCGCGTGAGAAGCTGTCGTCGAAGTAACCGATAGTTTCGTTGAACTTGTTGATAAGCCATGCGCGATGGACGCCCTCGTCCATAGTGAGATTGATGCGGTATCGGTCTCCCACGAGGGTGTTGGAACCCATGAACACCGCCGCATCTTTCTTTGAGACCGTTCGAAATGTTTGATATGTACCGAAATACCGTTCCATGAATATTCTCTCCGCCCTGGCTGATACAATACCGTGAGTTGTCGAGAACACCATAACCGAGCCCGATGAATCAGGGAACACTCGCTAGGCCGAGGTTCTTTTTTTTCACCACCAAGGGCGCCGCGAAAGATAGGCTGCGCTATGTCACGTGACACCACCCCCCTTGAAGGACAGCTGAAGAACTTCATCAGCGACGGAACGCCGCCGGAGATTATCGCGCGCTACGAGTCGCTGCCTGAACGGGCCCAAAGGAGCAATTTCGGCCGGTTCGATAATAATGTCGTTGTTTTGGATACGGAAACAACGGGATTCTCTCTCGCTCATGATGAGTTGACGCAGATTGCAGCGGCACGGGTGGAAAACGGCGAAATTGTCGACTGGTTCGTTACCTTCGTGAACCCGGGAAAACCCATTCCTGAGGATGTTGCCCATCTCACCGATATTCACGATGAGGATGTGGCCGACGCTCCCTCGGCGTCCGAGGCACTAGCTGATCTGGCCACTTTCGTAGGAGATGCCGTCGTCGTGGCCCATAATGCCGAGTTCGACCGCAATTTCACGACGAACCATCCGACGGGCTATCCGCTGCTCGAGAACACCTGGGTCGATTCCCTCGATTTGTCCCGCATCGCGCTGCCCCGCATGAAATCCCATCGACTCATCGATCTTGTGAAGGCCTTCGGTGCTCCTCGGTCAACGCATCGGGCTGATGAAGATGTGGCGGCGACCTGTGCTCTCCTGCGTATTTTGCTTGCTGCTGTGGAAGCCATGCCGACTATGTTGCTGCGGGAAATCGCCTCTATGGCGGAACCGAACGATTGGCCGACGGTCGTGGTGTTCAAGTATTTTGCCGAGCGTGCGGCTGAGACGAGCGAGGAGAAACCCCTTCCGTTCTCGCTGCGCACCCTGCGCCGAGAACGGGTGGGGAAAGCCGATCTAAGACCGCTCGTGGATGCCGATGAAATCGCCGCCGATCCAGGGCGATCCTTCTTGCTCCCCACGGCCGATGCTGTGGCCCAAGCGTTCACCGCCGAGGGCGTAGTAGGCTCCCTGTACGAAGAGTACGAGCAGCGCGGCGAGCAAGTGGCTATGGCCGAGGCGGTGCGCAACGCGTTTGCCCGATCGCGCAATCTTATGGTGGAGGCAGGAACAGGCGTGGGTAAATCCATGGCCTATCTTTTGCCGGCGGCCATCATTGCCCGAGATAACGGTATCAATGTCGGCGTGGCCACTAAGACGAACGCTCTCCTCGACCAACTGGTCTATCATGAGCTTCCCGCTCTTTCGGAGGAGCTCGGTGCCGACCTCACCTATGCTGCTCTCAAGGGGTTCTCCCATTATCCCTGTCTGCACAAGGTGGAGCGCCTCGTTGTGGAAGGCCCCGGCATGCGCACCGTGGGCAAGGAGCAAAAACCTCAGGCTCCGGCTCTTGCCGCCTTGCTTTCCTTCATTGAGCAGACGGCTTACGACGACATCGACGGCCTGAAGATCGACTACCGCACGCTACCGCGCTGGATGATCACCACCACGAGCCACGATTGCCTGCGCCGTAAATGCCCATTCTTCGGCACGTCCTGCTTCGTTCACGGTTCGCGCCGCAAGGCCGAGGCCGCCAATATCGTCGTTACCAATCACAGTCTCCTATTCTGCGATCTTGCTGCTGACGGAGGCTTGCTCCCGCCCATCCGCTATTGGGTGGTGGATGAGGCCCACAGCGCCGAAAGCGAGGCCCGCCGGGCATTTTCCCTTGAACTGGCAGAGGAGGACATTCTCTCCCTCGTGCGCCGCGTAGCTTCCGAGGAATCTCGGCGCAACGTCTTCGTGCGGGCGGAGCGCACCGTTGTCATGCCGGGCAATGAATCCTCGACGACGCTGTTCTATGGGCTCACGGGAAAGGCGCGCCGCGCGGGAGCCGAATTCGGCGAAGCGGCCCAGGCGTTCTGCAAGGCACTGCCCGACTTGTTCTTCTATGACACCAATAAGCGCTCGAAGGGCTACGAGACGGTGGATCTTTGGCTGAATGACGAGATTCGCCACGGCTCCCTCTTCCAGAACATTGCCCGTCTTGGCCGCGCCATGGCCGAGCGTGCCGAGAAGATGGTGACGGTTTGCCAGGAGCTCGTGGGTTATTTGGAGGACATTGAAGGCGCTGCCGTCATTCAGCGGGAGATCGCCTCTATTGCCATGGAGATGAAGGAAATCATCCAGAACGTCGAGGTCATCTGCACGCAGTGCCCCGAGCGCTACGTATATGCGGCAAGTTTGAGCCGCAAGACCGATCGTCCGCAGAACAAGCTGGAGGCCTTGCTCGTATCGGTGGGGGAGACGCTGAACGAGACCTTGTATGCGCGGACCCATTCGGTGGTCTACGCGTCGGCCACGCTGACCGTTGACGGCAGCTTCAACAGCTTCTCCCAGGCCATGGGGCTGAACGAGAGCGAGTTTTCCGTTGCCGACGAGCTGCTGCTTGCCTCAAGCTACGACTTCGACAATCAGATGGTTGTCTATGTTGTCAACGATATGCCCGAACCCAATGATCCGAGTTATCTCGGTGCTCTGCAGCGCCTGCTCATCGACGCTCACCGTGCCCAGAACGGGTCGATGCTCACCCTGTTCACGAATCGCCGCGAAATGGAGAAGTGCTTCGAAGAGGTGCAGCCGGCTCTGAAGGGAGACGATTTGCGCGTCGTGTGCCAGAAGTGGGGTGTGTCGGTGAAGGGCCTGCGCGATGACTTCCTCGCCGACGAGCATTTGTCCCTTTTCGCTCTGAAGAGCTTCTGGGAAGGGTTCGACGCGCCGGGCGCCACGCTGAAGGGCGTCGTGATACCGAAATTGCCCTTCTCGAAGCCGACGGATCCCCTTTCTTGCGAACGGGCCGCTCGTGACGATGCCGCCTGGCGGCGCTATGTCCTGCCAGCGGCGGTGTTGGAAACGAAGCAGGCAGCAGGCCGTCTTATTCGCAAAGCTGATGACCGGGGCATTCTGATCCTTGCGGACAAGCGTCTTATTACGAAGGGCTACGGCAAGACGTTCCTGAGATCACTTCCCAGCCAGAATATCCGATTCCTATCGGCGGCTCAGATCGTCGACGAGATAGCAGCGCGCCGCTAGGGGAGCATTCTGGTTATGGTAGCGAAGAGGGCGCATCATCCGATGCACATAAAGCGGCGCACGCGGGGGTCTTCCAACGAGATTTCCTTCAGCGTGCTCGATGCCGCCCGTGAGGCTCGCGATGCCGAGGAGCGCGATCGGCGCGAGGGAGGCTCGGGCGGCCCTTCTCTTTTCACATTGGGGAAGGGAAAGAAGCCTCGGCCAACACCGGTCAAAGGGCAGTCCATCGTCTTGTCTGGCGAAGCTCCCGCATCCCCATCAGCCTCTTCTTCCGCTGTTGATCGAAAAATGAGGGGCATCGTGCCCGTGTTCGTGGTGGTGTGCGCCCTTTTGGTCATCACGCTGGTGGGCGGCCAAGCTCTTATGTCGATGAGGGAGCAGCAGAAGTCTCTGCTTGATACCCTGAATGATCAGGTTGACATCATCAAGAGCTGCGATGAATCCCTTCTTCCCTTCGACGAACTGGTTATTGAACAGTGTGATGCCAAGCGCCTTTCCCCCTCGGCGACGGGAGACGCCGCGCCTTCCGCAGAAGCGCTGAACGAGGGGTATCGTGCCGTTGTCGCGGAGATCGCCCCGATGAGAGCCCAGTTAGAGGACTCTATCGCATCCATGGAGACGCTGCAGTCGTCGCTGAGCGACAATGACGATAAGGAGGCGGCCTCTCAGGTGGTGACGGCCGCTCGCTCGCGCCTTAATATGCTGGATGCGGGGGTCAGTATCATCGAGGAGTCGATGATGGCGACAGAGGCGTTTCTCAAAGCCCGATCGGGGTGGAATGCCGTGATAAACGCCGATGCGGCTATTCGTGAAGCCACGGCGTTGGCTGAAGAGATGAGCAAGGAGAACATTCTTGCCTCGCAGGCTAAGGGCAACGAGGCCCTGGCGTTTTTGGAAGAGGCTCAGCAGGATTTCTCTCAAGCCGAAGCGGCCTATCTCAGTCTTGATTTGGCAGCCTTTAAAGCCTACGTGGCTAAAAGAATAGAATCGCAGCAGGCAGCCCTTGCTGCCGACGAGGCCTATCTTTCCCGCAACAAGGAAGAGCTCGAGGCTCAGAACAGCCGCTATAACGCGTTGGAGGAGGAAGCGGCCGCCTTGGCCCAAGAACTCGGGGAAGATGACCCAGAGCAAATCGTTGCTCTTCGATTCTACAAAGAGATTGAGGCCGACCAAGGCGCCTATGAGGCCGAGCGCCTAAAAGCAGGAAATGCTGATGCCTTTCTTCGTGAATATCTCGGAACGGCCTCGTAATGGCGTATACTTACGATAATTATGTCCATAGAACCCTCTTCACCGAGGAAAGGCAACGTACATGGCCGAATTGAACGAACATGTCGCATATCTGTCTCAGGAGATCGGCCCCCGGCCGGCGGGTACTGAGGAAGAACAGCGTGCGGCTCTCTACATAAGCGAGCAGTTTTCCGCCGAGGCCGGTCTGACGACTGCTATGGAAGACTTCCAGTGCAATCCCGACAGCTCACTTCCTCGAACGCTGTGCAGTGGTGTAGCTGTGTTGGTGACGCTGGTGGCGACGATTGTGGGGGCGCTGGCTGTTCCTGCCATCGTGGTGTCCCTCATCTGCGCTGCGTTGGCAGCCGCTGAGGTGTTCGATAAGCCGGTGCTTTCGCGGCTTTTGAACCGCGGGGTGAGCCAGAACGTCGTCGCGCGCTACCTGCCTGCGAAATCGCCGACGCGAGCGAGCCGGAGACGCAAGGTGATCGTGGTGGCGAACTACGACAGCGGTAAGGTGCGACGCGATTTGAACGGTGCGATGCCGGCGGTGCTCCCCATCCTTTATTGGGTTGAGCTGGCGATGCTGGTGGTCATGCCGCTGCTTTTGGCGATTCGCATGGTGCTCGCACCCGACGGTAGCGTGCTCGTGGTGTTCAACGTCCTTCTGGCTGTTGCCATGGTGGTAGCGGTTTTGCCGGTTGCGTCGTTTCTGCTTGAGAAGTTCGCGAACTACAACGAGGGCGCAAACTGCAACGCTGCAGGAGTGGCGGTGCTTTTGGAAGTCGCCTCTCGCGTGGCCGCCGCTCGGGATCTCCCCGATGCCCCCGAGCCAACGGTTCATGGCGAGGCGGCCGCCGTGTCGGCGGGACTTGTTCCTGAGGGGGCGGAGATTGTCTACCATACGGGGAATACTTCCGAGGATTTGGGAACCTCCATGGAGTCAGCTGCCGAGCGCCTGGCGGCCGCCAAAGCTGCCGTAGCGGCGTTGTCAGGGGAACCGGTGTCTGCAACGCCTACTGAGGTGGCAACAGAGGATGAATCTCCGGCGAAGGGAGAGGAAAACGGCGCCGTGGAGGTTTCTCCGGAAGAGAGCCTAACTCCATCCTCTGCCGCGGTCGTCGTCCCTGTTGCTGCTCCCGCCTACGCGGCGCCTGTTGAGCATCAAGTACCTGAATGGTTCAAAAAGGGCCAGGAGCAAGCCAAGAAGCCTGCTAAGGAAAAGCCCGTGCAGCGGTCGCGGTACGCCACGGCTTTGGAACGGGCCGAGGAAGAAATTAACGCGCGCGAGGAGCATGAGCGCCGCAACCTCGACGAGCTTTCCGAGCGTATGCGTGTTATGCGCGCTTCGGTGCAGGCAGCTTCGGCAGCAGCTGGCGCAACACCCACCGAGATTATGGACAGCGTGGTTGCGGACGAGAGCTCCGAGGAAATTTCTGCTCCGCCTTCCGCATCGGCCGTTAATGAAGAGGCATCGCCCTCGTTGGCCCCCGTATTGCCAGCCATTGAAGTGCCGGCGGTTGAGGCCGATCAATTGCCGTCTCCTTCTAACAACACGGTCTCCGCGATGCTGGCCGACATTCCCGCCATCGCATCCGAGCCGGCCTCTTCGGAAGCCGGGACGCCTGCCTCGAAGCCTGTCGTGTCTGCTGTACCGGCTGCGCCTGTTGTGCCCCAGCCGACGGATGACCCCGATGTGACGGTGCGAGACGGCCAGCGTCCGTTGACGGGCGCCACCGTGGCGGTTCCTCCCATTGATCTTTCGACGTCTGATGCTCCTGCTGCGCCTGCGGGCGGGCAGCGCGTGGTGGTGCCCTCGGTGGGAGAAGTGGCTGAGACTCCGGCTTCGGCTCCAGCCGCTGCCCCCCGCCGCCGGCGCGCTATTACGCTGCCCAATATCGGCATCTCCCAAGAGCTCCCGCGCATCTCTATGGATGATTGCCAGCAAGCCGCTCCTCTTTCAGAAGATCGCCCCGAGCATGATGGTCGCGTGCATGACTTGAGCGCCGTCATCCCCTCGGTGACGACGCCCGAGCCGCCGTCGGCCGTTTCAGGTACGCGGGAAGCGGCGCTGCTCGACGCGCTGCCGTCTTTGGGAAGAACGACAACGACGACTGATCCAGCGCTTTCCGGCAGCATTAGTCTTGCGGGCACGTTTTCTTCTATGGGGGCGACGGGAGCGGCCGCGCCTATCGGCGATGAGCTTTTGGAGAATGCCTCCGAGAACGATATATATATCGAAGACGTCGATGACTCTGCTTATGTGGAGCAGATCACCGAGACGGGAGCGATGGCTGGTCCCGGTTATGTGGAGATGCCCAAGAGCCGTTTCGGCGGTATCTTCGGCAAATTCCGCCGCAAGAAGCGTGAGGAAGCATCCAGCCCGCAGGAATGGCTCGATGTTGAGGAGAGCTTCGATGCCCGTGAAGTAGGAGCAGCGCGCGGCGGTTGGGAGAGTTTCCGCGAAGAAGGCGATATCCAGGCTTACGACGAGGAGTATTTGGACGCCGACGCAACGACAGCGTTTTCTCCCGAGTTTGATGACGATTTTGCCGAGGACGGCTTTGATGCACCGCGCTCTTCGCATCGTCGCGGCCGTCATTTCGAGGGTGGGGCGTTCTCTCGCGATCAATTTGACGATGAGTCTGAAGGCGAAGAAAACCAGACCAGTGCCGCCGATCCGTCCAGTGTGTTCGGTGAAGGACTGCCCGCCGATTTCGTCTTCGAGCCGACGCCGGAAATCGAGCAGATCGAGCAATTCCACAGCGACCGCATCGATATGGAAGTGTGGTTTGTGGCGCTCGGTTCCGAACTTGCCGGCAATGGCGGCATGAAAGCGTTTATGGCTGCTCATGAGGTCGAGCTCAAGGGCGCGCTTATTGTGGAGCTGGAGGCGTTGGGTGCCGGTGAGCTGACGCTGATTGACAAAGAGGGCACCTATGTTCCCAAGAAGGCCTCGAGCCGCATGAAGCGCTTGGTTCGCAAGGCCGGTCAGGCCACCGGGCTGAAAGTGCCCGAGGCTACGATGGAATGGCGCAACAGCGCATCGGCCTACGCCTTGAAGCACGGCCAGCAGGCCCTGCATTTGGCGGGCATGGATGGCAGAAAACCGGCATTCTTCGCCGAAGAGGACGATGTCATCGAAAACATCGACAACGACATGTTAGCCTTGAACAGCGATTTTGTCATGGAAGTACTCAAGCATATCTAGCGACGAAATCCAGATATCCGCCCCCGTAGCTCAGCGGATAGAGCGTCGGTTTCCTAAACCGTGCGTCGGAGGTTCGAGTCCTCTCGGGGGCGCCATGATGTGAACGGCGGAGCTTCGGCTCCGCCTTTTTATTCAGGCTCGTGAGCCTGCACGGCGCGCGAAGCGCGGCGGGCAAAAAACCACCCGCTATGCGGGTGCGCGTCGAAGGCTCCGCCCTTGCGTCAAAACGCCGCCAGTCGGGATACGATACGGGTGTTC
>NZ_JANGBP010000180.1:0-404 GCF_024462535.1 Adlercreutzia sp. DFI.6.23
CAAACCGCACGAAAACCTTGAATGGCAGATGCTCACCTGCCCTGGTTTTCGATGCAGCTGTACCGCAGCTCTGAAGTTGTATGCAAGCATGTCACTTGCGGTTGTGGTGGCTCGATTATAGCAAAGCCCAAATCGAAAGACAGCATAGAGAAAGCTGCGGCGCAAGCGGAGTCGCTTGTGCCGCAGCGGGATACAGCCTTATTCTCGATTTACCAAACTACGCTTAAACGCGCTTTGGCAATAAACTAAGCTCCAAAACCGACGAGTTGCGCCTTGGCGGCCGCCAGCTGCACGCGCACCGCTTCGGGGGCCGTGCCGCCGAAGGTGGTGCGGGCGGCAACGATGGCGGGCAGGTTCAGGCACTCCTCGATATCGGATTCGAAGAGATCGCTCTCCGCCTTGAA
>NZ_JANGBP010000181.1:0-404 GCF_024462535.1 Adlercreutzia sp. DFI.6.23
GGCCGCCACCATGGGCGTGAACGCCCGACGCACCCGCATCGTCGTCATCATCACCGCCACGCTCGTCACCGCCGCGAGCGTCTGCGTCACCGGCATGATCGGCTGGGTGGGCCTCGTCATTCCGCACCTGTGCCGCATGCTCGTCGGCGCCGACTATCGCCGCCTCATTCCCGCAGCCATGCTCATGGGCGCCAGCTTCCTGCTCATCGTGGACGACGTCGCCCGCCTTGCCACCACCGCCGAAATCCCCATCGGCATCCTCACCGCTTTCGTGGGCGCGCCGTTCTTCTTGTACCTCATAACGCGGAAGAAGAAGCTATGAGCATCGATGTGACCAGCTTGAGCTTCTGCTACGGAAGCCGCGAGATCTTGCACGACCTTTCGTTTTCCATTCCCGACGGGTG
>NZ_JANGBP010000182.1:0-404 GCF_024462535.1 Adlercreutzia sp. DFI.6.23
GCCAAGACCATCGATATCTCGCCCCTGTCGCGGGAGGATCGGGCCTTCGCCACCCGGCTCGTGCTGGGAGTGGTCAGCACGCGCGGCACCCTGGAGGACATCATCACGGGCTGCATGGACTCGCCCGACGATGCGGCCCCGGCAGTGCGCGACGCGCTGTGCCTGTCGGCCTACGAGATCATCTTTCTGCAGAAGAGCCCCCATGCCGCCGTCGCTCAGGGCGTCGAACTGGTGAAGTCGGTGGCGCCGCGCGCGGGCGGTCTCGCCAATGCGGTGCTGCGCCGCGTGGTGCGCGCCAAAGAGGCCTTCCCCTTCGGCAACCCGCGCACCGATATCGCCGCCTATGCGCGGCTGCACGGCTTCCCGGTGTGGCTCGCCAAGCGGCTCATCGCGGAGCTCGGACC
>NZ_JANGBP010000183.1:0-403 GCF_024462535.1 Adlercreutzia sp. DFI.6.23
GTACTCCTCAATCGGCTTGCGCACGCGCTCGTAGTACGAGCCGGGATAGGCCATGAGCAGCGAAACGTCGTTCATATCAATCGCGTCGCGAAGACCGTCAAGGGCGGCCGTCGCATGCAGCTCTCGGCCCTGGTCGTCGTCGGCGACGGCAACGGCCGCGTGGGCGTGGGCATGGGCAAGTCCGCCGAGGTGCCCACCGCCATCAAGAAGGGCATCGAGGACGCGAAGAAGAACATGTTCACCGTCCCTGTGACCGTCGAGGGCTCGGTGCCCCACGAGATCATGGGCGAGTACGGTGCCGGCCGCGTGCTGAGAAAGTCCTGCAATCGAGCGGCAATGTGCTCGTCGAATTCTTCGCCACCTGGTGCCCTCACTGCCAGCGCATGATGCCCATCATCAACGA
>NZ_JANGBP010000184.1:0-402 GCF_024462535.1 Adlercreutzia sp. DFI.6.23
GGCGGGCGTGCCCGGCGGCCTTTCGATGCTGTACCCGGTGCTTAGGGCCATGGAGGAGGCGGGCGATCTCGCGCGCGGCATGTTCGTAGAGGGCATGGGGCCGGCCCAGTTCGCCCAGCGCGAGACGGTGGAGGCCCTGCGCGCCTTCGCCCAGCCTACGGACGCATCGGCGCCCGCCTCCCTCGATGCGCTTCCTGCCGACGACCCCGCGTGCCTCTTCGGTGCCGGCATTCCCTGGCCCGATGTGGCATGGGACGCGGCGGGCGAGGCCCCTGCGGCCGATTCCGCCCTCGTGGCCGCGCGGCCGTCCCGCCGCGAGGGGGCGCTCGTGGTCGTTGCCGACGGGGCGCCGGTGCTGTGGGCCGCTCCGCGCCTGAAATCGCTGCTGGCGTTTTCTGCCGA
>NZ_JANGBP010000185.1:0-402 GCF_024462535.1 Adlercreutzia sp. DFI.6.23
GCTGAACGACATTTATCAGGGGCTCGACCCCATCGCCTTCTCGCTGGGGCCTCTGGTGGTGCGCTGGTACGGCCTGGCCTACGTACTCGGGTTCGTCTGCGCCGCCGCCATCATCTACTTCGTGGCGAAGCGCTGGAAGCTCGGCATGAGCGAGGACAACCTGCTTACGCTCATGGTCTGCGCCATCGTCGGCCTGGTGCTGGGTGCGCGCATCGGATACGTGCTGTTCTACGGCGACGGCTACTACCTGTCCCATCCGCTGGAGATACTCGCGTTCAACCAGGGGGGCATGAGCTTCCATGGCGGTCTCAGGAATTCACGAGCCTCGAGCGCACCTTCGACGGCGCGTACTTCGGCTGCAACGCCGTGTTCGACCCGCGCATCCGCAACCTGGAATGCAAG
>NZ_JANGBP010000186.1:0-401 GCF_024462535.1 Adlercreutzia sp. DFI.6.23
CACACCCGGTCGGCGATGGCCGCGGCGGTCACCGCGTCCCCGAACACGTCGGCCCAAAGGCCCACGGCCACGTTGGTGGTGAAGACCGTGGAGCGGTGCTCGTAGCGGGCCGAGACGAGCTGGAACAGCAGGTCGGCCCCCTCCTCGTCCACGTCCAGGTAGCCGAGCTCGTCGATGATGAGCAGCGTCGCGTGGGCGTAGTACTTCAGCCTCTTCGCCAGGATGCCGCGCGAGGAGGCGTCCTTCAGGTCGCGCACCAGCGCCGCGCAGTCGGTGAAGCGCACCTCCTGGCGGGCGCGCACCGCCTCCACCCCCAGCGCCACCGCGATGTGGGTCTTGCCCACGCCCGGGCTGCCGACCAGAACCACGTTCTCGGCCGCGTCCAGGACCCTGAGCGTGGC
>NZ_JANGBP010000187.1:0-401 GCF_024462535.1 Adlercreutzia sp. DFI.6.23
GCCTTGATCGCGTTACCGACCTTCTCCTCAGCGTACTGACGAAGGGCGTCGGTGACGCGATCAAGGCTGTGGACGCCGACACCGTCTCCACGGAAATTGTTCTTTACACCGAGAAGAACCCGGCCAACCCGCTGCCGGCTATTTGCGAGGTTACCGTCCGCGTCAAGGGCCACATCGTGCGCTTGGAGGAAAGCGAAGAGGACATGTACGCCGCCATCGACGTGGCTGCCGCCAAGGTCGCCCGCCAGCTGCGCAAGTACAAGACCCGCGTGCTGGACAAGAAGGTTCGCGCCACGGAGCGCATCGTCGACTACGCCCACGAGGACGCCCACCCGGAGAGCGAGCTGGATCTCGACCATCTGATGGACGAGCTGTCCGAGGACGAGATCGTCCGCCTCAAG
>NZ_JANGBP010000188.1:0-401 GCF_024462535.1 Adlercreutzia sp. DFI.6.23
ATGCAATAACGATTCACCGAAGTTATCTACAACGACGTCGAGGCCATCGAGGACGCCGCCGAGGCGTTCCTCACCCGCTAGGCATCCCGGGAACGGAAGCGATGCCATCATGGGCCAGTTGAAGAACCTCTCCACCACCGTCCGCCTCACCGTGGCGAACCTCTCTTCCGAGAACAAGTCCGCCTTCGGACCGGGCATCGCCAAGCTCTGCCTGGGCGTGCGCGAGATGGGCTCCCTGAACGCGGCCGCCAAGGGCATGCGCATGGCCTACAGCAAGGCCTGGCGCATCATCAAAGACACTGAGGAGACACTCGACGTGCAGCTCCTCCTGCGCGACGGGGCTCACGGCTCGACGCTCACCGAGGACGGAAATCGCCTCCTCGATGCCTACCTGGCCATCG
>NZ_JANGBP010000189.1:0-400 GCF_024462535.1 Adlercreutzia sp. DFI.6.23
CCTCGGCGCTCAACAGCGAGCCCTACGAGCAGGCAACCAGCACAAGCCAGACCGGCTTTACCGTGGAGCTGCTCCGGCTGGTGGGCGAGCGCGCCGGGCTGGACGTGCAGTTCGCCAAGGCCGTGAACCACAAGGACGCCGACCAGAACATCACCCCCGGCCGCCCCGAGGACGTCGCCGCGAAGGTGGCCGCGGGCGAGGCCGACCTGGGCGCGACGTCCATTCCCGCCGATGCCGCGCTCGAGGGCGTGGCGCTTTCCGAGCCCTACCTGCATGCCGACTACGCCGTAGTCACGAAGATGGACACCGGCCACGACGACCTGGCCAGCATCCAGGATGCGGGCACCGTGGTGGCCGTGCAGAACGATGCGGCCATCGCCGCCTGGGTGGCCGAAAACCT
>NZ_JANGBP010000019.1:0-5045 GCF_024462535.1 Adlercreutzia sp. DFI.6.23
CGCCTACCCGTTCGGCGGCGGCCTGCACTGCTCCACCGCCGACGTCTACCGCGAGGGCGAGTGCCTCGACTACTTCCCGAACCGCGTCGAGGATCCCACCCTCGTGCGCCCCGAGATGTGGAAGTAAGCACGACGTTTATCGTGGACTTTCAGGTTGCAAAAGCGGCCTGAAGGCTAAAATCGCCGATCAGCAGCTAAGGGCAGCTGCGTGAGAGGCACAAGTTAGAAAAGAAAGGGGAACAGGTTTCAACGCAAAGGCGCGGCCTGTTCCCCTTCTTTATTTCACGGAACTAGGGCAAGTTCCGTGTCCGGGGCGCCTCTCTTAAGGGCGAGGGGACGTTCCATTCAACCTATCTCACCTCAGAGGAAAGAAAAAGGAGGGATTATGGCACAGGAAAACACCAACGCCACCGAGGGCTATCAGATGAAGACCGGGTGGGGTACCATTGCCATGCTCATCTCTGCAACCGGCATGGGTCTCGTGCCCCTGTTCAGCCGCTGGGCCACGCGAACGGATATGTTCGATGGCACCCTGGGCCTGAACGCCGGTGACTCCATCGGCGCTCTCATGGCCTGCGGCCGCATGGGCATGGGCGTGCTGTTCTTCGTTATCCTGATGGTCGCCACTCACAAGGTGAAGACCTTCAAGGAACTCAAGCTCACTCCCGCCATCGCTCTCGGCGGTTTGATGATTGGTATGTCCTTGGCATGCTACGTGACGTCCACGCTGCTCACGACCGTTGCCAATGCCGTACTGTTCATCTACACCGGCCCGGTGATCTGCGTGTTGGCGGCCCGCATCTTCCGCAAGGAGCCCATGAGCGGCCTGCAGTGGATCTGCCTGCTCGTCGTGTTCATCGGCATGCTGTTCGGCGAGGGCCTGCTCGGCTTCGGCGTGGGCGGCCAGTTCTTCGGCCTCGACTTCAGCCTCGAGACCTCGACGCCCGAGTTCCCGCAGAAGGGCGTGGGCGACGCCTTCGGTCTGCTGTCCGGCCTGTTCTACGGCCTGTCGATGTTCTTCAACGGCTATCGCAAGGATGCTGATACCACGGCTCGCGGCGTGTGGAACTTCATCTTCGCCGTGCTGGGCGCTGGCCTCATCACCATCATCCTGAACTCCCTGGGCTCTCAGCCCGGCATGGAGAACTGGGCGCTGTCCGTGCACTTCACCACCTTCAACTGGATTGGCGCGGTGCTCCTGTGGATCATCTGCGGTCCTATCGCTCTGGGCTTTCTCTTGGTCGCCGGCCGCAACCTGCCGGCTGCTGACTACGGCACCATCGCCTACTGGGAGGTGCCCGTGGCCATCTTCGTGGGCCTGGTCGTCTTCGGCGAGGCGCTGACCGTGAACACTATCATCGGTGGTCTCATGATCATCGCCGGTGGCGCCATCCCGTCCGTCAAGGGCATGGTGGCCGAGCGCAAAGCGAAGCAGCAGCAGGAGATCGCCGAGAACCTCACCGCCCGCATTGCCGAGCAAGAGGACATCGAGGGTCTGTAAGCAGCGCGTCAGAAATGACTGCCGTATAGGAAGAGGCTTCTTATGAAGATGACTAAGAACCTGACGCACATCGCCTCGTCGGTGGAGTTCGAGCCTGCGATGACCGAAGAGCAGCTGGAGGCTGTGTTCGCTCAGAACGGCGTGGCCGGCTTCCCCGCTGAGCTCGACATCGCCGAGCGCACCGAGGAGCATGTGCAGATGGTGTCGCTGGAGAAGTTCATCGCCTTCGCCAAGGCGTCCGGGCTCTCTGCCGTCACCTACGACGTGACCTATTTCCCCCACGCCGACGAGGCCGAGGTGGAGTACCAGCTTAAGCAGCTGGCCCGCGACCTCGAGATCAGCGTGGAAGTAATCCGCGATGTGTGCGCCGACGAGATCGCCGAGTACATCAAGCTCGATGCCGAGCGCGATGCCTCGCTTCCCGTGCACAGCATCGTGGAGTGCTACACCGGGGGCACCGCCTTCGCGTGGTACGGCATGAATCCGTATCCGCGCCTGAAGCGCGTGGTGCTCTCCAAGCTGGCCGCCGGCGGCAAGAAGGCCGAGAAGGCGTTCGTGCTGCGTGCCAGCAAGGCCCAAGTTGACTACATGGGCGACTACTAAGAGGTAACTGGGGCCGTGCGAAGCTTTCGCGCGGCCTCGGCGCATTAAGGGCGCGCACGGCCCAAAAGGTGCGGCACGTGTGCTGGCTGGCACGAGGTGTAACCTCCCGACCCCGGGATATGCCGGCTTGCACGAAGATGGGGAGGTTCGCGCATCTGTGAGACACGGATGCCGGGCCTCCCTCGTTTCTAAAGGGGGTGTTTCCCGATGCGGAAAACACAAAATAAAAAGGGGTTCGGAAAGGATCTGGGTGATTTCCATGGCGTCTAGCGAAACAGCGGTTGCAGTCCAGCGCGATAGCGAGGAGCACGCGACACTGAGGCGCGTAGCGGTCTCCTCCTTCCTCGGGAACTTCATCGAATGGTTCGACTACGCGTCCTATTCCTACTTCGCGACGGTCATCGCGCTCGTGCTCATGCCTCCGGGCGATCCCACGGTGGCGCTGCTGGAGACCTTCGGCGTGTTCGCGCTGTCCTTCCTCATGCGTCCGGTGGGTGCCTTCTTCTGGGGGCACATGGGCGACAAGAAGGGTCGCAAGTGGGCGCTGGCCACCTCCATCCTCATGATGTCGGCGGCCACTTTCGTGATCGGCCTTCTGCCCACCTTCGAGGCTGTGGGCATCCTGGCGCCGATCCTGCTGCTGTGCCTGCGCATGGTGCAGTCGTTCTCGGCTTCCGGTGAGTACGCCGGCGCGGCCACCTTCCTGGCCGAGTACGCGCCGTCCAACCACCGCGGCCTGTACTGCTCGCTCGTGCCCGCCTCGACGGCCACGGGCCTGCTCATCGGTTCGGCGCTCGCCACGTTCATGTTCATGACCTGGGGCCACGACTCGTCCTTCGTGACCGAGTGGGGTTGGCGCATCCCGTTCCTTCTGGCGGGTCCCCTCGGACTCATCACGCACTACATTCGTACCCGCGTGTCCGACTCGCCGGTGTACCAGGAGATGCAGGAGAAGCTGGAGGCGAAGGGCGAGTCCGACGACAAACCCATCAAGCTTCTGCTCACCAAACACCTGCGGCCTCTGCTCGTGTCCTTCGGCGCTTGCATGCTGAACGCCGTGGGCTTCTACGCCGTGCTCACCTACCTGCCCAACTACCTGCAGGACACCGTGGGCTACGACGCCGGCTCCTCGTCGCTCATCACGACGATCTGCCTGGTGGCCTACATCGCCTTCATCTTCCTTTCGGGCCGCATCTCCGACAAGGTGGGCCGCAAGAAGATGCTCATCATCGCCTGCGTGGGTTTCATCGTGTTTACGGTGCCGGCGTTCTACCTGTTGAACTCGCAGAACTTCGCGATCATCCTGATCGTGGAGCTCGTCATGTGCCTTCTGCTCACCATCAACGATGGCACGTTGTCGAGCTATCTGTCCGAGACGTTCCCCACCGAGGTGCGCTACTCCGGGTTCGCGCTGTCCTTTAACTTCGCCAACGCCATCTTCGGCGGCTCGGCGTCGTTTATCTCCATCGCCCTCATCGAGGCGACGGGCAACGCCATTGCGCCGGCCTGGTACATGGTGGCCATCTCTGTAGTCGCGTTCATCGCCATGTGCATGACCCACGACAACTCCAAGAAGAAGCTGACCGAGATCCAGTAGTCGGGAAGCGACAATTTCTGCGGCAGCCGGGCGATCGGGGAGGGTCGCCTGGCTGCCGCTTGCTTGTGCACTTGCACAATGAAGCGAAACTTTGACGGCACTCCAAATATTTCCAGAAAATAACTCTCATCTGGGGTTTCATTGTTGGGCATTTTCTGGTAGAGTCACGCCAAGTAATCAATAAGGAAGCGAGTCTCTCATGACTAAGCCGTTGGCCAAGCCCAAATCCCTGAAAGCTCAGATTACGCGAACCTCGCTGGTGCTGGCTGCGGCCGCCCTGCTTCGCGAGCGTGGTCCCGAGGCCGTTACCTACCGCAAAGTGGCAGAATGGGCCGGTGCGGCCTCTTCTTCGGTCGGTTACTACTTCGATTCCGTCACCGAGCTTCTCTACGAGGCCGGCTGCTACAACATTGAACTGTGGATCGCGCGCGCCGAGAAGGTGGCCCAGGCGGCTGACGCCCTCGATCCCGAGGAATGCCGCGAGCGCTTGGTCGACCTTCTGCTGGAGGCCTGCCTTCCCGACGACACGGTTTCCATGCCCGCCCATTACGCTCAGCTCATCGCCGCCTCCGAGGCCCCCGTCGTCACCGAGGCCTACCGCAAGGGTCGCGAGGCGCTGGACGCGGCCGTGAACCGCATTCTTGTTCGCGCCGGTGTCAGTCTGACGCCGTCGCTAGTGGTCGCCCTGGTGGACGGGGGAGCGGTCAAGGCCATTTCCGAAGGGTACGACGTGCGCGAGATCGCGCGCATGCTGCTGGATTCCGCCGTCGCGCTCGGCTAGCGCGGCATCTTCCGCTCGGCAAGAACAGCGTCTCGCGCTCAGCTACGGCAGCAACTCCGCTCGGCTAGAGCAGCATCCCTATTTCTTGATGACCGAAGCACTTGCACAAAAAGGCCTTAACCCAGTGATTGACGAGATGACAATGATTTTTTGGGAAATTGAAAACTTTCTTCGGTAAAAGGGTTTTGTGCACGTGCAAAAAATGATATAGTGCCCCTAGTCTCAAAAGAGACGGAAGAGTGCCTATGAGATAGGAGCACATGTTATGGCAAAGATCGTCAGCTCTTGGAACGACTGGGATCCGCTGAAGCGCGTCATCGTCGGCCGCTGCGACAACTCCGTCATCCCGCCGGAGGAGCCCGCCACTTCTGAGAAGGTGCCGGTTGACTCCGAGATGCGCGGCATGTGGGGCCTGCGTCCCTCCGACACCGTGGCTCGCGGCAACGAGTGCCTCGAGAACCTCGTGAAGATCCTCGAGGACCGCGGCGTCGTCGTCGACCGCCCGACCCCGCTGCAGTGGAACCAGGCCATCGGCACGCCGGACTTCCGCAACGACTCCATGA
>NZ_JANGBP010000190.1:0-400 GCF_024462535.1 Adlercreutzia sp. DFI.6.23
GTACGATTTCTCCCCCGAGGCGCAAGCGTGCGCGAGCGACTACATGGGATGGGTAGATCTGGCCACCAGCCCCTTGTGCGATATGGACGCTATCCAGGCTTTCGCCGACGAGGTGGTGGAAGCGGGCCTCGACACCATTCTGCTCATCGGTCAGGGCGGTTCCACTCAGGCGCCCATGACCATCACGAAATACAACAAACACGCTTCCACTCGGGTGAAGTTCCGCACGCTGGATTCCGACTCGCCCGTGCGCGTGCGCGAGATGCTCACCATCTGCGATCCTCATCGCACGCTGGTCATCATCTCCTCGAAGAGCGGCGGTACCATCGAGCCGCGCATGCTGCTGGAGGCCAGATCGACCCATCCCATGTAGTCGCTCGCGCACGCTTGCGCCTCGGGG
>NZ_JANGBP010000191.1:0-400 GCF_024462535.1 Adlercreutzia sp. DFI.6.23
GTCGGTGATGATGTCCACCACGGCCTGCTCCACGGAGTCCTTCGGCACCGTGTTGCTGCCGCCGCCCTTCTCGTTGCGCTTGTTCTGCACGAGCAGCTCGAGCGTGGTGAACACGTCGCAGGCGCGGCGGAAGGGCGTGGGGGTCTTCTTCTCCCCCATGCCGATGACCATGCGCCCGCTCTCGCGCAGACGGCTGGCCAGGCGCGTGAAGTCCAAGTCGCTGGACACGAGGCAGAAGCCGTCGACGTTGTCGGTGTAGAGGATGTCCATGGCGTCGATGATCATGGCGGAATCCGTGGCGTTCTTGCCCTGGGTGTAGCCGTACTGCTGGATGGGCGTGATGGAGTTTTCCAACAGCGCGTCCTTCCATTTCGCGTGCAGGGTGAGCGTCCAGTCGCCG
>NZ_JANGBP010000192.1:0-400 GCF_024462535.1 Adlercreutzia sp. DFI.6.23
GGGGAAGGCGATGTCGAGATAGGCCTCGCGGGCCGGGCGATCGGGGCTGGGCAGTGCGATGACGCTCACGTCGGGGTTGCCGCGCACAAGCCAGGAGGGCAGGTCGGTGGCCTTGTTGGCGACAAGGACGAGGGTGTTCACGTGCTCGCCATCCCCGCGAATGGCGTCTTTCGCGCCGAGGAGCAGGTTCATGAACACGGCGTTCTCCTCGTGAGTGAGGTCCTCCGGCGAGGAGGCGAGCCGGCTCGCGAAGTCGAACACGCAGGCGACGGAGCGGGGCTCTTCCTCTCCGAGCCGCCGCGGGAGAGCCGCGCGTACGAGCAGGGAGTCGTGGACGAGGCGGTTGGCGGCAAAGGGCTGCTGGCGGCTCGCCGGGTCGGCGCCGGGGTTCAAGGCCTCG
>NZ_JANGBP010000193.1:0-399 GCF_024462535.1 Adlercreutzia sp. DFI.6.23
CCCGCGTCTAGGCGGCGCGACCGATGAGCAACGACCTTGTTCGTTTCTCCGTGGCCATTGAAGATCTCCTCGCCCAAGGTGTACTCGCGCACGGGCTTTTTGCCGGAGCGCTTGATGAGTTCCCGAATTTCGGGCGACACCTTGGCCGCCGCCGCAGCGGCGTTGGGGGAGAGCTTGGGATGGGTTAGGCGAATGTTGGGCATCGCTCCTCCTTCGCGTGCGGATAGATCACCGCATCATAGACCATTGGTCAGGCTTCCCAGACAACGATAGGCAAACCGTAGGAGAAAGGCAAATCACGGCAAGACGCCACGAGAGATGCGGCTACTGCTGCTCGCACAGGGCTTTGAGAATGGCGCGCTTTTTGGCCTGCTTGTCGGCGTAGGCCTGCTTCTCGGC
>NZ_JANGBP010000194.1:0-399 GCF_024462535.1 Adlercreutzia sp. DFI.6.23
GCAGAGCCGGTTGACCGCGGCGAGCGGGTTCTCCGGGTCGGGCAGGCGCTTGATGAGCTTGGAGTTGTGCCGCTCGCTGCGCAGGCCCAGCTGGCGGACCAGCCGAGGATGCCCGACGGCTCCAAGGTCCCGGGCGGCTTCTCCAAGGGGAAGCACTGCATCGGCATCGGCTGCGACGGGAGCGGGGCGTCGGTGTTCGCCGACGAGGGGCTCGGCAAGACCAGCGGCACGCGCACCCTCGCCGCCTTCGGGGGCCATGTGGCGCGCGGCTCGACGCTGGTCCACGACATGGAGAACGGCCACAACCGCCTGGTCCGCGAGCTGGGCCTGCGCGGCGAGCGGGTTCTCCGGGTCGGGCAGGCGCTTGATGAGCTTGGAGTTGTGCCGCTCGCTGCGCAG
>NZ_JANGBP010000195.1:0-399 GCF_024462535.1 Adlercreutzia sp. DFI.6.23
CACCGATCCGGAAACCGGCGAGCCGGTGGAGCTGAAGACCTTTTATATGTGTGACGGCGGGCCCCACGGTGGAGCCCATCGATTCGGTGCGCTACATCTCCAACTATTCCTCGGGCAAGATGGGTTACGCCATCGCCGAGGCCGCCGCGGCCGCCGGCGCGCGGGTGGTGCTCGTGTTGGGGCCGGTGGCCCTTGCCGCGCCCACCGGCGTGGAAGTGGTGCCCGTGAAGACGGCCCGCGATATGCTGGCCGCTGCCGCATCCGTGTTCCCGGCCGCCGATGCCGCCATTTTCGCCGCCGCTGTGGCCGATCTGCGTCCGGCGAATCCGGCCGATCGCAAGATGTCGGGGTTCTCCGTGAGAGGCACATTGGCAAGCGCCGCATCGTCACGGCCCTTCT
>NZ_JANGBP010000196.1:0-399 GCF_024462535.1 Adlercreutzia sp. DFI.6.23
GGGGCATCTGCCGCGGGCCCAGGAGATCATGCGGAAAAGCTCGCCGGATCTATTCGGCGTGCCGGCTATCGTCGAGGCCGAGCTGCTGTACGGGGCCGAGAACAGTAACAATCCCGAAGAGGGCCGCTACTTTGTAGAGAGCCTCTTGTCGCCGCTGCACATCATTCCCTTCGATCCCCGGTGCGCCGCCTGCTACGCGCGAGTCCGGGCCGTCTTGAAGCGGCGCGGTTGCATGATCGGGCCGAACGATCTGCTGATTGCCGCGACGGCCCTTGCCCATGGCGCGACGCTCGTTTCGAACAACACGAGGGAGTTCCGACGCGTCGAGGGACTGCTTCTGGAGTCATGGGCAGAGGTGGACTTTTAAGGTCGCAGTGAAGAAAATCTTCAGGCCCGTGG
>NZ_JANGBP010000197.1:0-399 GCF_024462535.1 Adlercreutzia sp. DFI.6.23
CGATTTGCTGGTAGTAGGAGCCCATGCGCATGGTGGCGCGCCGGTAGCTCATGATGGTCTGCGACGAGATGTCGGCATGGTGGCCGATCATGGTGTCCTCGAGGCTTTCCATGGCGTCTTCCATGGAGGAGAACCAGCTGAAATCGTCGGCGATGAGCGTCTTCATGAAGGCGTACAGGGTATGCGAGGTGGTGGGCTTTGTGAGAATGCCCGTGGCGGCCACTTTGTCCAGGGTCTTCTGAGCGATGTCGCCGTCGTCGATGAGGATGAGGTGGTCGGCTTCCAGGTAGAACGACATGGTGTCCGGATCGCCCGTGGGGTCGGACTTCTGCGGCTGCACGCCGGAGCTGCTCGTGCGCAAACGCGGCGATGCTGTGGCGTCGATGTGCCTTGCGGGAA
>NZ_JANGBP010000198.1:0-399 GCF_024462535.1 Adlercreutzia sp. DFI.6.23
CATCGGTGCCGTTGCCCCCGGTGATGAGTTTGATGAGCGGGTTGATGATGTCGTCGGTCAGCGACGTGACGATGCGGTGAACGCCGCGCCGATGATGATGCCGACGGCCATGTCGATCACGTTGCCGCGGTTGATGAACTCTTTGAACTCGGCCAGGAGGCTTTTCATGGTCGATCCCTTCTTGCGTGAAGCCTTCTGCCAAGGTATTATGCCGCTCTTTTGCCGTGTGTCCATAGCGTCGTGATAACATGGCGCCAACCGTTTACAAGGAGTTACGACAACCGTGGATACAGCGAAAATCGAAGCCGGCGTCCGTCTGATTTTGGAAGGCGTCGGGGAAGATCCCGAGCGCGAGGGGCTGCGGGAGACGCCGGCGCGCGTGGCCCGTATGTACGAGGA
>NZ_JANGBP010000199.1:0-398 GCF_024462535.1 Adlercreutzia sp. DFI.6.23
GTCACGCCCAGCTCGTAGGCGCGTTCGATATAGGCGGCGTCGGACTCGGCGGACACCATGAGACCGGGATGTCCTTGATCCAGCCGTTTTTGTTCATGACCTCCAGCACGTCGAAGCCGTTCATCTGCGGCATGACGTAGTCGAGCAGCACGAGCGATATGCCCGTGCCCTCTTTCTGCAACGCCGCCACGGCCTGCTTGCCGTCCTCCGCCTCGATGATGCGGTAGGCATCGCCGATCATGTCGGCAAGCAGTGCGCGATTCAGCATCGAGTCATCAACGATGAGGATCGTCTGCTTCTCACTCAAGCTCGTAATGATGGCTCTCGCCCCCTTTCGAATGCGGCGCGCTTAGTAGCGGGTGTCGAAGATGCGCTTGGTCTTCTTTTCGGAACGCGGC
>NZ_JANGBP010000002.1:0-332999 GCF_024462535.1 Adlercreutzia sp. DFI.6.23
GGGCAAGAGCGCGCTCATGATGTTCGACAAGCACGCCAACCTCAAGTACAAGTTCGGCAACAGGCACTTCTGGTCCGAGGGCTACTACGTGTCGACCGTCGGCCTGAACGAGGCGACGATAGCGAAGTACATCAGGGAGCAGGAGGCCCACGACATCGCGCTGGACAAGTTGAGCGTCAAGGAGTACGAGGACCCGTTCAAGAGGAAGTAGGGGAGCCCCTTTAGGGGCTGCCCGGTAGTACGAGGGCCGCTTTGTGCGGCCCGCGAGAGACAAGGGCGGTACGGCTTGAACGAAGTGAGAGGCAGCGCCTTTAGACGCTGCCGGCCCCCCTCGGCCTTATAGGCCCAGAGCAAACCACCCCTTTGAGGGGTGGTTCATGATTGCTCCGCTTGACTTCTCCTCGTTTCGGAAAACGTGCTATTTTGGCTCGCGAAATTTGGAAAACGTGCTTTTTTGTTTTCAGGAAACACCTAGTTTGACCTGGTATAACTCCAGATTTCCCAGGTCAGAGGCCTGAACAAAAAAGCACATTTTCCAGATAGCTGACAGCGTATTGAAAGACTACGTATAGCGGGTTGTTTGATGCTTGTGCTATGATGAAAATCTCTTCGAAAGGAGCGGGCCGTGAGCGAGAAAACGAGGGACGAGATCGCCTTTAGCGTGTTCCTTCTGCACGCTCTTGCTGACGCATGGCGCATATCGGTCCCTGATGCCTTCCGCCTGCTTCAGGAATCGGAGATCATGCAGGGCTATATCATTCCTTGCTACGACGCACTGCATTGCCTTGGCAAAGAATACCTTGTCGACGATATAACGACCTTCGCTCGCGAAAAGGGCTATGCGGTATGAAGCTCTTTCATGGATCGAATACCGTGGTCGATCGCCCCGATGTTGCGCGATCCCGCGATCGTCTCGACTTCGGCCGGGGTTTCTATCTGACGTCGGTGAAGAAGCAAGCAGAGTTGTGGGCGCGCCGGAAGGCGATGCGTGCAGGTGGGAGGCCTCTGGTAAACGTCTACGATTTTACAGAGGGGGACGTTAGCGGCAACGTTCTCGTCTTCGAACAAAATGATCGCGAGTGGGTGGAGTTCGTTTGTTCGTGCCGTCGCGGCGAGTCGCAGGACGAGGGTTTCGATCTAATTGCCGGTGGTGTGGCTGACGATCAGGTGTATCGGGCCGTCGATCTCTATTACAAAGGGCTCTGGACGCTGGATCGCACCATCGAGGAACTGAGCTTCTACGATCGCAACGATCAGTACTGTTTCAAATCTCAGCCCTTCTTGGATCGAACCTTAGTATTCGAAGAGGCCTATGAGGTGACGCAATGATTGACGCGCCAATAAGTCCGGATATTTTGGAAGAAACGCTGAAGCGCAATCAGGACACGGAAATCGTGACGCTTTTGGCGGAACGCCTCAACATTGATGCCGAGGAAGCCCTCCGCATCTATTACTCGAGCCGATTGGCCGAGCAGATTAACGAGGGCGCCTACGGCATCCAGTACATGGATCCCGTCTATCTCGTCGAAGATCTACTGGAAAACGAGCCGGAAGTTGCAGCTCGCCCCATGTAAAATCACGAGGAGAATATGTCCTGCGCGTGGCTTTGGAGCCATGACACGAGATAAGGCCGATCGTTATTCGCGGGCGATTCGTGCCAATCGTTGCAGAGTTTGTAGGCGATGCCCCTAATGAAAAGGGGGGTAGCGTAATATCGCGCGCGGTCGTGGGGGCTTGATGTGGGAACGAGCAACGGGTAGTTGATTCCGAAAACGCGTTTACTGTATTCTCTGGTTTCCATAAGTTGGATTTCTTCAGGAGATACGTTTCCCCTCTCTAGCATGGCCCTCAGGTGGTCGTTCGCAATTTGGCCGACCTTTTTGCCTCGAAAGAGGGAGGGTTCTTTTGTGGGGGAGTAAGATGACTCTCTGTTGGTGTGCTCCTCGCGAGCCGATGTTTGGCCGAGCGGGGAATTGTTCGACCGAGGTTGATTTTCCCATTTGATATCGAGACCATCGAGTGCTTGAGAGACAACCTCCTGGGGATACTCCTTTTGGAGGTAAATTCGGAGGGCGTCGTGAATGACGTCTTTGGCGGCCTCAGAATGGAAAAAATCAGTAAGCGCCTCGTTGACCAGCGTAGCCCCTTGCTCCGAAAGAAGCCGGGACCTCAAGTACTGCACCTGGGTTAAGGTGGTTTGCTGCGAGAGAGTTTCCGCGATATAAGCATTGAGGCTCGATTTAGCGAAGCCGTCTTTCATAAGGAGATCGAACAAGAGCGGCCCCTCTTCGCAGTCGCTCCTTGCAGGGATGCTCTCGACGAGGCGCGGATTGCCTGCATTCGAGGGGTCATCATAGTAGAGTTGGACGACGTCGGAGATCAGCAGGCCCACATTGAGCTTGAGGAGGCGCATGTAGGAGAACAGTTGATCGGCGTTTCGCGGGGTTGCTCCAGATGACGGCTTTTTGAGCTCGACGACAAAGATCGGCGTGCCTTCTTTGGTGATGATGAGATCGGGGCGCACTGAATGGGCTGAGCCTACGGGGATAGTGTATTGGGCGATCACCTCTCCAAGCCTTCGGGACCACCCCAATTTCTCGAAGGCGTTCTCCATTTCGATCTGAAATTCGCGTTCGGGGGCGCCGTCTTTGCGATACTTGTCTATGATGAAAGCTATCTCCTCCCAAATTCGTCGAGCGTTCGCATTCGACGAATTCTGAGCATGATAATCTTGCTGGCAGGCTGCCGATTCGTTTGCCTGTGACGCCGAATAGCTTCCGCAAGAGGAGGAAGCATTCAGAATTTTGGCAGCGTAGTAGATCGAGAGAACGGCAGACTTTTTCGAATAGCCGCTTCGCGCAACATCGTCGACGATATGGGCGTACTCCGGAAGCAGGAGATAAGCGCGCTCGCGAAAGAGAGTGTCGGAGATGATGTTCTTTCCGGCCTTACCTGTATCTGACCCCGTCTTTTCTGCTGCTTCTTTTGACGCCAAGGAAATCATGTTAATGAAGCGCTGGTTGCGACAGAGCGAGCTTAGCTGCTCTTCGTAACGATCAAGGAAGGAACTGCCTCCAAGAAGCTCTCGTTGATAATCCATCGCGCCATCCTATCTCATGCCAACCTATGACCTAGATGCTATTGTATAGTTTCAGTCTTGAAAATGGATGACTTGCCTGTTCTCCGGGCTCGAACTCAGGGAAGTGCCCTCCTCGTCTCTTATATATGTAGATGCTCGGTGAACGGCGGGTTTTTGCGGGAGAAAATCATTGACTCGCGCGGGGGTGTCGGGTAAGATATCGCCTTGCGTTTAGTCACATTCAAGGAGAAACTTACATGTACGCAATCGTGAAAACGGGCGGCAAGCAGTACAAAGTCGCCCCCGGAGACAAGATCAACATCGAGAAGCTCAACGTCGAGCCTGGCGACAAGGTGGAACTTGAGGCCATCTGCGTGGTGGACGGCGACAAGGTGGAGGCCGACCCCGAGAAGGCCGCCAAGACCAAGGTTGTGGCCACCGTGCTCGAGCAGTTCAAGGGCGACAAGGCGCTGGTCTTCAAGTTCAAGAAGCGCAAGAACTACAAGAAGCTGCGCGGTCATCGTCAGAACCTGACCCGCGTGAAGATCGAATCCGTCGGTACGGCCAAGGCCGAGTAACGGGTTAAGGAGGAATCTCTCATGGCACACAAGAAAGGCTTGGGCTCTACCCGTAACGGTCGCGACTCCCACGCGCAGCGACTGGGCGTGAAGAAGTTCGCCGGCGAGGCTGTGAAGACCGGCAACATCATCGTCCGCCAGCGCGGCACCCACTTCCATCCCGGTGAGAACGTGGGCCGCGGCAAGGACGACACCCTGTTCGCCCTGTGCGATGGCACGCTGAAGTTCACGCGCGGCCAGAAGCGCAAGATTCACGTCATCCCGGCCGAGCAGACCGCCTAAACGCTTTAAGTCTCAACGACTGCGTAACATCAACGGTAACCCAATGCCCTCTGAAGTTTCAGGGGGCATTGTTGTATCATCTACTCACCATACTAGCTTTCGAAAGGCTCCTATGTTCATCGATAAGGTTCGCATCAATGTGAAGGGCGGCAATGGGGGCGCCGGGTGCATGTCGTTCCGGCGCGAGGCCCACGTGCCCAAGGGCGGCCCCGACGGCGGCGACGGCGGTCACGGCGGCAACGTCATCGTTGTGGCCGACGCCTCGGTCTCCTCGCTCATCGAGTACCGCTTCAAGCACCACTTCAAGGCCGAGCGCGGTACCCATGGCCGCGGCAGCCGCATGCACGGCGCTACCGGCGAGGATCTCGTGCTGAAGGTGCCCGTGGGCACCGTCGTGCGCGAGTATTTCGAGGAAGAGGGGGAAGTGGGCGAGATGATCGCCGATCTGACCCACGACGGCGAGTCGGTCACCGTGGCGCGCGGCGGCATGGGCGGCCGCGGCAACATCCACTTCGTCACCTCCACGCGTCGCGCCCCGGCCTTCGCCGAGCTGGGCGAGCCGGCCGAGGAGCGCTGGATCGAGCTGGAAATGAAGCTCATGGCCGATGCGGCCTTGGTGGGCATGCCGTCGGCGGGCAAAAGCTCGCTCATCGCGAAGATGAGCGCCGCGCGGCCGAAGATCGCCGACTACCCGTTCACCACGCTCGTTCCCAACCTCGGCGTGGCCACCTCGGGCGACCTCTCCTTCGTCGTGGCCGATATCCCGGGGCTCATCGAAGGGGCTTCCGAGGGCCGCGGGCTGGGACACGAGTTCCTGCGCCACATCGAGCGCACGGCCCTCATCGTGCAGGTCGTCGATTTGACCGGCGACTGGGAGGGCCGCGATCCTTTGGAGGACTACGAGATCATCAAGAACGAGTTGGCCCTGTACGCCGACGAGCTGGCGGCGCGGCCCCGCATCATCGTGGCCAACAAGATCGACGTGCCCGGCACCGAGGAGGCCTGCGAGGCGCTGGCCGCCCGGGTGCGCGAGGACTCCATTGCCGCGGCCGGGGGCAACGAGTTCGTGGAAAGCCCCATTGATCCGAAGCTCTACCGCATAAGCGCGCTGACGGGCGCCGGCGTGGATTCGCTGAAGGCCGCCATCGCCACCAAGGTGCACGCCCTGCGCGAGGCGGCCCGCGAGCAGGCGGCATCCGACATGCAGTACGACCACGTGTGGGAGCTGCGCCGCGAGGCCCGCGAGAAGCGCTTCGACATCATCTCCGAGGGCCCCGGCGCCTGGCGCGTTTCCGGCGTGCAGGTGGGGCGCATGGTGGTGCAGACCGACTGGGAGAACGAGGAGGCCGTGGCCTTCTTCCAGCACCGCTTCAAGCGCATGGGGGTCGATACGGCCCTCGAGAAGGCCGGCGCCCGCGACGGGGACGAGGTGCGCATCCTCGGCTTCTCGTTTGCTTTCGAATCTCCCACGGCCGGTGCCGTGGACGTCTACCAGGAGCTGGATATCTGATGAGTGACGCGACGCACAGGCGCAAGCGCCTGGTGGTGAAGATCGGCTCGGCCACCCTCACCACCTCCGAGAGTTCCATCGACTACGGGTTTCTGAACGATCTGGCCGATCAGGTGGCGCGGGTTCGCGCGGCCGGATGGGACGTGGTCATCGTCACGTCGGCGGCCATTGCCTGTGGCTTGGAGGCGCTGGGCATCGCCAAGCGCCCGACGGACATGCCGAGCCTGCAGGCGGCGGCCTCCGTGGGGCAGAGCGCCCTTTCCACGGCCTATGCCGAGGCCTTCGGGGCGCAGGACATGCTGACGAGCGTGGTGCTGCTCACCCGGCGCGACACGGCGGACCGCTCGGCCTACCTGCACGCGCGGGATACGCTTGACCGGCTTCTGGAGCTGTCCGTGGTGCCCATCGTGAACGAGAACGACACGGTGTCCGTCGAGCAGATCCGCTTCGGCGACAACGATACCTTGGCGGCGCTCGTGGCCTGCCTCATCGACGCCGACCTCATGGTGATCCTCTCGGATATCGACGGGCTGTACACGGCGAACCCGCAGATCGATCCGGCGGCCACGCTCATTCCCGTCGTGGATCGCGTCGGCCGCGACATCTTGGCTGCGGCCGGCGGCGCGGTGTCCGGCGTGGGAAGCGGCGGCATGATCACGAAGATCAAGGCGGCCCGGGTGCTCATGGCCGCGGGCATCCCCATGGTCATCTGCCAGGGGAGGCGCGCGGACTGCATCGTTCAGGCCGCTGCCGGAGAGGCAGTCGGCACGCTGTTCACGGCGCCGGATCGCCCCCACGAGATCACGGCCAAGAAGCTGTGGATCGCGCTCGGGGACTCCGTGCACGGCACCGTCGTCGTGGACGAGGGGGCCCGCGATGCTCTGGTGATGCGCGGCAAGTCGCTCCTTTCCGTGGGCATTCGCGCCGTGGAGGGCGACTTCGGGTTGGATGACATCGTGGACGTGGCCGACGAGACGGGGCACGTGTTCGCGCGGGGCCGTGCCGCGGCGGCGAGCGACCTTCTGAAGCTGGCCTGCGGGCGCAGCCGCGAGGAGGTGGCGAGCAACGCCATCCTGGCCGTGCTGGCCGACCGCCCCGTCATCCATCGCGACGAACTGGTTCTATTCGAATAGGAGAGGCCCATGACTTTGGAAGAGGAAGTGCGCGAGCTGGCGAAATTCGCAAAAGCGGCGAGCGTTAAGTTGGCTCAGGCGACGACCGAGGAGCGCAACGGGGCGCTGCTCGCCATGGCGGCGGCCCTGCGGGCGCAGGCGCCGGCTATCGTGGAGGCCAACGGCGAGGACATGGAGGCGGCCCGGGCGGCCGGCACCACCGAGGCGCTGCTGGACCGGCTCATGCTGGACGAGTCCCGCGTCTTCGCCATGGCCGACGCTTTGGAGGAGGTGGCGGCGCTGCCCGATCCGCTCGGCGTCGTGTCGCTGGAATCGACCCTCTACAACGGCATCGAGCTTCGGCGCGTGTCGGTGCCCCTCGGCGTGGTGGCCATGGTCTACGAGGCCCGGCCCAACGTGACCGCCGACGCCGCCGGGGTCTGCGTGAAGTCCGGCAACGCGTGCATCCTGCGGGGCGGCAGCCTTGCGGCCCGCTCCAACGAGGTCATCGCCGACGTGCTGGCCGCGGCTGCCGTGGAAGCGGGGCTGCCGGAGGGCTCCATCTGCGCGGTGACCACCACCGATCGGGCGGCCACCGATGTGCTCATGGGGCTGCACGGCCTGGTGGACGTGCTCATTCCCCGAGGAGGCGCGGGCCTTATCCGCCATTGCGTGGAGCACGCCAAAGTACCGGTCATCGAGACGGGCACGGGCAACTGCCACGTGTACGTGCATGCCTCCGCCGACCCCGCGATGGCCCGCGACATCATCAAGAACGCGAAGTGCCGCCGCTACGGGGTGTGCAACGCCGCCGAGACCCTTCTGGTGGATGCGGCGGTGGCCGATGCGGTGCTGCCGCCCATTCTCGCGGACATGAAGGAGGCTGGCGTGCTCGTCCACGGCGATGCGCGCGTGCTCGCCATCGCCGAGGCGGCCGGGCTTTCCGCGGCCGGCGACGCGCCCGATGTCGTGCTCGCCTGCGAGGCCGACTGGGAGACCGAGTATCTGGGGCCCGAGCTGGCGGTGAAGTGCGTGGAAGGGTTGCAAGAGGCCATCGACCACGTGAACCGCTACGGCACGAAGCACTCCGAGGCCATCGTCGCCTCCGACGAGGCGGCCCAGGACGCCTTCCTCGCCCAGGTGGACGCGGCGGCGGTGTACGCCAACGCCTCCACGGCCTTCACCGACGGCGGCCAGTTCGGCCTTGGCGCCGAGATCGGCATCTCCACCCAGAAGATCCACGCCCGCGGGCCCTTTGCCGCCGACGCGCTCACCTCTTACAAGTACGTGTTGCGCGGCGCGGGCCAGGTGAGGGCCTAAGGGCGATGGACGGCGCCGTGGATTCGCTGGCGCAGCGGGCACGGGCGGGCGAGCTCGCGCGGCTGGGTATCATGGGGGGCACCTTCGACCCCCCTCACCTGGGGCATCTCGCCTGCGCCGAGGAGGCCCTCGAGGCTGCGAACCTCGATGCGGTGCTGTTCGTGCCCACGGGCCGTCCCGCCTTCAAGCAGGATCGTCTTGTGACCGCCGGCGAGGTGCGGCTGGCCATGGTGGCCGCCGCCGTGGCCGGCAACCCCGCCTTCGCCGTGAGCGCCCTGGAGGTAGAGCGCCCCGGCGTCACCTACGCCGTGGACACGTTGCGCGAGCTGCGCGAGGAGCTTCCGGGGGTGGAGCTCGTCTTCATCGTCGGCGCCGACGCGGCCCTTACGCTGCCCCGATGGCGAAAGAGCGCCGAACTGGCACACCTCGCGGCGTTCGCGGCGGCCACACGGCCCGGTTTCGAGCTGGGGGAGCAGGCCTTGCGCGATCTGCGCGAGCACGGATTCGATGTGCGTCCCTTCGCCGTGCCGGGCCTCGACATTTCCTCGAGTGGGCTGCGGCGGCGCGTGTACGCGGGGCGCACCATCCGCTATCTGGTGCCTGAGGCCGTGCGAAAGATCATTGAAGAGGAATCGTTGTACCGAAGGGAGACCGATGGTGGACGGGTGGCGTAGCGATGCATTCTACGAGGCGCGCCGTGACGAGCTGGAGAAGCGGGTGGGCCCGCGTCGTTTCAAGCACAGCCTCGGCGTGTCCGAGACGGCCGAAAAGCTGGCTCGCGTCTACGGCGCCGACGAGACGGCGGCCCGGGTGGCCGGCCTTCTCCATGACTGGGACAAGGGCTATGACGACCCGGGCATTCTCGCGCGGGCCGACGAGCTGGGGATGGAACTGGACGCCGAGCTTGTCGCCATGCCCCGCGTCCTGCATGGCCTCACCGCCGCCGTGGCCTTGGGGCGCGCCTTCCCGGAGCTGCCGCCCGAGGTGCTCACCGCCGTCGAGCGCCATACGCTGGGCGATGCGGGCATGAGCGACTTGGACATGATCGTCTATATCGCCGATGCGCTGGAGCCGGGGCGCAAGGGCAAGGTCGTGGAAAAGCTGCGCGAGAAGATAGGCGAGATCGAGCTGCGCGAGCTGTTCTTAGAGGTGTACGCCTATTGGGTCCAGCTCATCATGGAGCGCCGCCACCCCATCTATTCCAAGACCACGGAAATTTGGAACTCCTATATGCCCGAGCAGGAAGTCTACCGCGCCGAGGCCAACCCCGACCCGGTACCTTACGGGAGACCTTAGCTCAGTGAAGGCAACGTAGGGGAGAGCTCCGGAAGGGGCGCGCGGAGACCTCTGAGCGCTCCCGGAGAACACAGTTATTAAAGAAATAGCTTCCACTTCAGCAGCAGCAATGTTGGGATGGTACCGACTTATGTGCGTCATCTTCGCTATTTCCCTTAACTGTGTTCGCAGGGAGAGAAAAGCGAACCGGGCTCCGCGCGCCCCTTCCGGAGCTCTCCCCGGAGAGACTTGTGCTAAGGTATGCAAGCAAAATCTGATGTTCCCGAAAGTGAGGATAGCTATGACCGATGCTGTAGAGCAGCAGGCCGCCTTCTCGCGCGAGTGCGCGCTCATCGCCGCCAAGGCCGCCGACGAGAAGAAGGCCACCGACATCATGGTGCAGGAAGTGCGCGATCTCATCGGCGTGACCGACTACTTCGTTATCGCGACGGCCGCCAACTCCCGCCAGGTGGACGCCATCATCGACGAGATCGAGGACAAGCTGCGCGAGGAGGCGTCCATCAAGCCCACCCACCGCGAGATGTCTGCCGACGGAAGCTGGTCGCTTCTGGACTATGGCAACATCGTCGTGCACGTGTTCATGCCCGAGACCCGCGAGTACTACCGCCTGGAGGCGCTGTGGAACGACGCGCCGGTGATCGACCTGGCCGCCGAGGCGGGGCTTGAGAACCTGCAGTACTCCGATCGCATCGCCAAGCTGCTCGGCCGCGAGGCGGCCCAGGGCGAGGAGGCTTAAAGCTCCGAGGGCGTCCGACGGGCGATTGGGCCGGCGCGGCAGTGCGCAGAAAGGCAAGGGGCGCGAGGCGCGCATTCCGAGAAGAGAGACCCCTCCGCAACGGCGGAGGGGTCTTTTCTTATGCCCGCGCCGACCGCCGCGGTTTCGCGGAAGTGCTCTCGCCTGACGCCCGCGCCGACCCCCACGGTTTCGCGGAAATGCTCTCGCGCGAACCGTGGAGAAACCGTGGCGGCGTCCCTGTTTCTTGTCGGCGCCGTCCCTCCTGGGGCGGCAACGGGCGCTGGCGGCTTTCTGCCGGCGGCGCGAGAGGACGGCGAGAGCCCGTCGCGCGGGTGCCGTTCGACTGCTTGTCGCTTGCATGGAGCGCGAATGGCGCTGGAGCTTTTTCGCAGATGACTGGAGACGCCTGCCGCGGGCCTTCCTCGCGCGTTCCTTGTGCTTGCGGGTGCCTTTTGCGAGGCTGCCTGTATGTTGCGGGCGGTTTGTCCGGGCGGCAATGGAAGGGGATCGGCGGCCTTGTGTTCCTTGCTGGTTGCCCGGACGGTTGGGGCTTCGTAAGGTGCGATCTGTTGTTAGCGAGGGCCGACAGAAGAAGGAGATGTCCATGACCCGTTTCATCCAGCAGAGCGCTTGCGAGGGGAGGCGCCCCCACGGAGTGGTTCCCGACCGTCTGAGGAGCCGACCGCGCCTCCTGTCGCGGCTCCTCGAGGATCGCGGCGCCCTGCGTCTAATCGTTGCGCCGCCGGGGTTCGGGAAGGCGACGCTCGCATTTGAGTACGCGTCCGTGATGTTCCAGTTCGAGCACGTATTCTGGCTGCGCGGCTCGTCGCCCTGCTTCTTGCGGGATTTGGATGCGGGGGTGCTGGCCGAGGCGGTGCTTGAAGCCGACGAGCACGCCGCGCTGATGGTGGTGACCGATCTTCCGCTCCTTACCGATGATCGCGCCGAGGCCTTTGCGGAGGTCGTGGAGCGCTTGGCGGATGCGAACTGCGAGGTGATCGCCACGACAACGCGGGCCGATGCGCCGATGGAGCTGTTCGGCAGGCGCGTCGTCATCGGGGCCGCGGAGATGCTGGTAGCGCGGGAGGATTTGGAGGAGGAGCCCGAAGGGGTGACGGATCGGCGCCCCTTGGGGTTGGCCGAGCGCATTGCCGCCCTGCGATGGGGGTCTGCGACGCCGATCCAGCTGGCGCTCGGCGCGAGCCGGGCGGGATGCACTCCGGAAGAGGAGCTTGCCCTGTGGGCCATGACGGTGCTCGGAAGGGGCACGATAGACGACGTGCGCGCGCTGCTCGGGGCGCGCCGGGCCGAGAAGGCCTGGGATGCTCTCGCCGCGCGTTGCCCTCTTGTGGGCATTTCCGCCGGCGAAGAGAGCTTCGCCGCACTTTCCGTATCCCTTGGGGAGGTGAGGGATCACGGGCGGGCGCGTCTTCAGGCGCTCGCCGAGACCTGCGGGTTCGCCGGCAGGGAGGAGGCGATAGAGGTTTTGGCGGAGCGCTTGATGGAGCGCGGGGAATGCGGGCGCGCCGTGAGCGCGATGACGCTGCTGGCGCGCCGGCGGGCCCACGGCCGGTGGCTGGCGGCGAACGGCTGGGCGGCCCTGTGGGGCGGCGCGGCCGTCGAGGTGTGCGAGCTCTACGAATCGGCGACCCGCACCCAAATGGCAGCCCGGGCGGATATCAACGCCATGATCGCCTGGGCCTGGGCGCAGCGGGGCGATCGCGCGCGGGCCGTTCAGTTCGCCCAGCGCAGCCTTGTCTCGGAGAGGAGCACGCCGCGAACGGTTCTCTCTGCGGCGTTGGCGGCCTGGGAGGTGGGCAACGCGGCCACGCGCCGGGCCATGGAGGAGACGGTCGCCTCCTGCCTGGCTGAACTGGATGGCGCCGGGGGAGTCGAGCGGGAGGACGGTCTGGCCGAGCTGGTCGTGGTGGCGCATGGAGTGCTGGCGCTGGGCCGTGGCGGCGACGTCCTGGCGGTCTGGGCGTCCCAGGTCGGCGAAGCGCTGGACTGGGGAGGCGGCTCGCGCATCGACGTGGAGCGCAGGCTGCTCGGCGCCGCGGCGGCGCTGGAGGGCCTGGAGGCGACCGGAGCGCTGGGCGCCGGCGCCGATACGGCCATTGCCGGCCGACCCGAGCTGGTGCGGCTCGTTGCTTGCAGCCATCGCGCCCTGGACGCACTCGTGGAGCGCGGCTGGAGCCTCGGCTTCGGAGCCTACCGGGCGGCCGCTGCACTGGAGCGGGCAGGGGAGGTGCTCGAAGGCCTCGGCCTGCCGCGGCTTTCTGCCCCTGTGGCCGCCGCATTATTTGCGGCTCACGTCGAGAAGGGGGCGGCCCGCTCGCGCCGCGAGAAGTCTTCTGGAGCCCCTGTCGTCGAGGCTCCCGAGCGCGGGCGCAGTTTGCCGGTGCCCAGTGCGCCCCGGACGGCGATGGCCGTCGCGCCCGAGATGTCCGTGGAGCCGCTGCGCCTGAAGCTGTTCGGCACCATGGAAGTCGCTTTGGGGCGCCGCGACATCACCTATCAGTTCGAGGGCCGCCCGAAGACCCGTCTTCTGCTGGCGCTGCTCGCCCTGCACCGCGGGCGCGAGCTGGGACGCGACCAGATCGTCTCCATGTTGTGGCCGGCCGCCGACAAGCGCACGGGGGCGAAGAGCTTCTACCGCGTGTGGGGAGATCTGCGATCCCTCCTTTCCCAGCAGGGGTCGTGCCCCTACCTCATCCGCAGCCGCTATGGCTGCCGGCTCGATCCCGATTTGTTCGAGAGCGACTTAGACGAGTTCGAGGAGCTGATTCGCTGCCTTCTGTTCGGCCCTGCCGACGATATGGCCTGGGAGAGGGCCATAGCGACGATCCAGGGCTCCTTCGGCAGCGTGCTTCTGCCCACCGAGCGCAAGTGCGAGGCCATCGTCGTCTTCCGCGATCGCCTCGACGCGGAGTTCGTGGACGGCCTGGTGGCAGCTTCGCGGCGTCTTCTTGTCCGGGGTGAGCTCCAGGGGGCGCTGTGGCTCGCTCGGGAGGCCTTTCAGCGCGATGCGGGGCGCGAGGACGCGGCAGCGGCCCTCATGCGCGCGCAGATGGCCACCGATCAGCGCTCGGCCGCCGTGCAGACGTTCTTCGCCTGCCGCGACCGCCTGTCGCGAACGCTGGGACTCGATCCCTCGCCGGCGCTGGCCGCGCTCTACCGGCAGCTGTTGGAAGGCGAGTTGTCTTTCGCCTAGGGGTGAGGCAGGCGAGGCGGCGAAACGGGCAGGAAGTGACACCAGGTTGACACGCTGCCTTCCGCAAAGAAGGAGTACCATGGAACCTGACCGTTCCGCTTAGGGATGGGAACGTATTCGATTGCGCCCAGGGGCGGCCGCATCTCGGCCGCGGGCGCGCAGAGAAAGGGGGTGTGCAATGGAGGCTTTCGCTGATGTGGCGGTGCTCTCGCGCATTCAGTTCGCGCTGACGGTGGCGTACCACTTCCTGTTCGTGCCGCTGTCCATCGGACTCGGGCTCATTCTGGCCATCAACGAGACCCGCTATTACCGCTCGCGCAAACCTGAGGACGCTGCGGCGACGAAATTCTGGGTGAAGGTGTTCACCGCGACTTTCGCCATCGGAGTGGCCACGGGCATCACCATGGAGTTCTCCTTCGGCACCAACTGGGCGAACTACTCGCGGTTCGTGGGCGACATCTTCGGAGCTCCCTTGGCCGCTGAGGCGCTGTTCGCCTTTTTCCTGGAGTCGATTTTTCTGGGTGTGCTCCTGTTCGGGCGCGAGCGGGTGAGCCCGAAGTTCTACATGGTGTCCTCGTGGCTCGTGTGGGCCGGGTCGTGCCTATCGGCGCTGTGGATCCTCATCGCGAACTCCTGGATGCAGACGCCGGCCGGCGCGGAGCTTAACGCCGACGGCACCGAGGCCGTCATCACCGACTTCTTCTCGGCGGCCTTCAACCCGTCCATCTTCGCCCGCTACACCCATACCGTGGACGCACTGCTCATCATGGGCGCGTTCGTGGCCATGGCTGTGGCCGGCTGGTATATGCTCAAGGGCCGCAACGCCGAGTTCGCCATGAAGACCATGCGCATCGCCGCCGTGGTGGGCATCGTGACCTCCTGCGCCATGATCGTGTTCGCCCACTCTTCGGCCGTGGTGGTGTGGAACGAGCAGCCCACCAAGCTCGCCATGATGGAGGGCATGTACGATTCCGAGGTGCCCCCGCTGTACGCCGTGGGCATTGTGGATGAGGACAACCAGGAGGTCATCGCTCCCTTCGCCATTCCCGGCGGTACGAGCTTTCTGGCCACGGGCAACTTCGAGACGGAGTATCCGGGCTTAAACGAGCTCGCCCAGACCGAGGAGTACGGCGACATGGTGGTGGAGGACATGCCCGTGGGGCTCGTGTTCCAGAGCTACCACCTCATGGTGGCCATGTACGGGCTCATCATGCTGACGAGCATTCTCGTGCTCGTGTTCACCTTCAAGGGCGGCCGCATCGCGAAGATGCGCTGGCTGCAGTGGGCGGCGGTGCTGTCGCCCATCTGGCCGTTCATCGCCATTCAGACGGGTTGGATCACCGCCGAGGTGGGGCGCCAGCCCTGGGTGGTGTACCCGTCGGTCACGGGCCCCGACGGCGTGTCGCTGCTGACGGCCGGCGGCATCTCAATGTCGGTGTCGGCGCCGGAGCTGTGGCTGACGCTGGGCCTGTTCGTGCTCGTGTATCTGGTGCTGCTCATCGGGTGGGCGCGGGTCATCGGCCGCTTCATCAAGGAAGGGCCGGTTGCCGAGGGCGCTGCTGCCGCCGATGCGGCTGCAGTGGCCGTGGTCGCCGCCGACGCCGAGGGCGATGTCGTCGTTGCGGAGGCCGTCGCCGCCGCGGGCGATAGCAAGAAGGAAGGTGAGTAGCCATGATGGAGTTCTTAAGCGTGCTGTGGTTCTTCCTCATCTTCGTGCTTATCGCGGGCTATTTCGTGCTTGACGGGTTCGACTTGGGTATCGGCGTGCTGTCGCCCTTCATCGCCAAAAACGACGAGGAGCGCGCGGTGCTGCGCCGGGCCATAGGGCCTGTGTGGGACGGCAACGAGGTGTGGCTGCTCACGGCGGGCGGCGCGCTGTTCGCCGCCTTCCCGGACGCCTATGCCACGACGTTCTCCGGGTTCTACCTGGCCGTCATGCTGGTGCTGTTCGGCCTTATCGTGCGTGCCGTGTCCTTCGAGTTCCGTGCCGGCGATCCGTCCTGGGGAAAGCTCTGGGACGCGTGCTTCTTTGTGGGCTCGCTGCTTCCGGCGCTGCTGCTCGGCGTGGCGGTGGGCAACATCTTCGCCGGCATCCCCATGGACGCCGCGGGCGATTACGCCGGCGTGCCCCTGATCGGCCTCATCACGCCTTTCACGCTGCTGACGGGGCTTTTGGGGCTGGCGATGTTTCTGGCCGCCGGCTCCTGCTGGGCCGCGCTGAAGGCGCCGCTGCCCTCTTGCCTTCAGGCCCGCGCCGCTCGTCTGCGCCTGCCCCTGCAGGTGATTGCGCTTGCGCTGTTCGCCGTGGTGTCCGTGTACGCCCTCGTCCTTGTCGGGCCCGAGATGGATCCGAACCTGGGCATCCTGCGGTGGCTGTTCGCGGCGCTTGTGGTGGTGGGGCTGTTGGCCTCGCTCGTCGTGGGCAAGACGTCCGGGGACGACCTGAAGGCGTTTCTGGCCCAGTCCGCGTCCATGATCGCGCTCGTGGCGCTTCTGGCCTGCTCCATGTTCCCCGTGCTCGTGAACGCCACGGCCGATTCCGTGGGGCCGGCCATCACTTTGGCCAACGCCGCATCGTCGGAGCTGTCGCTCACCTGGATGACTATCATCCTGTGCATCGGGCTTCCGCTCGTTCTCGTGTACCACGTGGTCATCTACCGCACCTTCCGCGGCCGCGTGAACCCCGCCGATCTGGAGGAGTACTAGTCTCTCCGCGGCATTTACTGGGGCGTTACGGGCTGCTCGCTTGCATGGGCCGAAGTCTCCGCCATCATGTTTCGGGAGGGGTTGCCGCGATGCCCGGGCCTTGTGGGTCTCACATTGGTGGGCGGCGATGTCTCGTCGGGAGAGGGGCCGCCATGATGCTTGGGTCTCGCAGGATGCTTCGTCTTTGTTGACGTACTTTCGGGGAGGACCTGCTATGGCGGGCCCTCCCCGTTTTTCCGTGGTTCTGTCCGGGCTACTTCGCACTTGTCTGCAGCTTGCGTTTGGCCTTGCCTGGCCCCCTCTGCCTGCAGCTTGCGCCCGGGCTGCCCCGGTTTCTCCTGCCTGCAGCTTGCGCCCGGGCTGCCCCGGTTTCTCCTGCCTGCAGCTTGCGCCCGGATCCTTCTGGCCTATCTGCCTGCAGCCCGCGCCCGGGCTGCCCCGGTCCCGCTGTTGACTATTTTGCCTCTGGCGGTCTTGCTCCTGCCAACTCCCGCCAAATTCTCGGACGGTAATTTCGAGTTGTTAGACTTTTGTTCGGCGCTATGCCGAGGTAGGTCGCCATGACGTTCGTCAATGTATCCGAATATGGTGAATAGCCCCAGGTCAGAGATGTGATGTGGAAAACGAGACATCGTAGGGGGGTGGGGCTGCTGTCTGCGAAACTCTAACAACTCGAAAATCTTGCGCCATTTTAGTTCGCTGATTGAAATGCTTTGATCCCGGACGGAACGGGATCGCACTTGCCCTAATGTCCTTTGCGCTCGGACGGAATGGCCCTCCGCTTGCCCTTGCGTGCTTTGATCCCAGACGGAGTGGGCCTCCGCTTGTTCTTGTCCCGAGTTTGCTTCTGCGACCAATTGCTCGATTACCGCATCTTTCGCAGACGAATTTCCCTCTGGTGTATTTCGCTCGATTGTGATATAGCATACAGTAATACATTATTAAGTAAAGGAGGGGAAATGCGGTGCATCTGCTTAAGTCATGAGACTGCTTTGGAATTCTGGAGGTTGTGGTCCGCTCGCAATGGCATTGCCTTGCATCTTTTCCATTGTCGTAAGACGATACAGACCGATGATCTGCCTTTTCGGATCTTTCCGTCATCGGCCGTTCTGGTGGATTCGTCCTCAGCAAAACGCACCGTTGTCGAAATTATTGATGGTGCGCTAGAGGATGGTGTGCCGGAAGAACTCACTGAGCTGCTTGGCGCTTGTCGCGTTGTCTTGTCGGAGACGCATTCGTCGAAGCGCTCGAAAGAGCCTGGACTCGCTGATAGTTCGAGTGGCGCCGGAAAAGTTCTCCATGTGCTCGGGCATCGCAAGCCCGGGGTGCGTACTGCGGACGGGTTGACGTATCACCACAGCTCGGCAACATATCCGAAAGGGTCTTTCCTTAAAATCGCGCGGGGTGTGTACGTTTGTGCTCCGGAACTCGTTTTTGCCCAGATGGCATCGTTGCTTCCCTTTGGCGCGCTTCTGTCATTGGGCTATGAGCTATGCGGTTGCTATCCTGTCGAGGCCAGCGAGTATCTTGTGCGACATCCGCTCTGCTCGCCGAATCGGCTGGTTGCCTTCTGCAGCCATTTGCGTGGCTTCAAGGGGTCGGCGCCGGCGAAGACGGCTGCGCGATACGTTCTGGCAAAGTCGGCTTCGCCGGCTGAGACGTCCTTGGCGATCATAGCGACTGCGCCGCGTAATTACGGCGGATTCGGCATGAGGGGTGCGCGTCTTAATGAGCCGATCAAGTTGAGGCGAGAGCCGGAGCGTATCGCTCATGGCTCGTCGTTGGTATGCGATGTGCTATGGCCCGAGCGCGGCGTGGCACTTGAATACGATAGCTCGCAGTTCCATGGGAGCAGCTCTCGCCTTTCCCGTGATTCGCGTCGCAGGAGCGCGCTGGCTGCTCAGGGATTGGAGATAAGATCAATCACGGCGAGTCAGCTTGAGAATGTTTTCGAATTCCAAGAGACAATTCTGCATGCATTTCGCGCAGCTGGCTGTGATTTCAAGCGGCTCAACGGAAAGCAACTCGATCGCCATATGAGGCTTCGCAGCGAACTGCGCAAGTGCGTGTGAGGAGGTGGGGCGAAGTGGGCGGCCGAGGCGAAAGGCCGAGATGCGGGGCTGAACCAAATGCACTAACGCCATGAGTTTGTTCATTTGTCATACCTGAGACAATGTCTGGTTTGGTTTGAGGCAAAAATTTTGAGTTGTTAGACGTTTGCGGAGCTGGCGCTCGCATAAATCTGTAATCTGAACGACTGTATATGCTAAAGTATTTAAAAAAATATCTTAATACGTATATCAATCTCAAAACCACTGCGGGGTAGAGTGATGTGAATTGGCTCTAAACTCTAACAACTCGAAAAAAGAAGCATCTGGTTAGGAGAGATTGGCCGGTGGTCGATTTCAAGCGATTTCCGCGAAGACTGCAAGGCTGTATGAGAGTGGGCTTTCGAGCGAGATGCCGTCGGGAAAAGTAGTGGCAACGATTGAAGAAGTGACGCGAAGGGCCGGGGTGTGACGGTGCAGGAGCGCGAAGGGGTCGGGGTGCGACGGCGCTGGACGGCGCAGAAGGGCGCAGAACGGTGCGGGAGAGCGCAACCGGGCGCAACCGGGCGCAGAAGGGCGCAGAAGGGCGCAGAAGGGCGCAGAACGGTGCGGGAGAGCGCAACCGGGCGCAACCGGGCGCAGAAGGGCGCAGAAGGGGGTCTCGTCGCCTTGCAAACCCTGTGAAATTGGGCGCGCCACCTGCGCTCTGTGGTAGAGTGGAGCAGATTTGCACCGAGGCGGCCCGCGCGGTCGCCCAATGAAGGCGACGGGAGTTGTTAAAAGGGAGGCGATCGCCGACCCCATGACCGCTCGCCGACCACAGAAAGAAGACGCAACCTATGGGATTTCTCTCCAAACTGCTCACGATGGGCGAGGGCAAGCAACTGAAACGCTACCAGGCCAAAGTCGATAAGATCAACGCGCTGGAGCCGGAGTTCCAGGCGCTTTCCGATGAGGAGCTGGCCGCCAAGACGCAAGAGTTCCGCGAGCGCTACGCTGCCGGCGAGAGCCTGGACGACCTGCTGCCCGAGGCCTTCGCCGCCGTGCGCGAGGCTTCCGTGCGCACCATCGGGCTTCGCCATTTCGACGTGCAGCTCATCGGCGGCATGGCCCTAAACGAGGGGCAGATCGCCGAGATGAAGACCGGCGAGGGCAAGACGCTCGTCTCCACTCTGGCCGGCTATTTGAACGCCATTCCCGGGCACAACGTGCATATCGTGACCGTCAACGACTACCTGGCCCGGCGCGACTGCGAGTGGATGGGCCAGATCTACCGCTTCCTCGGCATGAAGACCGGCCTTATCCAGAACGGCATGCCGCCGACGGCGAAGAAGCCCGCCTACGAGGCCGACGTCACCTACGGCACCAACTCCGAGTTCGGCTTCGACTACCTGCGCGACAACATGGTCACGCGCGGCAGCTCGCGGGTGCAGCGCGGGCACCACTTCGCCATCGTCGACGAGGTGGACTCCATCCTGATCGACGAGGCCCGCACCCCGCTCATCATCTCCGGCGCCGGCACCCAGGCCGCCGACACTTACAAGAAGTTCGCCCGGGTCATGCCCGGCCTCAAAGAGGGCGTCGACTTCGACATGGACGAGGCCAAGCGCACCATCAACGCCACGGAGAGCGGCCTTGAGAAGATCGAGGTCATGCTCGGCATCGAGAACATCTACGCCGACCCGTCCGGCCAGCTGGCGAACCACCTGCAGCAGGCGCTGAAGGCCCAGTTCCTCTTCCACCGCGATGTCGACTACGTCGTCATGGACGGCGAGGTGAAGATCGTCGACGAGTTCACCGGCCGCATCATGGAGGGCCGCCGCTACTCCGAGGGTCTGCACCAGGCGCTCGAGGCCAAAGAGCACGTGCTCGTGCGCGAGGAGAACCAGACGCTGGCCACCATCACGCTGCAGAACTACTTCCGCCTCTACGACAAGCTCTCCGGCATGACCGGTACCGCCATGACCGAGGACGCGGAGTTCCGCCAGATCTACAAGCTGCCGGTCATGGCCATTCCCCCCAATAGGCCGGTCATCCGCGTCGACGAGAACGATCTGGTGTACCGCACCATCGACGGCAAGTTCAACGCCGTGGCCGACGACATCGCCGCGCGCCACGCGAAGGGCCAGCCGTGCCTGATCGGCACCGTGTCCATCGAGAACTCCGAGAAGCTCTCGCGGCTGCTCGACAAGCGCGGCATCAAGCACGAGACGCTGAACGCCAAGCACCACGAGCGCGAGGCCCATATCGTGGCCCAGGCCGGGCGCCTCGGCGCCGTCACCATCGCCACCAACATGGCCGGCCGCGGTACCGACATCCGTCTGGGCGGCGAACCGGACATGCTCGCCGAGGACCTGTTGCGCGAGCGCGGGTTCGACGTGGACGCCCAAGAGGGCGACGAGGAGGCGCGCGGTCCCATCCCATCGGCCGCCGACCGCGCCGACGCCCTCACCCGCGCCCGCGAGATCTGCGACGCGGAGCAGGAGCAGGTGCTCGCCGCCGGGGGACTCTGCGTCATCGGCACCGAGCGCCACGAGTCCCGCCGCATCGACAACCAGCTGCGCGGCCGTTCCGGCCGTCAGGGCGACCCGGGCGTGACCCAGTTCTACCTCTCGCTGGAAGACGACCTCATGCGTCTGTTCGGCGGCTCGAAGATGGACTCCATCGCGCACATGATGGAGAAGACCAACCAAGAGGACGACATGCCCATCCAGGCCGGCATGGTGTCGAAGTCCATCGAGAGCGCCCAGCGCCAGGTGGAGTCCATGCACTTCGCCGCCCGTAAGAACGTGCTGGAATACGACGACGTCATGAACCTCCAGCGCAAGGCCATCTACGAGGAGCGCAACGCCATCCTGGACGGCAAGTCCATGACCGAGCGCATTCCCGGCATCATCCGCGACGCCGTGGACGCCATCGTGGGGGAGTGCTGTCCCGGGAATTCCGCCAGCGACGACTGGGATGTGCGCGCCATCGATTTGTGGGCCGCGAACATGACCGGCTGCAACGATTTCTCCGTGGCGAAGGTCGATCACGAGGACGAGGCGGAAAACGTCGCCGAGGCTTTGAACGACTTCCTCACCTGGATTTACGAGCAGAAGAGCGAGCAGTTGGGCCACGACCTCATGGAGAACCTCTCCGCCCAGGTGATGCTGCGCATCATCGACACGCGCTGGATGGCGCATCTGCAGGAGATGGACTACCTGAAGACCGGTATCGGCCTGCGGGCCTTCGGTCAGCGCGATCCGCTCGTGGAATACAAGAACGAGGCCTACAACGCCTTCCAGAACCTGACGAGCTCGATGTACGACGACTACCTGCGCACGCTGTTGCGCTTGGAGATCGCCGCGAAGCCCGCCCCGGAGGGCGCTCCGGCCGGCGCCGGCCGTCCGGCACCGGCGGCCCTGGCGGAGCAGGAGGACCCGCTGGCCCGCAAGATGAGCTACTCGGCGCCGGAGCAGGCTCTGGAGGAGTCGAGCATCCGCGGTCGCCACGCCGCCGCGGCCCGCGCCGCCTCCGGCGTTCCCGCCGCGCCCACGCGCCCCGCGGCCGGCAAGCCCCAGACCTACGTCAAGGACAAGGAAGACCCCTACGCCAACGTGGGCCGTAACGACCCGTGCCCCTGCGGCTCCGGCAAGAAGTTCAAGAAGTGCCACGGCCAGAACCTTTGATGCACACTCAACTATGGTTGAGCGAAGCGGGATGCGGGGTGCCGCTCACCAAGCGAGTTCCGCAGATGGTATCGAAGACGGTAAGCGAGGGGGAGTAGTAGCCTTGACGCCTTCGATACCAGCGAGGACTGTCTGAGCGACTGAGCGGTACCCCGCAGCCCGCCCCCGGTGAGTTTCAAGGAGATTTAGATCAAGGCATGGAACTGAGAGACATTCAGAAGGAGATCGAGAAGGCACAGGGACGGGTGTCCGACGCCTTCTCGTTCTTGCGCATCGAGGAGCGTCGCGACGAGCTGGCCGCGCTGGACGAGCAGACGGCCCGTCCGGACTTTTGGAACGACGCGGCGGCCGCCCAGGCGGTCTCGAAGAAGGCGGCGGGGCTCCGCGCCACCATCGAGGACTACGAGCGTGCCTGCGGGCTTCTCGATGATGCGTCGGCGGCGTGCGAGCTGGCCGGCGACGATGCGGCCTTCGCCGAAGAGGCCGAGCGCACTGCCGCCGAGCTTGCGGCGCTGCTCGACCAGCTGGAGATCGAGTCCTGGTTCTCCGGCGAGTTCGACGAGGGCGATGCCATCCTCACGGTGAACCCCGGCCAGGGCGGCCTTGAGGCCCAGGACTGGACCCGTATGCTCTACCAGATGTACGTCCACTACGCCGAGGACAAGGGCTGGAAGGTGACGGTGCTCGATCTGGTGCCCGGCGAGGGCATAGGGCTCGATCGGGCCACCATCCAGATCGAGGGCCGCTACGCCTACGGCATGCTGCGCAGCGAGATCGGCATCCACCGCCTCGTGCGCATCAGCCCCACCGACGCCAAGAAGCGTCGCCAGACCACCTTCGCCTCGGTGGAGGTGCTGCCGGTCATCGCCGACGACATCGAGGTGGACTTAAACCCCGCCGACGTGCGGGTGGACGTGTACCGCTCCAGCGGCCCCGGCGGCCAGTGCGTGAACACCACCGACTCGGCCGTGCGCCTTACCCACGAGCCCACGGGCATCGTGGTGACCTGTCAGAACGAGAAGAGCCAGCTGCAGAACAAGGAGGCCGCCTTCCGCGTGCTGCGTGCCAAGCTCTACGAGCTGGAGGAGCGCAAGCGGGCTGAAGAGCTGGACGAGCTGCGCGGCGAGCGGCGGGACAACTCCTTCGGCAGCCAGATTCGCAACTACGTGCTCTTCCCATACCAGCTCGTGAAGGATCTCCGAAGCGGCGTTGAGACGGGAAATGTGGACGCCGTCCTTTCCGGCGCCCTGGAACCTTTCGTCATCGGGTATCATACGTGGAGAGTAGCCAACTCCTAGCAGCGAACGGGAAAGGGAAGCTTATGGATACTGCCGCCTTGCAGGCGAAGGCCACCGACATTCGCAAGGATATTCTGACCATGATCACGGAAGCGGGCAGCGGGCACCCGGGCGGGTCGCTCTCCTGCACCGATATCCTCACGGCGCTGTACTTCGGCGGCGTCATGGACTACAACCCGGCCGACCCGCACAAGCCCGGCCGCGACCGGTTCATCCTGGCCAAGGGGCACGCGGCCCCGGCGCTCTACGCGACGCTGGCCCACGCCGGCTTCTTCCCGACCGACGAGCTGCACACCCTGCGCAAGCTCGGCACGCGCCTGCAGGGGCATCCCGATTCCAACCTGCTGCCCGGCGTGGAGGTGTCCACCGGCTCGCTCGGCCAGGGGCTTTCCGTGGCCGCGGGCCTTGCGGCCGGCCTGCGCCTGACCGGCGAGGACGGCCTCGTCTTCACGGTGCTCGGCGACGGCGAGTGCGAGGAGGGCCAGGTGTGGGAGGCGGCCATGTTCGCCGCCCATCAGAAGCTCGGGCGCCTCGTGGCCATCATCGACAACAACGAGCTGCAGATCGACGGCTGCATCCACGACGTGTGCGATCCGGGGGATTTGGGCGAGAAGTTCGCCGCCTTCGGCTGGGACGTGCAGCGCGTCTGCGGGCACGACATCCCCGCGCTCATCGAGCTTTTCGGCCGCATCAAGGCCGAGGCGGCCGATACGGCCCGTCCGGTGTGCGTGATCGCGCGCACGGTGAAGGGCAAGGGCGTCTCCTTCATGGAGAACCAGGCCGGCTGGCACGGCAAGGCGCCGAAGCCCGAGGAACTTGAGAAGGCTCTGGCGGAGCTGTCCGCCGACGCGGAATAGGAGGCCCGTCATGGTGAAACTCGCAAACACCGAGACCGCTGCCCAGAAGAAGGCCACGCGTGCCGCGTACGGCGCCACGCTCGCGGAGCTCGCCGCCGAGGGCGTGCCCGTCGTGGCCGTGGACGCCGACCTGACCGGCTCGACCACTACCAAGAAGCTCGCCGACGCGGGATACGCCGGGCGCCTGTTCAACTGCGGCATCGCCGAGCAGAACATGATCGACGTGGCCGCGGGCCTCTCGCTGGCCGGCAACATCGCGTTCACGGGCTCCTTCGCCGTGTTCGGCACCGGGCGCGCCTACGACCAGATCCGCAACACCGTGTGCTACTCGAACCTGAACGTGAAGATCGCCCCCACCCATGCGGGCATCTCCGTGGGCCCCGACGGCGGCTCGCACCAGATGCTCGAGGACGTCTCCCTCATGCGCGGCCTTCCCGGCATGCGCGTGCTCGTGCCCGCCGACTACGCCGCCGCCCGCGCCGCCCTGCGCCTCGCTGCCGCCACGCCGGGCCCCGTCTACGTGCGCATGGGCCGCGCCGCCGTGCCCTGCGTCTACGACGACGAGGCGGAGCTGGAAATCGGGCGCGCCTACGTGCTGCGCGAGGGGAGCGATGTCACCATCGTGGCCAACGGCGTGGAAATCCGCGAGGCACTCGCCGCCGCCGACGCGCTGGCCGCCGACGGCATCTCCGCCGAGGTCATCGACGCGTTCTCGGTGAAGCCGCTCGATGGGGCGACCATTCTCGAATCGGTGGCGAAGACCCGTTGCGTCGTGACGGCCGAGGAGCATTCCGTCATCGGAGGCTTGGGCTCGGCGGTCTGCGAGCTTCTGGCCGGCGCCGACCCCGTGTGCGTGGAATGCGTGGCCGTGCGCGACCGTTTCGGCAAGTCCGGCGAGTTCGAGGAACTGCTCGGCTATTTCAACATTGACGCTACGGCCATTGTTGAAGCTGTGAAAAAGGTTCGTGAGCGCGCGGGCCTTTGCTAAAATACTTCAGTCTCAGTAACGAACAACCTGAACGGAGCAAGCTGTGACGAACGAACGGAACCAGGGAATTCCTGGTCATGCCGGCCGTCACGCCGGCGCGCCGGCCCAGGGCAACAACCCGCGCGCCCGCGCGGCGGCGCCCCAGCCCGGCCACGCCCAGAAGGCGTCGATGACCTCCCAGCTGTCCCAGGCTTTGCCCATGCTCGAAGTGGACGAGATGGCCGCCCCCATGGGCGCGCCGGTCATCACCTTCGATCATGTGACCAAGACCTACCCGGCCCAGCCGAAGAAGCCCGCCTTAAGCGATGTGACCCTGCAGATCTTCGCCGGCGAGTTCATCTTCCTCGTGGGCCACTCCGGATCTGGCAAATCCACCTTCATCCGCCTGCTCACCCGCGAGATCAAGCCCACCTCGGGCAAGATCTACGTGGCTGACGAGGATCTGACCACCATGCGCAACTGGCGCGTGCCCTACCTGCGGCGCAACATCGGTTGCGTGTTCCAGGACTTCAAGCTCCTGCCGAACAAGACGGTCTTCGAGAACGTCGCCTTCGCCCTGGAGGTTATCGGCAAGAGCCGGCACGTCATCAAGACGCAAGTGCCGGAGGTGCTGCGCCTCGTGGGCCTCTCCGACAAGCTGAACAGCTATCCCGATCAGCTTTCCGGCGGCCAGCAGCAGCGCGTCTCCATTGCGCGCGCCATCGTGAACCGGCCGCCTCTGCTCATCTGCGACGAGCCCACGGGAAATCTGGATCCGCAGACCTCCCGCGGCATTATGGATCTGCTCGAGCGCATCAATCGCACGGGCACCACGGTGCTCGTGGCCACTCACGATCGCGAGATGGTCGACAACATGCGCCGTCGCGTCATCGCGCTCGACCGCGGGCATCTCACCCGCGACCAGGACCGGGGGGTGTACGGCTTCGATGTCTAGTCTCTTCTACTTCTTCAAGGAGTCGCTCCAGGGCTTCGCGCGCAACCTCTCCACGACGCTCGGCTCCATCATCACCATCTTCCTGTCGCTGCTCATCATCGGCGTGTTCCTCGTGGGCGGCACCATTGTGGAGCGCCTCGTGTCCTCCATCGAGGACGAGGTCTCCATCACCGCCTACGTGGCCGACGATGCGCCACAGGAGTCCATCGACGCCGTCACCGCGATGATCCAGGGCATGGACGGCGTGGAAAGCGTCGGCTTCACCACCAAGGAGCAGGCGCTGGAGAACTTCAGCAACTCCATGACCACCAACCCCGAGATCATCGAGCAGCTGGACGGCACGAACCCGCTGCCCGCCTCCATCGACGTGAGCCTCGCCGACCCGCAGAAGGTCGACGAGATCGCCGCCGCCATCGAGGCCGACGAGACGTTCCGCTCCATCTGCGACGAGCCCGACAACCCGGCCGATTCGCTGAAGTACGGCCAGAAGACGGTGGATCGCCTGTTCTCGGTGACCAAGTACGTGCGCTATTTGGGCGTGGCCCTGGTGCTGCTGCTCGTGTTCATCGCGCTCGTGTTCATCAACAACACTATCCGCCTGGCCATCATGGCCCGGCGCAAGGAGATCGCCATCATGCGCCTGGTGGGCGCCTCCAACGGGTTCATCCGCGGGCCCTTCCTCATGGAGGGCGCCCTGCACGCCCTTATCGGCTCGCTTCTGGCCGTGGGCGTCCTGCAGGTGCTGCGCATGTACGGCATCCCCAAGCTGCAAAGCGCCCTGTCCTTCCTCTCGCTGGACGTCTCGGGCAACACCTACATCATGATCTACATCGTGCTGGTGGTAGCCGGTCTCGTAATCGGCCTTCTCGGCTCCGCTTTCGCCATGAGGCGGTACCTGAAGGTGTAGAATCTTCCTTAAAGGTTTGGAACGTCGGCGCGACCCCCGCGGCACTGATGAGCCGAGGGGGTCGCGCTTTTCAGATTGACGGAGTCACGTGCAAGGAGCGGCCATGGCCAAAGAACGCAACGGGCGGCATCTCACCCCCAACCCCCGGGCCCGCAGCGAGCGGCGGGTCGATCAGGCGACGAGCCACGGTCTGCTCCGCGTGTTCCTCGCGGTCATCCTCGTCGCCGTCTCCTTCGTCGGGGGCTTCGCCCTGCGCAGCCAGACCGAGCTGGTGGCGAGTTGGGGCATCCCGGTTTCCGATGGCGAGCGGGAGGCGCTTGCGGCTGCGGCGGCCAACAACACCTTCGAGTCCGTCTCGGCCCGGGTGGGCGATGTGGAGGACATCCTCTCCACGTACTCCATGGACGAGATCGACCTTACGGCGGCCACCTATTCCATGCTCGACGACTTGATGAAGTCCACGGGCGACCCCTACGCCACCTACTACAACCCCGATCTGTACAACACCTACATCAAGGAGACCACCGAGCGCAGCTACGCCGGCATCGGCGTGGTGTTCGCCGACTACAACGGGCGCGCCTACGTGTCGGATGTCTTCGAGGGCTCCGAGGCCGAGGCCAAAGGCGTGCAGCAGGGCGACTTCCTCACCTCCATCGACAGCGAGGACGTATCGGCCTGGTCGATGACCGAGGTGGTGAACGCGCTGGCCAAAGACGAGGGCGCGACGGTGTCGGTGACCTGGATGCGCCCGGCGAGCCTGGACGCCCAGACCGGCGAGCAGTTCACCACGACGCTCACTTGCAAGGTCTACGAGGAGGCGAACCTCACCACCGCGCTTTCCGACGGCGTGGGCGTCGTGAAGGTGCGCCAGATCTCGAGCAACGCCGCGGAGCTGGTGGACCAGGCGACGAAATCGCTCATCGAGCAGGGGGCCGGGGCCATCGTGCTCGATCTGCGGGACAACGCCGGCGGATACCTCACCCAGGCCGTCGATATCGCGAGCCTGTTCGTGAACTCCGGCGTCCTCGTGCAGATTCAGGGCAACGATGGGCCGGCCACCACCAAATCGGCCGCGGGCGACGCGCCGTACAAGGACGTGCCGCTTGTCGTGGTGGTGAACCGCTACACGGCCGCCGCCGCCGAGGTGCTCGCCGCGTCGCTGCAGGACAACGAGCGGGCCGACGTGGTGGGGGAGACGAGCATGGGCAAGGGCTCGGTGCAGGTGGTGCGCGAGCTGGACTTCGGCGGGGCTGTGCGCTACACCGCTGCCTACTACCTCACGCCCCAGGGCGAGCCCATCGACAACGTGGGTATCGTGCCCCAGGTGGGGGTGGTAAACGGCGAGGGGGAGGATGGAGCGGACTCCCAGCTGGCCACCGGCATCGACATCGCCCGCTCGCTCATTCCGGCGGCCTAGGATCGGCCGCGCAACGTGCACGGGCGCCTTCGCGTCTCGTAAGGGAAGGGAGATAGGGTGAGCCGCAACAGGAAGCACACGCGCCGCCGCCCCAAGGCGAATCCCCGGGGCGTTCTCACCGTGAGCGCCGGCGGCTTCGGTTTCGTGCAGACGGCCGAGGGGGAGTACTTCATCCCCGCCTCGGGCCTCGCCGGCGCCTTCGACGGCGATCTGGTGGAAATCGCGCCTCTGCGGGCCGGGGCATCGAAGGGGCGGCGAGTCGCGGATGACGACGGGGATATGACAGGTCGTCCCGCCGCCCGGGTGCTCTCGGTCGTCGACCGGGCCCACGACACGCTGGTGGGGCGCTACGAGGTGGCCGAGCCCTTCGGGGTGGTGGTCCCCGCCGATCCGCGCATTCCCTACGACGTGTTCACCATGCGCGCCGAGTCGCCCGAGGTGCCCGACGGGGCGCTCGTGCGCGTGCGCATCGCCCAGTTCCCGACGCGCCGCAGCGCCGCAACGGGCTTTGTGGAAGAGGTGCTCGCCGATACCTCCGACGCGCCGGGGGCCGGCATCGACCTCATCGTCGGCCGCCACAAGCTGGAGACGGTGTTCTCGGAGGGGGCTCTGGCTGACGCGGCCGCGGCGACCTTGGATGCGGAGGGGGCCCTGGCCGCCGGCTACCGCGACTTGCGCGACCGCTTCACCTTCACCATCGATCCGGCCGACGCCAAAGATTTCGACGATGCGCTGTCCTTGGATTATCTGGAAGGGGAGGGGCTGTGGCGGCTCGGCGTGCACATCGCCGACGTGAGCCACTACGTGCCCTGGGGCTCCTCGGTCGATTTGGACGCGCGTCGGCGCGCCACGAGCGTGTATCTGGCCGACCGCGTCATCCCCATGCTGCCCCCGGCTCTTTCCGACGAGCTGTGCTCGCTCGCGCCCGGCGCCGAGCGGCGTTCCATGACGGCCGACCTGTTCCTGAACGATGAGGGAGAGCTCGTGCGCTTCTCGCTGTACCCGGCCCTCATCCGCTCGGACGCGCGCCTTTCCTACGGCGAGGCCGACGACATCCTCGTCGACTACAAGGCCGCCATCGCCGCCGGGGGCGATATTGCCTGGCGGCTCGTGGAATGCTCGCGGCTCGCCCGCGCCCGGGAGGCGGCCCGCGCCCGGGCCGGCGGCATCGACTTCGCCACGACCGAGGCCAAGGTGATCCTCGATGCGGAGGGACGGCCGACCGACATCGCGCTGCGCCGCAAGACCGACGCCACGCGCCTGGTGGAGGAGGCCATGATCCTGGCCAACGAGACCGTGGCCGGCTACCTGGAGCGGCGCGGCTTTCCCTGCCTGTACCGCGTCCACGAACCTCCGGCCTCCGATGCCTTGGGCTCGCTCATTCCCGTGTTCCAGGAGTTCGATTGGTTCGAAAAGCCCATGGAGGCGCGGCTGGTGGCGGGGGATCCGAAGGTCATCCAGGAGATTTTGACGGCAAGCGCGCCCCGCAGCGAGGGGGAGCTTGTCAGCTCGCTTCTGCTGCGGGCCATGAAAAGGGCCGACTACCGGCCCGAGAACCAGGGCCATTACGGGCTTGCCAGCGAGGCGTACTGTCATTTCACGAGCCCCATCCGCCGCTACCCCGATTTGGTGGTGCACCGTATGCTGCGCGCCGCGCTCACGCGCCGTCCGGAGAAATTCGACCAGGAGGTGGCGGCACTTCCCTGGATCGCCGAGCACTCCTCGGCCATGGAACGGGTGGCCGAGGCGGCGGCCCGCGAGTCCCAGGAGCTGAAGATGGTCGAGTACCTGGCCGCATTCGTGGGCCAGTCCTTCTCGGCCGTGATCTCCGGCGTGGCGGCCTGGGGGCTCTACGTGCGCCTCGATTGCACGGCCGAGGGCGTCCTTCCCGTGCGGGCCTTGGGCGACGAGTACTTCGTCTTCGACCCGGTGCGCTACACGCTTGTGGGCGACGAGTCGGGGAAGGTCTACCGGCTGGGCCAGCGCGTCGCCGTCACGCTGAAGAGCGCTGACGCGACCACCGCCTCCCTGGAGTTCGTGCTGGCCGGAAGACGCTGAGGGATGGGGTTGTTGAGGGAGCTGCGAGGGGGAAGGGAAATCGAGTATGGTAAGCATTTACATCGCGCTGTATCTGTTTCTCGCTGGCACGGGGGCCGGCGCGTTTCTTATCGGTGCCGTCGTCGATATGGTTCTGCGCTTTCGTCCTCGTGCAGCGGGAGGATGGTTTGCGCGTGTGAGCGCTGTTACCGATGCCGGTTTGATCCTCGGTCCGGTGCTTGTGGCGGTGAGCGCGCTTTTTCTTTTTCTCGACTTGGGTGTGCCCGATCGGGTGTTTCACCTCTTTCTTGCTTCGACCTCCAGTCTTCTTTCCATGGGTGCGTGGGCTATTCTGGTATTTTGCGTGATGGCGACGCTCGCATTGGTCCTGGGGTCACTTGCTGACGGCGAAGGGGATGGCTATGAATACGAGCTTGCTCCAGGGAAGGTTGTTCTGCGTGTGTGCGAGTTTGCCTGCAGTTTGGTGGCCATGGGAATGGCATTGTTCGTGGTGGTGTATTCTGGCATCTTTCTCGCCATGTATCCTTCGCTCCCCTTTCTTCACACAGGATGGGTTCCCGTGCTTTTCGTGGCTTCAGCGTTGGCGTGCGGGCTCGCGGCGCTCATAGTGACGGCGTTTTTCCGCTTGGCTTCGCCTGGCATGCAGCTGGCTACCAATGCGCTGCTGCCGCTCGATATGGTCTTCGTCATCGTCGAAGCGCTTGTTTTAGCGGGTTTTCTTGCCAGCTGCTTTGCCTCGGATGGGCCAGCGGGCACCTCGGCCCAGTCGCTAATGAGCGGGAGCATAGCACCGCTGTTTTGGGCTGGAGTAGTGATGATGGGGCTTGTTGCGCCTTTCTCCGTTGATGCTGTCTGTCGCCGTCTGCCCGCGCCGGTGGCTGTGGTGCTAGGGAGTACTTGTGCGTTGGTGGGAGGTTTGTGCCTTCGAATGGCGCTGCTCATGGCTACCGAAAGATTTAATCTTGTCTTCATGAGCGCGCTGGGCTTCTGGAGCTAACGGGTGGCTTCCTCTTCGGTGCTATAGAAGCTGAGAGGGTGCTTTGCTGTCGTCGTCCTCTGTGATACTATGACGCAATCACTTAGAGAAGGACGATACCATGAACATGGCGGAGACAGCATCGAATATATCAGCACAGGCGAAAGCCGATCCTATTAGCGACTTTCGCATTAACGAGAAGAGCGTCGTCCCTATCTGGATTCAAATTCGCAAGCGGTTGGTGTACTTGATATCGTCAGGCAAGTTCGAGCGAGGTGAGAGACTGCCATCGGTTCGAGAGCTATCAGTGCAGCTGGGAGTCAATTACAATACTGTGAACAAGGTGTACCAGGATCTTGAGCGCGATGGCTACATCTACACCCAACGTGGCCGCGGAACATACGTCTCCGACCTCAAGAACGCTCATCTTTCGGTTGTTGATGGCGACGTGGAAGCGCTCGCCGTTGATTTTGTCCAGCAGGCGCTCACGGCAGGGATGTCGGCGGAGGATATCCATGATCTTGTGTCCGAGCAGCTCATTCTGCTCGGTGGAGTAGCCTAGCACCAGTTCAAGGGGGAGAAGGGTGAGAAGTAAGGCGAAGCAGGCGCGAGAGGCCGAGCAGGCTCCTGCGCGCGTTAAGGCATTGACGGGGTCTATGGCGGCGCCGACGGCGAAAAAGACGTCGCGTAACAGCGTTTACCTGTTCGCTATAGCGCTCTTCTTGACTTCCGGCGGTCTGTTCGCGTTCCTTGTGTGGAACGCATCGCTGCCCGTGGCCCTTTTGGGCGGCGTAGCAGTGGGTCTGGTGGCCTCGAGTACCGTTCGCATCGCTCCGCAGTGGGAGCGTGTCGTGGTTCTGCGCCTAGGGAAGTTCAATCGCATCGATGGACCAGGATTATATGTGGTTGCTCCTGTTGTCGAATCAGTGGCTGCGCGAGTTGACCAGCGCATTATCACCACGCCGTTCTCGGCTGAGGAGGCTGTGACGGCCGACCTTGTGCCGCTCGGCATCGATGCGGTGTTGTTCTGGATGGTTTGGGATCCCAAAGACGCCTGCGTGGAGGTGGAAGACTATTCATCGGCGGTATGGTGGGCTGCTCAAACCGCCCTGCGCGATGCGGTGGGTCGCATCAATCTCGCCGAGGTGGCGACGCGCCGCGAGCAATTGGACAATGAGATAAAAGCGATCCTCGAAGAGAAAACGCGTGCGTGGGGCATCACGGTTGTCTCGGTGGAGATTCGCGATATCGCTGTGCCGTCAGAGTTGCAGGACGCTTTGTCCAAAGAGGCCCAAGCTGAGCGAGAGCGTAACTCGCGTCTGCTTCTCGCCGAGGTGGAAAAGGACATCTCTGAGATGTTTGTAGAGGCGGCAGCGGTTTACGAGCGCAACGATAAGGCACTTCAGTTGCGTACGATGAACCTCATTTATGAGTCTGTGAAAGAAAAGGGCGGCCTTGTTATCGCTCCGAGCGCCTTCGGTGAGGCTTTTAACAATATTGATGGTTTCTTGAAGTAGCCCACGGCTATCCGGTGCCGATCCAGTTCCGTTAGTGCCGAAATTGCGAGCGGATGTATCCTCCATGGTGTTCGATTTGCAATAAAAGCGCACCATAGTTCTCAGCATTGAGCAGTGAGACCGCGTATCTTCTCAAAAGGGGTTCCATTATATCCTAAATAGGATAATCAAAGTTATTGATTGTCATAGTTGAGTAGTGTACCCTGACAATAGGCATTTGAGGATGCCAGGGGAATGTCCTCTGCAGAGGGCAGGGGAATCCCTTTAGTTTAGAGGGAGGTACACCATGAGCGAGAACGACTTGAACGTCAGTCGCCGAGGGTTCGTGGCAGGAGCCGGCGCTGCGGCTCTCACCGCTGGACTGGTGGGTTGCTCGTCGGGTACGGCAGAGAAGGAGGGAACCGATCTGGCGATCACCTCGCCGGAGAAGACGGCTTACGATCCGAACGCGGGCGAATGGATTCCCACCACTTGCAACATGTGCTTCAACAACTGCTCGATCAAGGCGCATGTTATCGATGGCGTGATCGTGGAGTTGACGGGCAATCCGGATAGCCCTATCGGCTATGGCCACATTTGTGGAAAAGGTGCCGCAGGCATCATGCAGCAGTACGATCCGAACCGTATCACCAAACCCATGAAGCGCACGAATCCCGAAAAGGGGATCGACATCGATCCGGGCTGGGTCGAGATCAGCTGGGACGAAGCGTACGATCTTGTCGATGAGGCGTTCTCGAAGGCAGTTGCGGAATATCCCGGAGCTCTTGGGAGCATGTCCATGGTCGCTAGCCAAACGGGCAGCTTGGTCAAGGGCATGGCGCTCGGTGCGCTCTACGGCGCCTATGAGCCGGCTAATGCCATTGCCGATTTGTGCGGCACCGGCGTTCACCAGGTAAGCTACATCTATACGGGGGCGGGCAACGCGAAGCCCGATTACGAGTATTGCAACTACCTCATTCAGTTCGGCACCAATGCTGGCGTTGCCACGCGTCACGGCTTCAATATGACGGCCGAGCTTTTCTCCAAGCGTCGCGCGGAGGGGATGCGTCTCGTCAACTTCGATCCTCATATGTCGGCGGGCGCCGAAGCCGCTGACCTTTGGGTGCCGATACGTCCCAGCACCGACGCCGCTGCTGCGCTGGCAATGGCGAACGTCCTCGTGAACGAGCTGGGGATCTTCGATGCCGAGTATCTAACGAACCGCACGAACGGCCCGGCTCTCGTCAGCGATGAGACGCAGCGCATCTTGCGTCATCCCGAGTCGAACAAGGCGCTCTACATGGATGCGTCCGACAACACTGCCAAGCCCTACGACGAGTGCGTGCAGCCAGTGCTGGAAGGCACGTTTGAGGTTGATGGCGCTGCTTGCACAACGGCGTTTACCCTTTACAAGGCCCATATTTCGCGCTATACACCTGAATATCAAGAAGAGATCACTACGGTTCCCGCCGCTACTATTCGTCAGATCGCCAAAGAGTTTGGCGAGGCTGCCCATATCGGCGAGACCATCGAGGTCGGCGGGGTGACGATGCCTTACCGCCCTGTTTGCGTCGATCTGTTCTCCGGTCTGACGCGGCACAAACATGCTTACCATGCCTGCTGGTCTGTCATCATGCTGAATGTTATCGTGGGTGCCGCGAACTCGGTGGGAGGCCTTATCGGATTCGATCCCGCCTGCAACGGCATTACCGATGACCCTGAGAACGTTGTTCAGTTCCGTCCCTCAATTTGGGAGGAAGACGGCTTCATGAACGACGTTTCGCTGCTCATGGCCTATCCCGGCTCGTACTACGAGCGCGTGCGCAAGCCGATTGAGGAGTACAAGCCGACCGATATGAGTATGCTCGCCCTCCAGCCGCTCGGAGAGGACGCGCATTTCTTCAACCTGGCCCAGTGCGATCCCGATTTGTACGGCACTCAGCCTATCAAGGCCGCGCTTGTTTACGGCTGCAATCCCATCAAATGGTGGGGCAACCATGACGAGCAGATCGAAATGCTGAAGAATCTCGATTTCATCGTGGGCGTCGACCTGTTCCTCAACGAATCCTCCTACTTGTATGATGTGTTCCTTCCTGAGGCGAACTATCTCGAGCGAATCGATCCTTTGCCTCACATGTTCTTCAACCACCGGGTGATCTGCGGCTTGGATGTGCCGTGGGCATATCCGATCATGCAGCCGGTTGTCGAGCCGAAGGACGGCGTGAAGTCCATTTTCGAGATAATGGGCGATCTTGCCGACCGCAGGGGCATGACCGCGAATTACGTTGGGCTTATGAACATGGTGTACCGGGTTAAGGATGAATACTCTGTTCCCATGGATCAGCCTTTCGACCTCGAGGCGTTCGCGAATTCCGTTGCCAAGAGCCTCGTCGACGAGGAGCATGACTTCGAGTGGTTTAAAGAGCATGGCGTCTACACGCATCCGCGCGACGTTGATGAGGTGTACATTTGGGCTAACAATGCGCCCGGTAAAGTTCCGTTGTACTGGGATTTCATGTTTGAAGCGAAGGAGAAGGTTGAAAAGACCGTTGAGGAGCTCGGTATCTATTGGGAAACTGATGACTATCAGCCGTTCCCGGATTGGAAGCCTTGCACGGAATGGGAGGTGACCGATCCCGATTTCACCTTGTTCCCCATTTACTACACCGATTCCATCAATGTCGACTCGTGGGGCCTCGGCAATCCCTATATCAACGAGGTTAACGAGTCCAACCCTTACGCTTACGCTGTGGAAATGAACGCTGCCGTGGCTTCGGAAAAGGGGCTTGCCGATGGCGATAAGATTCGTCTCGTCAGCCAGCACGATTCCTCCGTTGAGGGCATCCTCATGACTTCGGAGAAGATCCATCCCGAATGCATGGCCGTCATCTGCGGATCATGGGGCTCCCATTCGGAGTTTATTCCGAGCAGCAAGGGCAAGGGAACGCCTATCGCCCACCTCGCGCCAGGCCATGATCCCAAGCGTTTTGACTACATTTGCTCGGCGCTCGATCAGACGGTTCGCGTCAAAGTTGAGAAGATTTCCTAGGGAGGGATAAGCTATGACGTATGGAATGCTCATCGATCTTAAGAAGTGCATTGGCTGCCATGCCTGCGCCGTTGCGTGCAAAGAGGCCCATGGAACGCCGCCTAAGGTAACGCGCGCCCATGTGGAGATCGAGTACGTCGGCGAGTATCCCGACGTTCGCATGACGGCCTATCCCATGCTGTGCATGCATTGCGAGAACGCTCCGTGTGTTGAGGTGTGCCCAACCGGGGCCTCGTTCAAGCGCGAGGATGGCATTGTCGCGATCAACAAGGACGAGTGCATCGGTTGCAAGTCGTGCATGAGCGCTTGTCCTTACGGAGCTCGTTATTACCGCGAGGATGAGAACGGGTATTTTGGCGAGACGCTCAACGAGTACGAGGAGATTATGTATCCCACGATGCCCAAGGGCACCGTTGACAAGTGCACGTTCTGCGCCGATCGCATCGATGCGGGCGACGGGCGCGTCCAGGCCTGTGTGGCCGCTTGCCCCGCTGGCGCTCGCGTATTCGGAGAACTTGACGATCTTCGCTCCCAGGCCGAGGCAGCCGAGGGCTTCCAGCTATTGTCCGAGGAGGGCACGAACCCGTCGGTGTGGTATCTGCCGAAGAAGGTGAATGCATAAGCAAGAGGGAGCACGTCTTAACTGACCTCTCCCAGATGGCGTCCGTTCTTTGCGGACGCCATCTTTTTTTTTCAGCGATCTGCAAATAAGGGGGGGAGAATAGGGCGTCTGGCGCAGATGACCGCAGCTTAACAGGTCGTCAAGGGGTCATCGTCGGATGGGATCATCGCGAGGCGGCGACGGCTGCGGCACGGTATGGTGGATGCACGCGCAAGACCCGATGAAGGGAGATTCACCATGAGTTTCATCGATAAGATGAAGGAAGCCGGCGAGGACATCAAGGAGGCGTTCCAGGATGGCGCCCACGATTTGGCCGATAAGGCGGGCGACCTGAAGGACGCCGCTGCCGAGAAGGCCGCCGACTTGAAGGATGCTGCCGCCGAGAAGGCCGGCGATCTGAAGGACGCCGCCGCCGACGCCGCCGAAAAGGCCAAGGATGCGGCCGATACCGCCAAGGAGAAGGCTGCCGATGCCGCCGATGCCGCCAAGGACAAGGCTGACGACGCCAAGAAGGCCGCCGAGGACAAGTAACGCGCCGGACGCTCCGGGCCACAGTGTTCGGGGCGCTTGGATGGAAAAGGGAAAGCCCGCTGCTTGGAAATCCCCGAGCAGCGGGCTTCTCTGTTCTGTTAGCATGATCTCTCGTGAAAAATCAGCGGTCGTGCTCGTCGGGGCGCGGCTCGTTTAAAGGAGACGTTATTGGAACGTGAGCGATTCGGCAGCCGTCTGGGGTTCATCCTCATCTCCGCTGGCTGCGCCATAGGCCTCGGCAACGTCTGGCGCTTCCCCTACATCACCGGCGAGTACGGAGGCGCGGCCTTCCTCGTCATGTACCTGGTCTTTCTGGTGGTCTTGGGCCTGCCCATCATGGTCATGGAGTTCGCTGTGGGCCGCGGTTCCCAGCGCTCCATCGCCCGCGCCTTCAACGTGCTGGAGCCGGCGGGCACTCACTGGCACAAGTACAAGTGGGTGGGCATCGCCGGGTGCTATCTGCTCATGATGTTCTACACCACGGTGGCCGGGTGGATGCTTGCCTACGTGCCGAAGTTCGCCTCCGGGCAGTTCGTGGGGGCCGACTCGCAGGCCACCTCGGCCGTCTTCGACGCGATGCTGGCCTCGCCGGTGGAATGCGTCTTCTGGATGGTAGTGGTGTGCGTCGTCTCCATCCTCATCTGCTCGCTGGGGGTGCAAAAGGGCGTGGAGCGCATCACCAAGGCCATGATGCTCGCCCTGCTCGCCATTTTGGGGGTGCTCGTGGTGCGCGCGCTCACCCTTCCGGGGGCGGCCGACGGCGTGGCCTTCTACCTGCTGCCGGACTTCCCGAAGATCTTCGGTAGCCCGGATATGTTCTTCGAGGCGGCCTACGCGGCCATGGGTCAGGCCTTCTTCACCCTGTCCATCGGCATGGGCTCCATGACCATTTTCGGCAGCTACATCGACAAGCACCGCTCGCTCATGGGCGAGGCGGCCACGATCGGCGTGCTCGACACCGGCGTTGCCCTGGCCACGGGGCTCATCATCTTCCCAGCCTGCTTCGCCTTCGGCGTGGCGCCGGACTCGGGCCCCGGGCTTGTGTTCATCACGCTGCCGAGCGTGTTCGAACAGATGTGGGGAGGACAGGTGTGGGGCACGCTGTTCTTCGTGTTCATGTCATTCGCGGCGCTTTCCACGGTCATCGCCGTGTTCGAGGGCATTCTGAGGTTCTCGATGGACCAATGGGGATGGTCGCGCAAGCGGGCCGTCACGGTGAACCTCATTGCCATCCCGCTGCTGTCGCTGCCCTGTGCGTTCGGGTTCAACGTGCTTTCGGATGTGGTCATGCCGGGAGTGGGCGACATCCAGACGGTGGAGGACTTCCTTGTGTCCAGCAACATCATGCCCTTGGGCTCGCTGGTCTACGTGCTGTTCTGCGTGTCCCGGCGCGGCTGGGGCTGGAAGAACTTCCTTGCCGAGGCCAATGAGGGCGAAGGGCTCAAGTTCCCTCGGTGGCTGCGCCCGTGGATGCGCTTCGGCGTGCCGGTGCTCGTGGTCATCATCCTCATCATGGGCTGGGTGCCCATCGTCAGCTCCTGGATGTGAGCAAAGCGACTGGTGCCTGAGGCAAACTCGGGTATTTGTGCGTTTAGGGATTGCTGGTTTTCGGGTATTCGTGCGCCGACGACAAACTTTTTTGAAAAAATGGTCACAAAATCGAGTTTTGGTTTTTTATGAGGCGCTCTTTGCGATCATGGAGGCAGCTTTTTACGCAAAACGTCATCTGGAAGGCCTTGGAAAATGCTGATCCAGCCGTTTGACCTTGAACCTCAAACCCAGAAGTCGATTTTGTGACCAAAATAATGAAAGAAATTGTCAGGGCGGCAGTGTGGGGCACTCGATGTCGTAAACTATAAGGAACATTTTAACGAAACGGCCCGACGGCCGTTGCTGACGGGCGCCGTCGCCCATGATTTTGAAGGAGTGCCCGATGGGCTTTTTCGATCGCATCAGCGAGGGGCTTTCCCGCTCGCGCGACAAGTTCAAGGAGTCGATGAACGTCCTTTTGGACCGTGGACCCGATTTGGACGAGGAGTTCTGGGAGGGCTTGGAAGAAACCCTCATCCTGTCGGATGTGGGCGGGGCGGCGGCCAGCGACATCGTGGAGAACCTGCGCGACCAAGCCACCCGTAAGGCGCTGCCCGACGCCTATGCGGTGCTCGACCTCTTGAACGACGAGATCGCCGGTGCCTTCACCGAGCCCGGGGCCGACATCTTCGGTGGCGATGAGGCCGTGGTGCTGTTCGTGGGCATCAACGGCACGGGCAAGACCACCACCGTGGGCAAGCTCGCCAAGGCGGAAACCGATGCGGGTCGCGCGGTCATCCTGGGCTCGGCCGACACCTTCCGCGCCGCCGCCATCGAGCAGCTTGAGGTGTGGGCGCGCCGCGCCGGGGTGGAGATGGTTACCCGAGAGCGCGGAGCCGATCCGGCGAGCGTGTGCTACGACACGCTGGAGCGCGCCGAAGCGACCGGTGCCGAGCTCGTGCTCATCGACACGGCCGGGCGCCTGCACACCTCCGCCGACCTCATGCGCGAGTTGGAGAAAGTAGTGAACGTGGTGCGCAAGCGCTCGAAGCTGCCGGTGTACACGGTGCTCGTCATCGACGCCACCACGGGTCAGAACGGCCTGCAGCAGGCCCGCGAGTTCAACCGCGCGCTGGATTTGGACGCCCTTATCGTCACGAAGCTCGATGGCACGGCCAAAGGCGGCATCGCGCTGGCCGTGAGCCACGAGCTGGGGCTGCCCATCGTGAAGATCGGCGTGGGCGAGGGCATCGACGACTTGCGCGACTTCGACGCCCGCGAGTTCGCCTCGGCGCTCGTCGGCACTTTCGACGAGCGCTTCGATGCGGACGAGGACGGCCTGCGCGGCGAGAACGCCAAGGAGGCGGCCGTCACGGCCGGCGAGCGCCGTCGGGACGTGCTGGAGGGCGCGCCGGCGTGCGCGGCCGAGGCCGAGAAGGCGGTCGAGGGGTCTGCCGGGGAGACGGTCGAGGACGCGACCGTGGAGGCCCTCGCGGAGATTGAGGATGGCGAAGCGCCCGTGGTGGACGCGCAGGGCGATGCGGAAGAGGCCTTCGCCGATGCCGCGGAGGAGGCGGCAGCCGAGCCCGACAATGCCGATCTGCTGGAAGCCGCTTTGGGCCGGCGCACCCACGACACCCTCGTCCTGGAAACCGAGGAGGATACCTCTGCCGGTCTTGAGGCCGCCGAGCTGACGGAGCTCGACCGCAACGCCGAGGCCGTTGCGGAGGCGGCCGAGGAAGGCGTCTTCGATGATGTCCCCTTCACCGACGACGAGCTGGCTGAGCTCGCCATGGCTGCCGCTGATGAAAACGCCGAGGGCGAGCCTGAGCCCGAGCCCGAGCCGGCCCCCGAGCCCGAAAAGAAAAGCTTCTGGAAGCGCCTGTTTGAATAGATAAGGAACCCCCATGCTCGAGAACCTCTCCGAACGCCTTCAGGGCATCTTCTCCGGCCTGCGCAGCAAGGGCCGCCTGACCGAGGACGACATCAACGCCGCCATGCGCGAGATCCGCCTGGCGCTCTTGGAGGCCGACGTCAACTTCAAAGTGGTGAAGAACTTCGTCGCCCGCACCAAGGAGCGTTGCCTTTCCGCCGACGTGCTGGACTCGCTCACCCCGGCCCAGAACGTCGTGAAGATCGTGCTCGACGAGCTGACCGAGCTGCTCGGCCGCACCGATTCCCGGCTCGTGCTCTCAAGCCGCATCCCCAATGTTATCATGCTTGTGGGCTTGCAGGGCTCCGGCAAGACCACGGCGGCGGCCAAGCTCGCCTACCGGCTGAAGCAGGAGAATCACTCGCCGCTGCTCATCGCCGGCGACGTGTACCGTCCCGCGGCGGCCGACCAGCTGCAGACCTTGGGCGACGAGATCGGTGTGCGGGTCTACCGCGGCGACGGGCGCGATCCGGTGGCCATCGCGCGCGAGGGCATCCAGGACGCCATCGACAACCTGCGCGACGTGGTCATCATCGACACGGCGGGCCGTCTGCACGTGGACGCCGACATGATGGAGGAGGCCCAGGCCATCAAGGACGCCACGCACCCCGACCAGATCCTCATGGTGGTGGATGCCATGACCGGCCAGGACGTCGTGAACGTCGTGGAGGCCTTCGCCGAGTCGGTCGACTTCGACGGCGTCATCATGTCGAAGATGGACGGCGACGCCCGCGGCGGCGGCGCCCTTTCCATCCGCGAGGTTACCGGCAAACCCATCAAGTTCATCTCCTCGGGCGAGAAGCCCGATTCCCTGGAGGTCTTCCACCCCGACCGCATGGCCAAGCGCATCCTTGGCATGGGCGACGTCGTCTCGCTCATCGAGAACGCCGTGCGCGTGCAGCAGGCCGAAGAGGAGGAACTGGAGGCCGAGCGCATGATGCGCGGCCAGCTCACCTTGGATGACTTCCTCATGATGAACAAGCAGGTGCGCAAGATGGGCGGCGTCTCCAAGCTCATCAGCGCGCTGCCCGGCGGCGACAAGGCGCTCGGCTCCGGTCAGGTTGATGAAGGGGCACTCGACGCCATGGAGGTCATCATCAACTCCATGACCAAGGCCGAGCGCGCCAAACCGGAGCTTCTGAACGGCAGCCGCCGCGCCCGTATCGCCAAGGGCGCCGGGGTTACCGTCACCGACGTGAACCAGATGATGAAGAAGTTCAACGAGACGAAGAAGATGGTGAAGCAGGCCACCGCCGGCATGGAGCAGCAGGCCTCGCGCAAGGGCAAGAAGGGGAAGAAGGGCAAGCGCCGCCGCGGCCTGGGTATTCCGGGCATGGGCGGCATGTCCATGAGCGACCTCAAGAAGATCCAAGATATGATGGGACAGTAGTTTCTCCGCTGTTGACGGCCGAGACGCCCCTCTGGACGCTGTCGCGGGGCGGGGCTCCGTGCTCAAACAGCAATGGAGTGCACCGTATCGCCGCGGTTTGGAAGGTGATGCGCGCACTCCATTGAACTGCGCGCGGAACCCCGCCCCGCGACAGCGTCCCGCATTGGCGGGGTGCCGGCTATTTACCTTTCGCATCGGCCATTCGTCTTACGAATCGAAATTCCGTAACACTGGTGGCTCGCCTATGGTATTGTTACGCATTGAAGAGACGTAACACTAACAGGAGGAGAAGCCATGGCCCTGACGAGAAGGAACTTCGTGCGTGCAGCGGGACTTGCCGGAGCGGCGGGGAGCGGCGCGCTTTTGGCGGGGTGCGCGCGGGGAGCGGCAGACTCAGGCGCGAACGAACCTGCGGCTGCCGGCGCGGCGGGTGCCGGTGTCGGTCCCGACGGCGTAAGCCAGGTGGTAATCACCATGACGCCCTCCTCGGAACCGGCCGCCGGTTTCGATCCGCTCGTGGGGTGGGGGGCCGGCGAGCACGTGCACGAGCCGCTCATCCAATCGACGCTCATCGCCACGGACAACAACCTCGCCTTCGTGAACGATCTCGCCACCGATTACGGCTGCTCCGAGGACGGCCTTACCTGGACGTTCCATATCCGCGAGGACGTGATGTTCACCGACGGCGTGCCGCTCACGGCCGAGGACGTGGCCTTCACCATCAACGGAATCGTGAACGGCGAAGCGGCCGAAGCGGATCTGTCCATGGTGGACGAGGCGCGGGCCGTTGACGCCACAACCTGCGAGATCGCCATGAAGCGCCCGAACAATGCGCTGCTGTACACGCTCGCCGTGATGGGCATCGTGCCGGCCCATGCCTACGGGCCCGATTACGGTGAGCATCCCATCGGCAGCGGCCGCTATATGCTGGAGCAATGGGATCGCGGCCAGCAGGTGATCCTGCGCGCCAACCCCGACTATTACGGTGATGCGCCGCTCATGGACCGCGTTGTGGTGCTGTTCATGGAAGAGGACGCGTCGTTGGCCGCCGCCCAGTCGGGCACGGCGGACGTGGCTTACACCTCGGCGGCGCTGGCCGGGGCGGTTCCCGCGGGCTACGCCCTGCTCAACTGCGCCTCGGTGGATTCCCGCGGCATCTCGCTGCCCTGCAATCCCGCCGGCACCGATGTCACCGTGGAAGGCGACATGGTCTACGCCGGCGGAAACGACGTCACGAGCGACCTTGCCGTGCGGCGGGCGCTCAACTACGGCATCGACCGCAGCCAGATGATCGAGCACGTGCTGGCCGGCTTCGGCCGAGCGGCCTACTCGGTAGGCGACGGCATGCCCTGGTCGAGCGAGGCCATGCGCGTGGAAACCGACGTCGCGGCGGCCGAGCGCCTGCTGGATACGGCCGGCTGGGCGCGAGGCGACGACGGGATGCGCGCCCGGGACGGGCTGCCCTGCGCTTTCGACCTGTACTACGCCGCCGGCGATTCCACGCGCCAGGCTCTGGCCTACGACTTCGCCGACCAGGCGGCGGCCCTCGGCATCGCCGTCGAGCCGAAGGGGGCCAGCTGGGACGACATCTACCTGCGGCAGTACGCCGATCCGGTGCTGTGGGGCTGGGGTTCCAACTCGCCGGTGGAGCTGTTCGAGCTCACCTACTCCACCGGTTGGGGCAACTACGCCCAGTACATGAACGACACGGTGGACGCGAACTTGGAAGCGGCCCAGGCGGCTCGTACCGTAGAGGAGTCCTATCCCTTCTACCAGGCCGCCCAGTGGGACGCGGCCACGGAAACCGGCGTGGCGCCGGAGGGGGCGGCCACCTGGGTGTGGCTCGCCAACGTGGATCACTTGTACTTCGAGCGCGAGGGCTTGAAGGTGGCCGAGCAGAAGCCGCATCCCCACGGGCACGGGTGGTCTTTGGTGAACAATATCGACCAGTGGTCTTGGAGCTAAAACTATGTTGAACATCGTCGGACGCGAGCTTTGGGCAGTGCTCAGTCGCTCAGACAGTCCTCGCTGGTATCTAAGGCGACATGATTGCCTTTTCCCGTACTCGCTGCGCCTTCGATACCATCTGCGGAACTCGCTTTGTGAGCACCGCCCAAAGCTCGCTGCTGCGAGAGTAATGGGGTTGTGCCATGGCTAGGTACGTCGTGTCGCAGCTTGGTCGGTTCCTGCTGTTGATGGTGGCGGTGGCGGTGGTGACGTTCGCGCTGGTCAGTCTCTCGCCGGTGGATCCTCTGCAGGCCAACGTGGGGCAGGCGGCGCTCATGTCCATGAGCGAGGAGAAGCGGGCGGCGCTGGCGGCCTACTGGGGTGCCGACACGCCCATGCTCGAGCGTTTTCTCGCTTGGGCCGGCGACCTTCTGCACGGCGATTTGGGGATGTCGCTGCGCTACAACGCGCCGGTGGCCGAGGTCATCGCCTCGCGGGCGGCCAACTCGCTCGCCCTCATGGGGGTGGCGTGGGTCGCCTCCGGCGTGCTCGGTTTCGTCCTGGGCGTGGCGGCGGCCCTGCGCGAGGGGCGGCTGCTCGATCGCTTCGTGCGCGGCTACTGCTTCGTTCTGGCCGCCTCGCCGACGTTTTGGGTGGGGCTGCTTTTGCTCATAGTGTTCTCCGTGTGGCTCGGGTGGTTCCCCCTCGGCTTCTCGGTGCCCGTGGGAGTGGCGGCCGCCGATGTCACCTTCGCCGATGCGCTGCATCACATGGCGCTGCCGGCCATCACGCTATCGGTGGTGGGGGTGGCCAACGTGGCGCTGCACACCCGGGCCAAGGCCATCGATGTGCTGAACAGCGACTACGTCCGCTTCGCCCGGGCCCGCGGCCTCACGCGGCGCGAGGCGCTCATCCGCCACGGCCTGCGCAATCTGGCGCTCCCGGCCATCACGCTCCAGTTCTCCCAGATCGCCGAGATCTTCGGCGGCTCGGTGCTCGTGGAAGAGGTGTTCAGCTATCCCGGCCTCGGCCAGGCCGCCGTCACGGCCGGCCTCGGGGGAGACGTGGCCCTGCTCGCCGGCATCGCACTTGTGTCGGCGGCGCTCGTGTTCGCGGGGAACTTGGCCGCGAACCTCATCTACGGCCTGGTGGATCCCCGTATGCGCCCGGTGCGTCGGCAGAAGGAGGTCGCTGATGACTGATGCGGTTTTTGCCAACCAACCCCCCGTGCTCTCGGCGCCGCGGCGCCTTCGGTTGCCCAATCGCCGCCGCGCCTTCGCTCTCGCCCTGGGCGGGGCGCTGCTGCTGGCTGCCGTTGTGGTGGCCGGTCTCATGGCGGGGCCGGCCGCCCAGGCGACCGATTTCGCCGCCAAGAGCCTGCCCCCTTCGCTTTCGCACCCGTTCGGCACCGACTGGATGGGCCGCGACATGCTCCTGCGCACGTTGGCCGGCCTTTCCACCAGCGTGCTCGTGGGCCTCATGGCGGCTGTGGCCTCCTCGCTCATCGCGCTCGCGCTGGCGGCCGCGGCGGCGCTGGGCCCCCGCTGGGCCGACCATGCGGTCAGCTGGCTCATCGACCTCATGATGGGCATTCCCCATATCGTGCTGCTCATCCTCATCTCCTACGCTTTGGGCAAGGGGTTCTGGGGCGTCACCATCGGCGTGGCCCTCACGCACTGGCCGAGCCTCGCCCGCATCCTGCGCGCGGAAATACTCCAGTGCGCATCCTCCGATTTCGTCGCGGCCGCCGCCCGTCTCGGTGCGGGCCGGCTCGCCATCTCCGCACGGCACATGGTGCCCTATGTGCTGCCGCAGTTCGTCGTGGGGCTCGTGCTGCTGTTTCCCCACGCCATCCTTCACGAGGCGGCCATCACCTTCCTCGGCTTCGGGCTGCCGCCGGAGATGCCGGCCATCGGCATCATCCTCTCCGAGGCCATGGGCTACCTGTCGGCGGGGCTGTGGTGGCTCGCGGTGTTCCCGGGGCTGGCGCTTGTCGTCTGCGTCATGTTGTTCGATGTGGTGGGAACGAGCCTGCGCAAGCTCGTCGATCCGGCCTACGCCCAGGAATAGGAGGGGAGTATGGAAGAGAAGCCTGCCGTCGCCCACGAGGCCGTCGATCACGGTGCTCAGCCGGTGCATCATCACCACTCCCATGCGGCCACGTCGCGCCACGGGCACGGCCATCACCTGCTGACGGTGGAGGACCTCTCCGTGTCGTTTCTCATGTACGATGAGGAAGCGGCGGCGATGCGGGCGCAAGGGGATTCGCGCGCAGATCGGGGACGGCTGGGGCGCTATTTGCACGCGCCCCAGCGGGAGGTGGAGGTCATCCGCTCTCTGAGCCTTTCCGTGCACGAGGGGGAGATCGTCGCCGTGGTGGGCGCCTCGGGCTCGGGCAAGACGCTTCTGGCCGACGCGGTGCTGGGCCTGTTCGAGCCCAACGCCCTCGTGCGCGGGCGCATCTGGTTCGACGGGCGGCCCATGGACGCCGCCGCTTTGGCCGCCGAGCGCGGGCGGGGCATCGCCCTTGTGCCCCAATCGGTGGCGAGCCTCGATCCGCTCATGCGGGTGGGGCGCCAAGTGGAAGGCATGCCGCGGGGACGCGGTGCGGCCCGTCGCGCCGACGCCGGCCGCCGCCGCGCCCGGCGTCGGGAGTTGTTCGCCCGCTACGGCCTTGCCGAAGAGGTCGCGCGGCTTTACCCCCATGAGCTCTCCGGCGGCATGGCCCGGCGCGTGCTTCTGTGCTGCGCGCTCATGGACGCGCCGAAGCTCATCATCGCCGACGAGCCCACCCCGGGACTCGATCTGCCGTTGGCCCAGGCGGCGCTCGCGGATTTCCGCGCCTTTGCCGATGATGGGGGCGGTGTCATGCTCATTACCCACGACATCGAGCTGGCGCTCACCGTGGCCGATCGCGTCGCCGTCTTCCGCGACGGCACGGTGGTGGAGGAGACCTCGGTCGCTGCTTTCGCCTCGCCTGACACGCTGGCCCACCCCTTCACCCGCCAGCTCTGGCACGCCCTGCCCGAGCATGGATTTGTCGTGACCACCGAAGGAAGTCCGCTATGCTAGAAGGCCGCCACCTCTCCGTCGCCTTCGACGGTCGCCCCGTTCTCGACGACATCTCCCTCGCCGTTGCCCCCGGCGAGCGCGTGCGGCTGGCCGCGCCCTCCGGCACCGGCAAGACGACGCTGTGCCGTGTGCTGGCGGGCTATCTGGCGCCCCGGGCGGGCGAGGTGCTCGTCGATGGTGAGCCGCTCCCCAAACGCGGCCCGTGCCCGGTGCAGCTCATCGGGCAGCATCCGGAGCTGACGTTGGATCCGCGCATGCGCATGGCGGCGAGCCTCGCCGAATGCGGCGCAAGCGAGGAGGAGCTGGACCGTCTGCGGGAACTTCTGGGCATCCGCGGCGCATGGCTTTCGCGCTATCCCCACGAGCTGTCCGGCGGCGAGCTGCAGCGCTTCTGCATCGCCCGGGCCCTCGGCGCGCACCCGAGCTACCTCATCGCCGACGAGGTCTCCACCATGCTGGACGCCGTGACCCAGGCGCAGATCTGGCGGGCGCTCGTCGCCGAGGCAGAGGCGCGCGCCATGGGCCTTATCTTCGTCTCCCATTCCCCGGCCTTGGCCTCCCGCCTCGCCACCCGCGTGGTGGAGTTGCCAGTCGTTCCGGCTGCCGTCCGTGGATAGTTCGTGGATGGGCGCTTGCCTTTCCCGCGCTCAAGCCGTAATATAAGCAATTGCTGTTTTCGCCGCACTGTGCGAGCAGTGCTTGCGTATAGAGAATGAAAGTACAAGAAGGAGTTCCATTTCATGGCAGTCAAGATTCGCCTCGCTCGCCACGGCGCCAAGAAGCGCCCGTACTACCGCATCGTCGTCGCCGATTCCCGCTCTCCGCGCGACGGCCGCTTCATCGAGGAAGTGGGCCGCTACAACCCCTGCGCCCATCCGCATCTGATCCAGTTCGATATGGAGAAGGTCGACCGCTGGATCGCCGACGGCGCCCAGCCCACTGATCGCGTGGCGAAGCTTTTGGCGGTTGCCCGCGAGAACGCTTAAGCGCCATGGCCGATCTCACGGAAGATCTCGCCGGCCTCACCGACGCCATCGTCCGTCCGCTCATCGACGAGCCCGATGTCCTGGACATCACGGCCGCCGAGACCGAGGACGGCAACATCATGGTGGAGATCCGCGTGGCCGCCGACGACGCCGGCAAGGTCATCGGCCGTCAGGGCCGCGTCATCAAGTCCATCCGCACCCTGGCCCGCGCCGCCGCGTCGAAGTCGGGCAAGCTGGTCGATGTGGAGCTCATCGACTAAATGCGCGGCTGGATGTCTATCGCCTATCTGGCGAAACCGAAGAATTTGAACGGAGGGCTCGTCGCACGAGGTGCGTCGGGCCTTCCCTTTGTGCTGCACCCCGGTCTCACGCTGGCCGTCGTGCCGCCCCAGCTGGATGCGCCCCGCACGCTCACCGTGCGCGAGGTGACGGAGCGAGCCGAGAACGAGGCGCTCGTCTTCTTCGACGAGGTGTCCGATCTGAGCGGTGCCGAGCTTCTGGCCGGCTGCGAGCTTCTGGCCCGCGAGGAGGGCATCGACGCCTCGGTGCTGGAAGAGGCCGAGGCGCTGCCCGCCTGGGAGGGCTGGTCGGTGCACGATGAGCGCGCGGGATACGTGGGCGAGGTCGTGGAAGTTGCCGAGCGCGCGACCCAGCCTTTGCTCACGGTGCGCCGCCTCGAGGGGGGAGAGGCGCTCATCCCGCTGGTGGACGAGTTCATCGTTGGCATCGACGAGGGCGGCCGCCGCATCGATGTGTCCCTACCCGCCGGCCTGCTCGATCTGTAGGACGCCCCGCGCGTCGTCTTCTTTCCGCCCGTTCGCGCCACCCATCGACAAGGGATCCCATGCTCATCGAAACCCTCTCCACGTTCCCGCATATGTACGACTCGGTCATGGGCGAGTCCATGATGAAGCGCGCCCAGGAGAAGGGCATCTTGGAATTTCGCGCCCACGACCTGCGCGACTGGACTCACGACCGCCACCGCACCACCGACGACGACCCCTACGGCGGCGGCGCCGGCCTCGTCATGAAGTGCGACCCCATCTTCGAGGCGGTAGAAGCCATTCTGGGAAAAGAGTTCGTGGAAGCGAAACTTGCCTCAGCCGTGGAAGAGTCGCAACAACACCGCCCCCAGATCGTCTTCCTAGCCCCCCAGGGCCGCCCCTTCGACGACGCCTATGCCGATAAGCTCGCCGCCGCCGATCACCTGCTGTTCATCTGCGGCCACTACGAGGGTATCGACGAGCGCGTTTACGCCCTGGCCGACCACGTCATCTCGCTGGGGGACTACGTGCTCACCTCCGGCGAGCTGGCCTCCATGGTGGTCATCGATGCCGCGGTGCGCAAGCTGCCCGGCGTGCTGGGGGCGGCAGACGGCCCCGTGGACGAGTCCTTCACCAGCGGCCTTCTGGAATATCCCCAGTACACGCGTCCGGCTGACTTCCGCGGCATGAGGGTGCCCGAGGTGCTCACGAGCGGCAACCACGCCGCCATCGCTCGCTGGAGGCGCGAGCAGTCCCTCGCCCGCACGGCCGCCGCCCGCCCCGACCTCATCGCCGCCGCCGAGGCCGCGGACCTTCTTACCCCCGCTGACCAGAAATTTTTGAAGTTGTTGGAACCAGCGCCGACGGGCGCGGCCGAAGGGGTATCATAGCGTTTCCGACAATTATGAGCGCAGACGTGGAAGGGGCATCGCGAAGATGTACGACAACGGCTATGGGACCGATCCTTACGGCTACCAGCCGCAGCCCCAGCCCCGTCCCTCGCGCGCCTCGAGCTTTTTGCGCACAGTGCTCTCCGTGCTCGTGCTCGTGGTGCTCGTGGTGCTGCTCTCCTGGGGGCTGCGCACCTTCGTCTTCCAAGCCTACGAAATCCCCTCCGGCTCCATGGAGGAGACCATCATGCCCGGCGACATGGTCTTCTCCGAGAAGATCACCTACTACGGCAGCGACCCGGCCCCCGGCGACATCGTCACCTTCCAAGACCCCGATCCGGAGCAGGGCGGCCGCATCCTCATCAAGCGCGTCATCGCTGTGGGCGGCCAGACCGTCGATCTGCGCGACGGCCGCGTCTATGTAGACGGCGTGCTGCAGGACGAGCCCTACACCCGCGGCGAGCCGTCCTATCCGCTAACGCCCTACTACGGGCTTACCATCGACTACCCCTACACGGTGCCCGCCGGCGGCCTGTGGGTTATGGGGGACAACCGCACCAATTCCCAGGATTCCCGTTACTTCGGCGCCATCAAGGAGTCGAGCGTCACGGGCAAGGCGATATTCATCTACTGGCCGCTGACCGACGTCGGCCCGCTGTAATTCGAGCAAAGGAGACCCATGGCACAAGACATGCCCGGGAAGGCCGGGAAGGCGACGCCCCCCACCTTCCAAGACGTCATCATGAACCTGCAGCGCTACTGGGCGAGCACCGGTTGCGTGGTGCTGCAGCCCTACGACAACGAGGTGGGCGCCGGCACGAACGCCCCGGCCACCACGCTGCGCTCGCTGGGGCCCGACACCTGGCGCACCTGCTACGTGCAGGGCTGCCGCCGTCCCACCGACGGCCGCTACGGCGAGAACCCCAACCGCGGGCAGTTCTACTACCAGTTCCAGGTGCTCATCAAGCCCTCGCCGGACAACATCCAGGACCTGTACCTGGGAAGTCTTGAGGCCATCGGCATCGATGTGGCGGCCCACGACGTGCGCTTCGTGGAAGACGACTGGGAGAGCCCGACGCTGGGCGCCTGGGGCCTGGGCTGGGAGATCTGGATCGACGGCATGGAAGTGACCCAGTTCACCTACTTCCAGCAGGTGGGCGGCTTCGAGTGCAACCCGGTGCCCGTGGAGATCGCCTACGGGCTTGAGCGCCTCACCATGTTCGTCCAGGGCGTCGACAACATGTACGACATCGTGTGGGCCCGCGGCGACGACGGCGTGGAGTTCACCTACGGCGACGTGTACCTGGAGAACGAGCGCGAGTATTCCAAGTTCAACTTCGAGGTGGCCGACACCGACTTCCTCTTCCAGGAGTTCGCCGACCGCGAGGTGGAGTGCCTGCGCACCCTGAAGGCGTCCCTGCCGCTGCCGGCCTACGACTCGGTGCTGAAGTGCTGCCACGCCTTCAACCTGCTCGATGCCCGCGGCGTCATCTCGGCCACCGAGCGCATGGCCTACATCCTGCGCGTGCGCACCCTGGCCAAGGCCTGCTGCGCCTCCTATATGAAGAACGTCGTGGGCATGGATGTCGACACGTCCGATTTGGACGCCCTGCTCGCCGATGTGCCCGATCCGCTGGCGAAGCCGGCTGCCGAGGCAGCGTCCAACGTCGTGCCGGCGTGCCCCGAGCCTGCGCCCGGCGGCGGATGCCCCGGCGCCGCAGCCGCTGCGGGCGACCACTCCGAGCGCGCCTTCGAGTTCGTGACCATCGCCGAGGACGCCGTCTCCGCCCCGTCCGAGTCGTCCGAGAAGGAGGCCTAGAAGATGTCCGATACCGCTACCCTCGCCTTCGAGATCGGCACCGAGGAGATCCCCGCCTTCGATTTGAAGCGCGCCACCGAGCAGCTCGCTGAGCTCGTACCCGCCGCCCTGGATGCCGTGCGCATCCCCCATGGGGAGGTGGCCATCTACACGAGCCCGCGCCGCCTCATCGCCATCGTGGCCGACGTGGCCGCCCGAACCGAGGCCCTGGAAGAGGTCTTCCGCGGGCCCGCCGCCAAGATCGCCTTCGACGAGGCGGGCAACCCCACCAAGGCCGCCATCGGCTTCGCCCGCGGCAAGGGGCTCGACGTGGACGCGCTTGAGCGCCGCGACGAGAACGGCACCGAGTACGTCTACGCCGTGCGCCAGGTTCCCTCCCAGGATGTGGCGGCCCTGCTGCCCGAGGTGCTGCGCGGCGTCATCGACGGCATCTCCTGGCCGAAGTCCTGCCGCTGGGGCACCACGACCGAGATGTTCTCGCGCCCGGTGCGCTGGCTGGTGGCGCTTCTGGGCGATACGGTGATTCCCGTGGAGTACGCGGGGCTCGTGGCCGATCGCGAGACGCGCGGCCATCGCTTCCTGGCCCCCGGCCCGCACACCGTGGCCTCGGCCGACGACCTCGTGTCCGTGGTGGAGGGCGCCTTCGTCGTGCCCACCCAAGAGGCCCGCGAGGCGGTCATCCGCAAGGGCGTGGCGGCCATCGAGGCGGCTACCGGCTTCACCGCCGATTTGCCGGCCAAAACGCTCACCGAGGTCATCAACCTCTCCGAGTACCCCACCCCCATGGTGGGCACCTTCGACGAGGAGTTCCTGAAGGTTCCCGAGGAGATCATCGTCGACGCCATGCTCATGCACCAGCGCTACTTCCCGCTGTACGACGCCGATGGCAAACTCACCAACAAGTTCATCATCGTCTCCAACGGCGACCCGGCCCACGAGGACACCATCGTCGACGGCAACGAGCGCGTGGTGGCCGCCCGCCTCTACGACGCGAAGTTCTTCTACGACGAGGATCTGAAGATGCCGCTGGATGCCTACGTCGATCGCCTCGATGAAGTGGTCTTCCAAGAGGCGCTGGGCACCATGCGCGACAAGACCGCTCGCGTGGTGAAGCTGTCGGCCCGCATCACGTCGGCCGCCGGCATTGAGGCCGCCGAGATGCGCGATATCGCGCGATCGGCCTACCTGGCCAAGGCCGACCTGGTGACGAGCGCCGTCATCGAGTTCACGAGCGTCCAGGGCATCATGGGCAGCTACTACGCCACCGCCGCCGGCGAGGCGCCTCGCGTGGCCCGCGCCATCGCCGAGCACTATCGCCCGCGCTTCTCCGGCGACGCCATCCCCACCGACATCATCGGCCAGGTGGTGGCGCTCTCCGACAAGATCGACACCATCTGCGGCCTGTTCGCCGTGGGTCAGGCGCCCACCGGCTCCTCCGATCCCTTCGCCCTGCGCCGCGCCGCCCTGGGCGTGCTGGCCATCCTGGAGGAGACGGGCCTGCCGATCAGCCTGGTGGAGACCATCGACGGCTCGCTCATCATCTACCGCGAGGCCGGGCTTCAGTTCGACAACGCCGAGGTGCGCCGCGAGATCATCGACTTCTTCGTCACTCGCGAGAAGGTGGCCCTGCGCGATGTCGGCGTGAAGGCCGACACCATCGACGCCGTGCTCGCCTGCGGCATCGAGGAGCCGATCGTGCTCGCTCGCCGCGCCCGCGCCCTGGAGGCCGCCCGCACCGAGAACCCGCAGGTCTTCGACGACTTGGCCACCGCTTTTGCCCGCGCGAACAACCTGCGCGAGATCGGTCTGGGCACCGGCTACAAGAAGGCCGAGCTCACCGAGGTGGAAACGGCGCTCGCCGAGGCCGTGGCCACCGCCGAGGGCAACGTGGCCGCCGCTCTCGCCGACGACCGCTACGCCGACGCGCTTGTGGCCCTGGCGGCCCTGCGCGCGCCGGTGGACGAGTTCTTCGACACCACCATGGTCATGGACGAGGATCCGGAGGTTCGCGCGAACCGCCTGAAGCTCTTGAACCGCTTCGCCAACGTCTTCGCCCACGTGGCCGACTTCTCCCAGATGGCGAAGAAATAATGCATAACAAGACGCCGGCTGAGCGCGCGGCTCGCGTGCCCACCATCCACATCATCTCCGATTCCATCGGCGAGACGGCCCAGGTGGTGGCGCGCGCCGCCGCGGCCCAGTTCGGCGTCACGAGCCCGCATCTGGAGATCTTCTCGAAGGTGAAGAGCTTCGAGGAGGTGCGCGGCTACCTTTTGGAACATGCGCGGCATCACGAGGAGGTGCTCGGCGACGACCGCATGCTCGTCATGTACACGCTGGTCAACGCCGACATTCGCGAACCGTTGCAGGGCTTTTTGGCCGAGCATCCCAACATTGTGGCCGTCGACGTGCTCACCGCCGCCGTTGCCGCCGTCTCCGAGATGAGCGGCATGGAGCCGGTGGGCAAGCCCGGTATGCTGCGCGTGGTGGATCACAACTACTTCAAGCGCATCGGCGCCCTGGAGTTCACCATCGCCCACGACGACGGCCAGAATCCCGAGGACCTCACGAAGGCCGACATCGTGCTTTTGGGGGTCTCGCGCTCTTCCAAGACGCCACTTTCCATCTACCTGGCCCAACAGGGGCTGCGCGTCGCCAATGTGCCGCTGGATCCTACCACCGAGCCGCCCTCGCAAATCTACGATGTCGATCGCACGCGCCTGTTCGGCCTCATGATCACGCCGGAGGTGCTGCTGGACATCCGGCGCAAGCGCATCAAGAAGGCGGCGGGGAAGGCCGGCGGCGGCCAGTTCGCCATGCTCGCGAAGAACTACGCCGATCCGGAGTACATCTACCGCGACCTGGAGGCCAGTCGCGCCCTCATGCGCCGGCTCGGCTGCATCGTCGTGCACACCGAGGGCCGCGCCGTCGAGGAGACCGCCCAGGAGATCCTCCGCTACTACGAGCGCAGCCACCCCTCCAATACCGACATCATCGACTAGCCCCCGCTACGCCGCCTTGCCCGCGCCCGCGCCCCGCCTTGCTCGACTTTGTTCCCAATGCTGGTCAAAAAAGTGGCGGAAACTGCTTTTGCGGAGGCTTTGAGGGCAGGTTCTGGCCAAAAAGGAGCCGCTGGCTGCATCAGCTTCACGCTGGGCTCAATCGGAGTACTAACTGCGCGCTCCTGAACAGGGAAAACTTTAGTCTGCTATAGAGCTCTTTTCGGAAAAACAAATTAGTGGGCAAAATAAGGGCGATAGCTGCCAGCTAGCGTGGCATTTTTGGCCAAAAGAATTCATGAGGCGCGCCAGAGGATCCTGATTTGTCGGTCGCGCTCTGCTGCATGTGTTGCCGGGCACGCTCCTCTTGTGTCTCGTCGAGCCCTGCGCGCCTTGCTGCTCGCGCCCCGCCGCAAGCTTCGTCGAGCGCACCCCGCTGCGGATCCAGATATCTTTCAGAGCAATTGCGTGGAATGCCGTGAATGTGCGGATCTTGTGCAGTGGGTGCTCGCCGAAGAAGAGCAACGAGAAATTTGTTCCTGAAGTATTTTGCGTTTTGGGAACGGCACGACGATCGGCTTGCGTGGTTGTTGATAACTCCCCTCATGTGACCTCGTGCTTTGAAAACTTCAACGCAATGTCTCGTTTCATTCCCGATGGAGTCCCGACTGGCGCCGGGGATGACGGCAAAATGCACCCCTAGTCAATTGCCTGCTTCTGGCATAGAGTACGCGGAACACTTTCCTCTCGCCCGTTGCGTCGGATCGCTCAAGCTGCGCGCTGCGGAGGCGAAACGAAGCGAGAGGCGGTTGTTCAAACGATCGGAAGGGGAGGTTCATGCGCGTTGCTCTCTACGGCGAGTCGGCATTCGCCTACTATCTCGTTGCGGGCGATGCGCCTTCTGCGGTGGCGCCCCCCAGCGTCCTTGATAAATCCTGCTACCCTACGCAGGCTACCCTGGACTATGTGCGTGAGCGAATGCCTTACCTTACGCGCCCCGTGCATTGCTTGGTTCCTAAGTGGGAGCGCTGCACCCTCGATGATGTGCATCTGCATGGCTCGTCGTATCCCTATCGATCGGGATCCTTTTTGCGCATCGATCATGGCGTTATTGTTTCGTGTCCCGAATTATGCTTTCTTCAGCTGGCCCAGAGCCTCGATCTTCTCCCGCTGATTCAAGCGGGATGCTTTCTGTGCGGGACTTTCGGCCTCGATCCCTCGGTGCCGTCGGGGCTTATGGGACGAACCCCGTTGACAAGCCCTCGACGCATCGGCGCCTATCTCGAGCGATGCCCAGGTCACGATGGCCTTGCACGTGCACGGGAGGCTCTGCGGTTTGTCTGTGCCGAGGCAGCATCGCCGCCTGAAGTGTTCATGCGACTTGTGCTCGGACTCCCAGCACGGTTGGGCGGTTTCGGATTGAGCGGGTCGGTGATGAACAGGCGCATTAAGCCGTCGAAGCGGGCAAAAGCGCTTGCTGGACGGGAGAGCTTGGTTCCAGACCTGTATTTGCCGGACTGCAAGCTCGACATTGAATTCGATTCGAATGCCGAGCATCTTACGGCGCGCCAGGCGACGCTTGACGCGACAAAGCGCATGGCGCTGGAAAGTGACGGCCTGAAGGTAATCACCGTTACAACTTCGCAGTTGGCCAGCGCTTCGGCTATGCGCCACGTCGCCCAGGAGGCGCACGCAAGACGAGGCACGCGATTACGCTTGCGCTGCAAGAACTTCGCATTAAGGCAAAAACGACTCTATCAGCTGAGATGGTCCATGGACGATTATCTCGACGAGGGGTGGGTTGCGGCGCAGCGGTCTTGCTGTCGGTCAAGCGCGCTGCACGTAGAGGTGTTTTAGCGGGGGTGCCCAGCCACGGGCTCTGATCGCTAGCGTTGCTCGGGTACTTTCTGGACAAAAAAGCATTGCGAACTGGCAGTTAAGACGGGAAAATTGACCACTGTCTTCAGCTGGGAAAAGAAGGGTTATCAAAAGGCCAGGTCACGGGCTTGTGGTAGAGGACGGAGATGCGATTTGCGCGTCGCTTTTGCAGCTGAGGAATGCTTTTTGGCCAAAACCCACGAAGATGGCTTGCCAAAATGCAGTCAGCGCCACTTTTTTGGCCCGTGATGCAGTTAACGCCGATTTTCTGGCCGTGGAGGGCTTGCATCGAAATGCGGCTGTATGCCACTGTGTCTATTTCCTAGACTGTTCAGACTGTCGTGTGCCGCTGTGCTCGTTGTCCAGAGTGTTTTTCCTGCTGCGTTTCTTGAGCGCCATTGTCTCGGGCGAATGATGCACCATCGGCAGATGAGCGGGGAGAGTTGGGGTTGCAAACGACCGCTTGTGAGATTTTGGGGTACTGCGGCCTGATGGGGGAGGGGAATCGCGAAATAGGCGAGATTATCCCTTATAATTGAAGCCAACTTGTTTCGTTTCGGTGCTCAGGCAACAGGGATGCCCGCGACTCGGGGATGTTCGCGACGTTCGGGATATCCACGATGCTCGGGGATGCCCGCGATGTGCCTGCGGCTAAGCTCGGAACGAAGCGGGGCGCCTTGTCCGGCTCGGCTGGCATGGCGGGAAAGGCAACCGCGCCAATGCGCGCGCACGCCGCCACTTGCGCTCGACGCGCCCGAGAGGGCGGCGGGGCGGTAGCGGATGCAGCGGGTGTAAAAGCGCGGGTAAGGCAATCGCGGCGCGCACAAGGGGCGTCGCTTAAGCTTTAAGGAGAAGTAAGGTGACAGAAGCAGTGAAGCGCGTCTACGCCTTCGGCAAGGACGCCAACGGGAACAATGTGACCGAGGGCAACACCGAGATGAAGTGGGTGCTCGGCGGCAAGGGCGCGAACCTCGCCGAGATGGCCAACATCGGGCTGCCGGTGCCTCCCGGATTCACCATCACGTGCCAAACCTGCATGGAGTACGCCAACGCCGGCAACGTGTGGCCGGAAGGCGCGCTCGACACCATCGCCGAGTACCGCGCCGACCTGGAGGAGCGCATGGGCAAGCGCCTCGGCGACGCCGAGGACCCGCTGCTCGTGTCCGTTCGCTCCGGCGCCCCCTTCTCCATGCCCGGCATGATGGACACCGTGCTGAACCTCGGCCTTAACGATGAGTCCATCAACGGCCTCATCAAGCAGACCGACAACCCGCGCTTCGCTTGGGACTCCTACCGCCGCTTCATCCAGATGTTCTCCAACGTCGTGATGGGTCTCGACGGCGATCTGTTCGAGAACGCCATCGTCGCCATGAAGAACGACCGCGGCGTCGCTTCCGACACCGATCTGACTGCCGAGGACCTGCAGGAGCTCGTCGACGAGTTCAAGGCCATCTTCGCTGAGAACGTCGACGGCGAGGCCTATCCGTCGCTCGTCGTCGATGGCGCCGTTGCCTTCCCGCAGGATCCCATGGTGCAGCTGCAGCTGGCCATCGAGGCCGTCTTCGGTTCTTGGAACAACCCGCGCGCGGTCCTCTACCGCCAGAAGGAGAAGATCGCCGACGATCTGGGCACCGCCGTCAACGTGCAGTCCATGGTGTTCGGCAACAAGGGCGACACATCCGCCACGGGCGTGGCCTTCACCCGCAACCCCGCCAACGGCGAGCGCGAGTTCTACGGCGACTACCTGGTGAACGCCCAGGGCGAGGACGTCGTGGCCGGCATCCGCAACACGAGCCCCATCGCCGATCTGAAGACCGTCGAGGGCTTGGAAGAGGCCGGCGCCCAGCTCGAGGAGATCTTCGACGTGCTGGAGAACCACTTCCGCGATATGTGCGACATCGAGTTCACCATCGAGCAGGGCAAGCTGTGGATGCTGCAGACGCGCGCCGGCAAGCGCACCGCAGCGGCCGCCCTGCGCATCGCCATCGAGATGGAGAAGGAAGGCCTCATCACCAAGGAAGAGGCCATCATGCGCGTGGCCCCCGACCAGCTCGACCAGCTGCTGCACCCGCAGTTCGACAAGAACGCCACCTACGACGTGGTGGCCCGCGGCCTGAACGCCTCCCCGGGCGCCGCGGTGGGCGAGGCCGTCTTCTCCGCCGCCGACGCCGTGGCCGCCGCCGAGGCCGGCCGTAAGTGCGTGCTCGTGCGCTGGGAGACCAACCCCGACGACCTCGCCGGCATGATCGCCGCCGAGGGCATCCTCACCTCCCATGGCGGCAAGACCAGCCATGCAGCCGTCATCGCCCGCGGCATGGGTGCGCCGTGCGTGTGCGGCGTGGAAGCGCTGAAGATCGACGCGGCCAAGAAGGAGGCCGCCATCGCCGGCACTGATCTGGTCATCCGCGAGGGCGACATGATCTCCATTGACGGCACCACGGGCATCGTGGTCTTGGGCGCGGTGGATCTGGTCATGCCCGAGCTCACCGGCGACTTGGACACCATCCTGGAGTGGGCCGACGAGGTTCGCACCCTGGGCGTGCGCGCCAACGCCGACAACCCCGAGGACGCCCAGCTCTCCCGCGACTTCGGCGCCGAGGGCATCGGCCTTTGCCGCACCGAGCACATGTTCCTGGGCGATCGCAAGCAGATCATCCAGACCTTCATTCTGAACGACGACGAGCTCATCCGCGAGAAGGCCGTCGCCGATCTGTTCGAGGCCCAGGTGGGCGACTTCTACGGCATGTTCAAGGCCATGGACGGCCTGCCGGTGATCGTGCGCCTGCTCGACCCGCCGCTGCACGAGTTTTTGGAGAGCCCGCGCGAGCTGGCTGTTGAGATCGCCAAGATGGAGGCGACCGGCGCCGCCCCCGACGCCATCGCCGAGAAGCGCGACCTGCTCGAGAAGATCGACGGCTTCGCGGAGCAGAACCCGATGCTCGGCATGCGCGGCTGCCGTCTGGGCATTGTGTATCCCATCCTCCCCGAGATGCAGGTGCGCGCCATCGCCACGGCCTGCGCTCGTCTACAGAAGGAAGGCTTCTCGCCGAAGCCCGAGATCATGATCCCGCTCGTGTCCGTGCTGCCCGAGCTCGCGAAGCTGCGCGGCGTGGCCGAGGCCGTCATCGCTGACGTGTCCGCTGCGGAGGGCGTCGAGCTGGATATCCCCGTTGGCACGATGATCGAGCTGCCGCGCGCGGCCGTCACCGCCAACGAGATCGCCACCGAGGCCGACTTCTTCTCCTTCGGCACCAACGACCTCACCCAGACCACCTTCGGCTTCAGCCGCGACGACGTGGAGGGCGAGTTCGTCCCGCAGTACCTCAACGAGCACCTGCTGCCGTACAACCCCTTCGCCACGATTGACGCCGGTGTGGCGAAGCTCGTGGAAATGGGTGTGGCGCTGGGGCATGAGGGCAACCCCGATCTCGTCTGCGGCGTCTGCGGCGAGCACGGCGGCGACCCGGAGAGCATCCACACGTTCAACCGCATCGGTCTGGACTACGTGAGCTGCTCGCCCTATCGCGTGCCGGTGGCCCGTCTGGCCGCTGCCCAGGCAGCCATCAAGCAGCGCTAGGCGTCTGCTGAACAAGCTTGAGTCCCGAGGGCCGCTCCGCACGACGGGGCGGTCCTCTTTTGCTTGACAGCGCGAACGAGGGCGCTATAATCGCAACTGAAATGGCAGGTGGACACCTTGGGTAGGACGGCCGCCTCTCATTGTCACATTACGTGAAGAGGGGCCGTTCCGCTGCTGGTGGGACGGCTCTTCTACTCTTTTCTTCGACTCAAAAGGTCTACCGTCAAGCGTATGAGCTCAATTACTATTAAGCAGAACGCGAATAGCTCTTGCAAAGAAACCATGGTAGCTCCTTCCGAAGAAGAGGCGACCACACCACCTGCCACGATTAATATAGCACAATAGTATCATGCACGAAAGTGCTAATATGAAAGATATGACATGAATCTTGATTTGGGGAACCTGCCGCGGACGATCTGGGTTGAGAAGAGCGAGGGAGGGCCCGTGGTGGGGTTCGTGGACCAGCGGCTTCTGCCAGATGATCTGGCTCTTGTGCGCACCGCGGACTGGCGCGAGGTCGTGGATGCCGTGAAGACGCTGGCCGTTCGCGGCGCGCCGGCTATCGGCGTGGCGGGGGCGGCGGCGGTGATGCTGGCCGCCTTCGAGTGCGCGGCGGACGAGAGCGCCGCCAACCTCGTGAGGCAAGGCGATCCGGAGGCAGGTGGCGGTTTCGGGAGGGAGGGCGCTCGTGCCGATTTCGACCGTCGCTTGGAAGAGGCTGCCCGCGTGATCACCGGGGCGCGGCCGACGGCGGTCAACTTGTCCTGGGGCGTGCGCAGGGCCGTGGAGGCGGCCCAGGAGGCCCGCAGCGCCGGCAAGACGGCCGCAGAGGCGGCCGAGGCGCTCTACGGGCTCGCAGGGGCCCTCATTGCCGAGGACGAGGCGGTGAACCGCCGTATCGGCGCCCATGGGGCCATGCTGCTGCGCGAGATTGCGGATAAACGGGACGGGAGGGGAGACGCCCCGGAGGCCTCCCATGGCATCGACGGCTCTTCGCGTGTGGCCGCACCTGTTCGGCGGCAGGGTCTCAACATCCTCACGCACTGCAACGCGGGCAGCTTGGCGACGGCTTTCTACGGCACGGCGCTCGGCGTTGTTTATGCGGCTGCGCAAGAAGGGCTTATCAACCGCGTCTATGCCGACGAGACGCGCCCGGTGAACCAGGGGGCGCGCCTGACGGCGTGGGAGTTGGCGCGCGCTGGGGTGCCGGTGACGCTGCAGTGCGACGATATGGCGGCGTCGCTTATGGCCGAGGGGAAGGTGGATGCCGTGATCGTCGGGGCCGACCGCATCGCCGCCAACGGGGATACGGCCAACAAGGTGGGCACCTTGGGGCTGGCGATCATGGCTCGTCATTTCCAAATTCCGTTTTATGTGGCTGCCCCAAGAAGCACCATCGATTGCATAACGAAGACAGGCGACGACATCTCCATTGAGGAGCGCGATTCGTCCGAGGTGCTCGCCGAACCCCTCTTCGGCGTTACGGTGCGCAACCCGGCTTTCGATGTGACGCCCTACGCCCTCGTCACGGCCATCATTACCGAAGATGGGATTTGGAAGCCCCTTGAACTCTAGAACCCTATAGACAACATAACATTATATGTAATAGTACGTCCCATAGAGAACGGCGCAGTGGGGCGAGGCCTCGTCGCGGCAGTAAGGGAAGGCTATGATCACACTGGCGGCCGCCTCTCAAAAGGGCGGCGTTGCGAAGGCGACGACCAACTTGGCCATCGGGGCGAAGCTGGTCGAAGACGGGGCGCGGGTGCTCTATATCGACCTCGACCCCCAGATGAACCTCTCCACCACGCTGAAGGCTCAGACAGGCGGCGTTCTGTCGTCGCTTGACGTGCTCACGGGCGAGGCGGGCGTGGCCGCTGCGGCGCAGACCATCGATGGCTACGATGCCGTGCCGGCCAGCCGCCTGAACGGGAAGGCCGACGACCTCATGCCCTCGGTGGGGAAGGACTACCGCTTGCGCAAGGCGCTGGAGGCCGTCTCCGATCGCTATGACTTCGCGATCCTCGACACGCCGCCGGCGCTCGACACGCTCACGGTGAACGTGCTCACGGCGGCCTCCTGGGTAGTCATACCCGCTCAGGCCGATGCCTATTCCCTGGACGGCGTCACCGATTTGGCGGCCACCATCCAGGCCATCCGCGAGTACACCAATCCCGATCTCAAGATAGCCGGCATCCTGCTGATGCGCTACAACCCGCGCACGCCCATATCGAAGATCATCCGTGAGGACGCCGAGGCGATGGCGGCCGAACTCGATACCAAGGTGTTCCGCGCCTGGATTCGCGAGGCCACCGTCATCAAGGAGTCCCAAGCGGTGAAACAGTCACTTTTCGCGTACGCCCCCTCGGCGAAGGTGGCCTACGACTACCGGTTCTTCATCGAGGAGCTGCTGGAGGACATCAATGGCTAAGAAGGATCTGCGCGCCCAGATGGATGCGGCGCGCGCGGCAGCCGCCTACATCGGCGCCGCCCAGGAGGATCTGGCGGCGCCCGAGAGGGGGATCTCCCCTTCGGGCAGCTCGGCGAGATCGTCCGAGAAGGACGGCGCGAAGGCGGCGCCGAGACGGTCGCGAACCCATGAGGTGAGAAGCGCCTCCCTTGATGTGACCCAGGCCGCCGCGATGCCCGATTTTTTCGCCGAGGACTATACGGAAGAGCCTCGGTGCGAGGCAATCCCATCGGTCTCCTACGGCATCGCCTCGGTGCTAGCGGCATCTGACGCGGCGGGGACGGCCGAGGCCGCCGATGCGGCGGGGATGGTCGAGGCCGCCGATACGGCGGGGATGGTCGAGGTCGCCGGTGCGGCGGGGACGGCCGAAATCGCCGGTGCGGCGGGGACAACTGAGACCGCCGATGCGGCGGCTGCTGCGGTGGAGGATGCGGACGCGCCTTCCCGGGCCGCCGGCGCGTCTAGGGCCGCTGCCCGTACGCGCAAGCCGCGCAAGAAAAGCGTTGAGGCCGAGCCGCCGGTCCAAGCCGGAGAGGGGACGAGCGGACGTATGACCGCCCAGGTGCGGGTGCCCATGACGGCCGAGCAGAGAGAACACGCCGACCTTTTGGCGTCGGTCATGAAGATCACGCGAGCCGAGGTTATGCGCCAGGCCCTTGACGAGTACTGGGAGAGCCACAAGTCCGACCTTCAGGCGGCAGTCGCGGCCTACGAGGCGCTCATCAAAAAGCTCATGAAGTAAAACCGCTCGCCCTCGATTGAAAAGAGGGGCGGATCGCTTCGTTTGCGCCAAGGTTGAAGCACCCGACCAACGGATTCGAATGCTGAGTCCGTTGGTCGGGTTTTTTGCACGGAAATCTCCTCGACGAAAAAATTTTTCCGAAGTTTCTCCTCTGTTACCTAACAAGGGCCAGGACGTTGAGCTCGCCCAGTGGTTCTACCTTGAGGGCACGGGTACCGTGGCCGAGGTGACCGAGGGCGAAGGCGAGGCGAAGCGCACCTACAGCAAGGTGACTTTCACCGCCGCCAACGTTGTGAACAACAAGGGCACCGAGCTGCGTCCCGCCAAGACGTTCACCGGCGAGGAGTACTACGAGATCGAGCTGGTGCGCGACGACGCGAACGCGGTCGTGGGCGCCTGGATCAAGAACCCGGCCTTCGGCGACAAGGTCACCAAGACCGTGACCGACGAGGCCTCCGGCACCACGGCCACCGTGGTCACCGGGTATACCGGCTTCTACACCATGAAGACCGACGCCGATGGCGCCTTCGCCTTCAACGACGACAACACCGCCGGGCTTCTGCCCTACGTGCAGTTCGACACCAACGGCAACCCGGTGGCGGCCGGCGATGCCGCGGCTACCGACGACACCCTGGCCATGGCGTCCTACCGCCTGACCGAGCCGAACCTGCCCGAGGGCCACGTGCTCACGGTGTTCCACAACGGCGACAAGAGCTCCTCGCCGGTGTGGGCCACCAACGCCGACTCGGATGCCAAGCGCGACATCCACCGCTCGGCCATGGTGGACGGCTACGACACGGCCATCGTGACGAGCTACCCGCAGTTCGCCGCTACCGACAAGAACGGCGCCATCACCGGCGCCGATGGCAAGCCTGTGGAGCAGGACGGCAAGGGCCTGGCCGAGAAGACTGGCTTCATCGTGACCGCCAACTCCTCCACGCCGGCCGCCAACACCCCCTACACCTTCTCTATGGAAGGCGTGGCCTACGACGTGGCCAACCAGGTGTTCAAGCGCGAGCACGTGAACACGGGTCTCTTCAAGGCGCCTACCTCCCAGATCACCGGCATCGTGTGGGACGACACCGAATCCGACGACAACACGGCTCCCGATGGCGTCCGCGCCGATGACGAGCAAGGGCTTGTCGGCGAAACGGTGCTTGCCACCCAGTGGCACTACGTGCCCAAGGGCGCCGCGGCCTTCGCCCAGATCAAGACCGGCGATGACGCTGGTCTCGTGGAATGGGTCGCCGCTGACGGCACCAAGTCCACCGACGATACGGCCAAGGCGTCTGCCGTGGGTGCCTGGGTGCAGAACATCGGCTTCGGTTCCGACTGGGTGACCACCAAGGCCACCATCGTCAAGGATCCGACCGACATCACCGACCAGGGCAAGGTCGTCTGCATCCCGGTTGTGAGCAACGGCGAGAACCGTGCCGATGCCCGCAACAAGATGGGCGTGGTGGCCGTGAAGACCTATGCGGCCGGAGGTGCCCAGAAGGTCGTGGCCGACGCGAAGGAGGCCGCCGGCTACAAGCTGGTGGACGTGGTCGACGGCGAGTACGTCTTCGACAACCTGCCCACGGCCGTGGTGGTGCTCGACGCCAACAGCGGCATCGACGAGTACTTCCTTGCCGCCTACCGCGTGGAGCTGGCGGCCCCCAAGAACTACCTGAAGAGCGGCTACGTGAAGGGCGAGCGGGACCCCTGGCACATCACCACGCCGCATCAACCCGTAAGCTTCGCCGACGCTGACGCGACCGCCAAAGGGCTCGCCGTCGACTCCGACGTGCCCGGCACCAAGGCGGGCGTGGCCGGCAACGCCGATGAGCTCGACATCACCGATGGCGCCATCAAGGCCCTGTACCAGAGCTGGCCCATCCAGCACCGCTACGCGGCAGACGGCTCGGTGCGCGCCAACGACGGCCAGGTCATCCTGGCCGAGGTGAACAACGGCAAGACTGATGGCATCCAGGCCAGCTTCGCCGACATCCCGGTATCCAACGCCATGGACACCGCCGATGCGGCCACCTACCAGTGGACGCATCCGGTAGTGACCGAGGTGGCCGGCGACGTGGGCGAGATCGCTCCGGCCTACCGCGCCATCGGCGGCTACGTGTGGAAGGACAACGACTACAAGGACGGCATCTACAACCTTATTCCCGGCACTTACGAGGATATGGTCAACACTGGCATGACCATCGAGCTGAAGAACCCCGAGAAGCAGCCGGTGCCCGATCGCCCGACGAGGCTGTACCTGCGCCAGTGGTACTACGATCCCGACCGCACCAACGGCGGCAACGCGAACCCCGAGGCGGACGCCCCGGCCGACCACTGGTTCCCGGTGCCCCAGGGCGCGTTCACGGAGTACGGCAACGATCGCGACTGGAGCCCGACCGAGACGACCAAGGCGCCCTTCTACTACAAGACGGTGACCACCCGCAACAAGAGCGTTACCGGCAAGGAAGCGGACAGCTACTACCAGTTCGACGACCTGCCCGTGCGCGTGTTCACCAACGGCAAGGAGTACCTGGCCGGCTACACCGTGGCCATCCGCGGCAACGCCGACTTCAAGCCGGGCAACTACGAGGTGCAGACCTCCGACTACCCGGTGAAGAACAAACTTGCTGCCCCGAACTACCTGGTTGATCAGTGGAGCTCCAAGGGCAAGGCCAACGTGCGCGGCACCTCGTCGTTTGCCTACCGCTACGGCCCCGAGACCTTCCCGCTCGTCCGCAGCCAGAAGTTCAGCTCCAACGGCGACATCCATACCATGGACTCCGTCATCGTGCTGGCCGGCTCCACCACCGCCGATGCCAAGGGCGCCCGCACGGGCAGCACGCCGTATGTGGTGAACTCCGCCGAAAAGAACGGCGACGCGCCGCTGGCCTCGTTCGATCTGGCCTTCGGCAAGAACGAGACCCGCATGAACGGCGGCTACATCGTGCCGCCCTCCGCTCCCATTGAGGGCTACATCTGGGAGGATGCCAACTACGACGGCATCCGCCAGGAGGATGTCTACGATAAGGACGGCAACCTCGTCTCCGAGGGCGAGCGCGGCATCGGCGGCGTGCGCATCCGCCTGACCAAGTACTACCTGGACGACACGGACAAGACCGGCGGCCCGGACGGCACGTGGAAGCGCACCTACAGCCTCGACGAGGACGGCAACCGTGTGCTCGACCCGTACTATCCCTTCACCACCTCCTACGGCACCGACCCTGAGGAGGATCTGGAGCTGGGCCAGTACCGCACCGACCTTGTGCCCACGAGCTTCAAGAAGCCCGATGCCCAGAAGCTGGGCGAGGCGAGCGACCGCGAGTATCTGTGCGGCTACACCGTAGCCGTGGCCGACACCAACCCGGCCGACCTCTACCAGCAGGTGCCTAACGAGGCCATCGCCGGCTACACCCTGACCCGTCCGCACGTCGCGGGCGACCTGGACGACGTGGTGGCGGCGGGTGACGCCGAGGGCATGCGCACCGAGTCCGATGCCTTCCGCTACTACACCTCCGAGGGCCTGGACGCCCTCGACAGCACCACCAAGGCCTTCGGCCTGGTGAACCGCTTCATCGATATGCAGGACTCCGTGCCGGCGATGGGCGATACCGACACGAACGCGGCCTTCAAGAACCGCGTGCCGGCCGGCCGCGCCGACGGCATGGTCATCGTAGCCCACGAGGCGGTGGAAAGCTCCACCAACAGTAGGACCCGGAAGAAGTACAAGGGCGTCACCTACGACACCGATGAGAACGTTCAGGTGCAGCAGGGCGGCGACGGCGGCTTCATAAAGATTCCCGAGACCTCCGTCACCGATGTGGTGTGGGACGACTCCTACAGCGACCAGTGGGCCGCCAGCAACCCGGTGCTCGACCGCGCCGAGCGCGAGCGCTCCTACGACGGCATCTACCAGCCTGCCTTCGAGAACGGCCTGCCCGGTCGCACCGTGGCGCTGACCCAGTGGCACTACGTGACCCACGACCTGTGGAAGAGCTTCGCGTTGCGCCATGCCCATCTGGTCTACAACCTGCTGACCAAGGAGGATCTTGAGAAGCTGGGCATCGACAAGATGGATCCCATCGAGGCCATGAAGACCATCGACAAGTCCACCGACGCGACGCTCGAGCTCGCGTGGCAGCTGCTGTACGACCGCGCCGAGCAGGGCGCGGCGGGCGATGTGCGCGCGGCTCGCGGCGACGAGGGTTCCCTGGGCTTCTGGGTGCGCACCCGCGCCTTTGGCGGCGATGTCACCTGGAAGAACAACGGCACCGCCGAGAATCCCGATTGGGAGCGCGTGGTCACCTACAATCCGACTAAGACCGAAACAGTACGCGACGGGAAAGTCCAGTATGTCATCAACGGCGACGGCGACCGCACGGTGACTACCGGTCCTCTGGGCCTCGACTACCTGGGCAATGTGGTAGACGACCTGGATCCGGGCACCTACGCCTTCTACAACCTGCCCACCAGCTGGGTGGGCTGCGGCGACGAGGTTCACAAGGAGATCGAGCTCGCGCCGCGCTACGTCGGCAAGGCGGACGCCGCGGATGCCGGCACCACGCTGGTGAACGCCGATAAGGCCACCGACTACCCGGCCGGCTCGGCCCCGATGTACGGCGATACCTATTCGCTGGCCAGCTACGAGGTGGAAGTGGACGGCCTGGCCCACGACGGCTCCGACGTCGAGGCCAACGGCACCAGCTGGATGCTCACCCGCTACCACGCCGGCAAGGCCGATGAGGTGGAGTCCGACGTGGCCTCTACCGACCGCTTCGGCGTGGTGAACTTCGCAAAATACGAGGGCGACGGCAAGACCGTGCGCCTGGGCCGCACCGTTACCGACCGCACCGTCATTGCGGCCGAGGGCGGCCTTGAGATCGCTGGCACGCGCACCTCGGTGGGCGATGTGGACGGAGAGGAGCACGGCGGACGCATCGTGGTGGCCAGCGAGGGCGTGACCGAGGGAGAGAATAAGACAAAGCTTGCTCACGCGAGCGACTTTGCCCGCGTGAGCACCGAGCAGCTGGTTCGTCCGGACGCGCCGCTGTACGGCGTGGCGGCCTACGACTGGCTCACGGTGGACATGGAAACGGTCGTGGTGGATTCCATTCCCGACGGCAACGGCGGCGCGTGGGAGCATAAGGTGCCGCTGCCCAAGGTTGTCCAGGGCGGCGACATGGGCATGGTGCACCCCACCCTGCAGTCCATCTCCGGCGTGCTGTGGAACGATGAGAACAACAACGGCATCCAGGACGTGACCTTCGACGAGAACGGCAACGTCGTCGAGGAGGAAGAGGCTCTCGACGGCTACGAGGTCACGCTCGAGCGCTACTACTTCGATGGCGCGAACTGGGTGCCCGACACCACGAAGTGGGCTGCCGGCAACACGGCGTCTGCAGCCGTGACCACGACCGATCGTGTGCTCATCGAGCGCGATACCGACAAGACGAAGCCCACCGAGCTCGGCGAGGACATCGACGGCGCGCTGACCGGCACGCCCGATCTGTACCGCTCGGGCACCTACCGCTTCGACAATCTCGAGACGGCGGGCCTGCGCAACGTGAACGGCACCGACACGTGGGTGGCCTACGGCTACAAGGTGCGCGTGAGCGATCCGCGCGTCACCGAAAACGAGCTCTTCCGCGCGAAGTACCACCTGACCGGCGCCGGCTATCGCGAGAACTCCGACCTTGCCGGCGACAACAAGCTGGTGGAGCCCGACGAGTACATCATCCTTCTGGAGACGGTGGCCGACGACGGCACCACGCCCGATGGCTTGGTGTCCCACGAGTCGAACATCGTCTACGCGCCGGCGTCGAACAACGACGACCAGACGCCGAATCTGGTGCTGGACGAGAACGGAAACCCGGTGCTGGATGCCGACGGCAAGGTGCAAGTGAAGGACCCGATGACCGCCACCGTCGGCGGCAAGACGCTCGTGGCCTACGACCTCATGATGGGCGCGAGCCGCGACCACAACGACGGCGGCCTCATTAAGCCTCCCGCCTACGCCATCGACGGCTACGTCTGGGAGGACGCCGACTACGACGGCCTGTACAACTACAACACCGAGACGCGCGTGACCACCGAGAAGGACGGCACCAAGACCGAGGCCGACTACCTCGAGTACGGCTACAACGACAAGCAGGTCATCCTGAAGCAGTACGTGCTCGGCGCCGACGGAACCTGGAAGCTCAACCCGCACTTCGGCAACGACGGCAACGTCATGGCCGAGAAGGTGGCCGACGGCGTGACCGAGGCGAAGACCGACACGCTGAACCCGACCTCTGGCACCTACAAGGTGCGCAACGAGGCGGGCCAGATGGTGGACGCCTCCCCGGCCGAGCGCCTCACCTTCACGGTGCCGAACTCCACCTACCTGGGCGGCGGCAAGGTGGCCGTGCTGACCGGTGACAACGAGAACCTGAAGGCGCTCGCCAAGGACGGTACGACCGAGCTGCACGACGTGTCCGGCTACTACCTGTTCGATCAGCTGCCCACGGCCGTGCGCACCTGGAACTCGACGGCGAAGAAGTACGAGTACGCGCTTGCCTCCTATACGGTGGAAGTGAACGGCGAGAAAGCCGCCGACGGCATGTCCTCGCTGCTTGTGACCACCTTCGAGGCCGAGACGACCGCCCACGACGTGGTGAACTCCCGCGTCCAGCCCATGGTGACGGCCGAGGAGCAGCACGAGGACACCAACACCGACGGCATGGCCGAGGTGTGGAGCCGCTACGAGACCAACAACTACCCGGTGTTCCTGGACGAGCAGAACATCCAGACCGCCGATGCGACGCACTCCGATGGATCGTGCACCATCAAGGAGTGCGAGACCGTCGAGGGCGAGATCTCGAAGAACAACGCCGCCTGGCGCATCGTGCTGGCCGGCTTGGTCGATGGCGCCAGCTGGGCGAACCAGCGCACCGCCTACGGCTGGTCCGAGAAGCACGAGGCTGTCGACGCCAACGGCCGTCCGACGACGGAGACGGTGACCGGCACCTTCGATTACGACTTCGCCATCGGCCAGAACCAGAACGCCATGAACGCCGGCTTCGTGCCGCCCGACCGCTCGAGCCTGGTGGGCCAGGCGTGGTACGACGAGGACTACGACGGCAAGAACGATTCCGACACTTCCGACGACCGCATCGACACCGACGACCGCGACAAGACCGAGCAGGGCGTCGAGGGCCTGCGCGTCATCCTGACCCAGTACTACTTCGTGCCCACCTACGACAACCACGGCAACCAGCTGCTGGAAGACGAGGACAACAACGTCTTCTTCCTCGACCGCGACCGGGCCAACGACGACTACCCGGACGGCCAGCTGCATCTGGTGGAGTCGCGCGGCGGCAACGTGGTGTCCGGCGCCGACGACAAGGTGTACCTGGTTCGCTCCGGCCGCACCTACGACTACGACGCCCTGTACAAGGCCGGCGTGCGCGAGCTGAAGGACTCCGGCTACTGGGTGGAGAACACCAACCTCAACGGCGGCCGCCAGTACAAGGACGGCGAGGACGTCGAGGTGCCCGAGACCCCGGTCGAGCCGGAGAATCCGAACCCGACCGACCCGGAGAACCCGGGCGAGACGACCGATCCCGAGAACCCGAGCCCCGTGGAGCCGGGTACCGGCGAGGATGCGGGCATCCGCATCGTGGCCGAGCCGGCCATGCGCAGCTTCTCGCTGGCGCGGATGGCACTGGCCGCCACCGAGGAGACCGAGGGCTTCGCCGACGGCGAGAGCACCGAGGTGACCGACCCGGGTGAGGAGACCTGCACCCACGAGAACAAGACCTATACGGGCAACAAGAACGGCACCCACGACTGGACGTGCGACGCCGAGGGATGCACCGCCTCGGCGACCAACGAGGCCTGCTCCGACGGCGATGGCGACGGCCGCTGCGACGGCTGCGGCGACTGCCTGCACCTGCACGACCGCACCTACACCTACAAGGATGCCGACGTCCACACCGTCACCTGCGCCGACTGCAACGAGGTGCTGGGCGAGGAGCCCCATGCCGACGCCAACGGCAACGGCATGTGCGACGGCTGCGGCGCCGATGTGTGCAAGCACACCGAGCTTGAGTGGAAGGACAACTTCGACAACACCCATACCTCTGTTTGCAAGATCTGCGGCAAGCAGACGAGCACGGCGGCCCATGTGGACGCCAAGCACAACGACGAGGCCGGCACGGAAGGCCCCGACGGGCGCTGCGATGTCTGCGGCGGCCTCATTATCGAGGATCACCAGCTGTGGACCTACACCGACGCCGAGGGTGTCTATGACTTCGACAACCTGCCGGGCTACGTGCTCGTGAGCAGCGAGGTCGACCATCCGGCCGCTCCGGGCGAGGACATCGACAAGGTGTTCCAGCCCTACGGCGTGGCCAACGCCAACGGCACGGCGCTTTCCACCTCCGACCTGGTGGCCCTGCAGAAGCGCCCCGTGTCGGTCGGCATGATCCGCCAGCTCTCGGCCTCCGAGATCGTCTCGCTGTCCGCCAGCCAGGTGGAAGCCATCAAGGCCGATGCCGACATGATGGCCGCCTATGAGGCGCGCCAGACCGAGCTCGCCACCAGCGATCCGGCCTTCACGTCGGCCACCCCGTACCTGACCGGCTACGCCATCAAGGTGGTGGACGACTCCGGCGAGTACGTGGCCAGCCGCTTCCATGTGGAGGGCGCCAGCACCGGCGACAACTCCGACCTCACCTCCTTCGAGTCCTCGCTGACCGACAACGTCAACGCCGAGAACGAGAAGGTCAACGAGGTGTACGCCGTCGTGGCCGAGAAGATCGCCGACGACGCCGACCTCACCGGCGGCATCCTGTCGAGCGCGTACGCGGTCCGCTACCTGAAGACCAACTACGACCTGGCCAACCGCATGTACTACAAGCGCGCCTTCGACGCCGGCCTCACCAAGCAGCTGCCGGTGCTCATCGACGGCAACGTGTGGAACGATGTGAACTCCGACGGCCTCATGGACGAGGAAGAGGAGCGCATCGAGGGCGCCGTCGTGCGGCTCGTGCGCTACTGGTACGACGAGACCGGCATCGGCTACTGGGAGCAGGTGCCCGGCCAGACCCCCGGCGGCGACGGCAGCTTCGAGAACTCCGGACTCACCCGCGAGGAGTACGACGAGATCGTTGCCATGGCCGACCCGTTCAAGCTGGACGAGGGCGAGACCATGACCTCCGAGGAGCAGAAGGCCGCGGCCGACGCCATGACGGCCTACATCAACGAGCTGTACGCGTCTGTGGCCGCCATGCCCGAGGGCGCGGCGCGCGCCGAGGCCGCCACGAAGAACCTGATGAAGCTGAACGTGCTGTACCACAACCACACCGAGTTCCTCACCAGCTACATGGAAGTCGTTCCCGGCGAGGACGAGGATGCTGGCGACGTCGGCACGGGCGGAGAGCCGGCGGCCCAGGCCGAGGGCGACGTTGCCGGCGACGGTGAGACCACCGAACCGGCCGGCGTCGAGGAGCTCGTGATCTACAGCGCCTGGGCCAACGCCAACCGCGACCTGACCGTCCTCGTGGGTGCCGAGACGCCCGAGGAGGAGAAGGGCGCGTGGCGCCGCGACTGGACCTTCACCCAGGATATGCTGGAAGACCTCACCGGTCGCCACGATCTGTCCAAGGACGGTCTGGGCACGAACTATCCGTACCTGCCGCTGACGGCCGACGAGGCCCTGGCGGTTGCCGACGACGACGAGAAGTTCTTCGACCAGAACGGCTACGAGTACGTGCCCGGCGCCGGTTTCGATAGGACCGACGAGAACGGCCACTGGCAGTTCCTGGCCTACGGCACCGGCACCCATCAGGCCTCCAGCGACTCGGCGGCCTTCAAGGTGCTGTTCTCCTATCGCGCCGAGATCGTGAGCTACCCGGACGAGGATGTCTGGGCGCCCACGCTGCAGCATATCGGCAAGACGGTCAACGACTGGATCAACTCCGACTTCGACGACGAGACCCAGGCCCTGAAGCCGAACGTGGAGGATGCCGCCAGCCATGCCGGCGACTACACCTTGCCGGCCACGGACAACCTGAACGAGGCCATGCGCAAGGCCGGCGACCTCATCGTGCTGACGCGTTTGGCCGACGAAAGCGAGTCCTCCACGACCTCCGGCGCCTACGCCACCTACGCCTCCCAGCCGGGCGGTTCCGAGGACGTGGAGTGCGAGCACGTGGATGAGGACACCGCCACGACGGCGGCCGACGGCCTGTGCGACAAGTGCGGCCTGTGCCTGCACGAGAAGGACGAGAACGGTCTGTGCACGGTTGAGGGATGCCAGCATATCGGCATGGAGTGCTGCGGCACGGCGACGCCGACCGAGCCCGGCGAGGACGAGGGCGACGGCGACGGCGACGAGGGCGATACGCCGGTCATCGACGTCACCAAGCCCGAGGGCGGGGACACCACTCAGCCGAGCGAGGGCGACGGCGGCGAGGTCGAGACCTTCACCACGCGGGTCATGGCTGCCAGCGCGGTTGACGCTCGGGCCGATACCAACACCAACACCGGCAACGGCATCTACAGCGACGACTACGTGACCGAGATGCTCGCCTGGATCGCCACAGCCACCCAGGACGATCTGGACAACATGGATCAGCAGCGCCACGACGCCATCTTCGGCAAGCACCAGAAGGACGCCGCCGGCAACCTGCTGTACCTGGAGACGACGATCGAGAACGGCAAGGAGGTGGAGAAGGTCGTCACCAACGAGACCAACGTCACCACCGGCGAGCCGAACCTGCCCTACTACGACAACACCGGCAGCCAGCGCCTCTACGAGGCCTACCAGGCCCGCGTGGCGTCGCTGGTCGGCGACAACCAGTGGTCCGACCTGAACTGGTTCAGCTCGCTGGCCCACGGCTACGGCCTGTTCCGCATCGCCCAGGCGCACATCGCCGGTGTGGTATGGCAGGACGACAACTACAACGGCATCCAGGACGCCGGCGAGAACGTGCGCATCCCGAACGTGCCGGTGAGCCTGAAGCGCTACTGGTTCGGCACCGATGCGACGGGCACCGGCTGGCATCTGGACGAGACGTTCAGCCAGACTACCGTGTCGGACGGCCAGGGCCACTGGATCTTCGACAACCTGGACGTCGCCGGCAAGCGCATGGTGGGCGGCAAGGAGACCACGGTGCTCTACGGTTTCGAGGTGACGGTGGACGACCTGCCGCGTGGCTACGGCGTCACCCATATGAACCGCGGGACTGCCACCACCGACTCCGACCTGAACGAGGACACCAAGCTCATCGAGCCGGGCGATCCGCAGGGCGGCCTCATCGTACTGGCCCAGCCTTCCGACCGTCGCGATCTGGTGGGCAACGGCGCCGCCTACATCCTGGGGCCGAATGGCACCGTGTGGGTGATCTCGCTGTCCGAGGATTCCGACTACAACGACACGGGCCTTGTGCCCTACGCGCTCGCGGCCATCGCCGGCGTGGTCTTCGACGACCCGGAGGCCGACGGCCTGCAGGATGACACGGCCGTTGCGGTGCCCGGGCAGAAGGTCTACCTCGACCGCATGGTCATCGACGTGGACGCCGTCGGCTTCAACGGCGCCTCCTACGCCCCCACGGCCCTCGCGGCCGTCGAGGGCCAGAAGGTGCGCTCCGAGGACGGCTGGGCCGAGGTGGCCTCCATGGAGACCGACGTCGACGGCGCCTACCGCTTCGACGGCCTGCCCATGGTGGACGGCAACGACAAGCCCTACCTGTACCGGGTGCGCTCCTACATGCCCGACGGCAAGGAGTGGGTGGCCATCAACGTCGGCTCCGACGAGAACAACGACTCCGACTGGGGCGAGGCGGCCAACTCCGTGGTCGGCGCCGGCGGCCGGGTCGGCATCACGCCGGCCATGTCGGTGCTCGGCGCGTTCCAAACGGTGCGCACGACGCCCAACGCCTACGGCCAGAAGTTCAACCTGCTGGTTCCCTACAACTGGGTGCCGGAGGACGGACGGTCGGTCGACCTCGGCATGACCGGCGACGCCGACGCGTGGCGCACCCTCGTGTTCACGACGCCGTGGGGCACCCGCCTGTTCTACGTGAAGCTCCCGCAGACCGGCGACGAGCTCCTGCCGTGGATGGTGGGGCTGGCCCTGGTCGCGGCCCTCGGCCTCGTTCTCGCCGTGGCCGCCCGCCGGCGCGACGATGACGACGAGGAGGAAGAAGAGACCCCTGAGGAGTAGGGGAGACCGCCGGGGCGGACGGAGCGCCCTCCGCCCCGGCACCTGAGACCTTTCCGAGTAGGCAGACTGCTTCGCGGAACCCTGATTACCCGCGAAGTCACCTGCCGAAGCCCGCCGGCTGCCGCCGCTTATGCGCGCGGCGGCAGCCGGCACATCATATATGCCATCTCCGATGAAGCAGACGGCCCCGCGGAATCCTGATTACCCGCGGGGCCACCTGCTATTTAGGGGTTGTGAAATCGGGGGAAGGGTCTTTCAAAAATCTGCGAGTCGATTATCATAGGCGTCATGTTTTCTCGCGAGCACATACTTTCGGCGTTCTCCGCCGCCGTTCCCATCATGCTGGGCTATGTGGCCATTGGCCTTCCCTGCGGCATTTTGGGGAACACCATCGGGCTGAATCCCTTGCAGGTGGCGCTTCTGTCCATCCTTCTGTACTCGGGCGCCGGCCAGTTCATGATTCCCAACATGTTCCTCGCCGGCTCTTCGGTGGCGGCCATCACGGCGTCGGTGTCCCTCGTGAACACGCGCCAGATGCTCTACGCCGCCTCCTTCGCGCCCCAGTGCGCTGCAAGCCCCCGTTGGCTTGCGGCCCTGTTCGCCGCATCGGTGACTGACGAGTCCTACGGCGTGAACACGGCGCGCTTCGCCGAGGGCAACTGGTCGGTGGATCGGGCGCTCATGGTGAACCTGTTCTCCCAAAGCTCCTGGACGATCTCGAACATCGTGGGCTGCGCGGTGGGGGCGGCCGTCGACATCCCCGTGCCCATCGCCGCCTTCGCCATGACGGCCATCTTCATCTGCCTGCTCGTCACCCAGAAGTTCACCTCCGCCAATATCGTCGCCATGATTGTGGCGATGCTCGGCGTGTACCTGTGCAAGGCGCTCGGGCTTACCGGGCCGGCCATTCTCATCGGCGCTGTTGCCGGTGTCGTGTGCGCCCTGGCGTTCTCGGCGCTGTTCCCGCGCCGTCCCGTCACGGCAAGCGCTCCCGGTACTGATCCCGTAGGGGGCGACCTTGGTCGCCCCTCCTCGAGTGGGGACTCCTCGCCTGATGAGGGCGGTGAGCGCCGATGAGCTGGGAGCAGTTCTGGTTCGTTCTCATCGGGTGCGTGCTGGCCATGTGGGCCTGTCGCGTCATCCCGCTGTTTCTGCTGAAGGGCCGCGAGCTGCCCCCGCGCCTCGCCCAGGCCCTCGGCTTCATCCCGCCCGCGGCGTTCGCGGCGCTTGTGGCCAACGACCTTCTGAACCCCGGCATGTTCGACGCGGGCGTGTGGCCGGCGGCCATCCCGCTCGTGGCCGCTGTGGCATCGGCGCTCGTGGCCGTGAAGACCAAGTCGCTTCTGTGGACCGCCGTGGCTGGCGTGGCCGTTTACGCGGCGCTCGCCTTCTTCGCTGTGTAGGGGAGGGGCAGCCTTGGGCGTGATCCGGTTTCTCGGGCAGCACAAGGGGGCGGTGGCGCTCGTTATGCTGCTTCTGCTCCTGAAGGCCGGCTGCGAGCTGGCCATCCCGGTGCTCACCTCGCAGATCGTCGATGTGGGCATCGCCCAGTCGGGCGTGGAGGATCTCGACGTTCTTGCGGGCTACAAGGCGGCCGGCGTCGATCTGTTCCCCATTCAGATGGCCTATCTCCTGCGCATCGGCGGCCTCATGCTGCTCGCCGCCGCCGGCTCCATGGTGCTCGATGTGGCCGCCGGCTTCGTGTCGGCCCGCACCGGCGCCAAGATCGGCCGCGACTTGCGCCGGCGCCTGTTCGCGCGGGTGGTGGCCTTCTCCGATGCCGAGATCAACCAGTTCTCGGCGGCCTCGCTCATCACGCGCGGCACCAACGATGTCACCCTCATCCAGAACGTGTGCACCATGGTGATGCGCATGGTGCTCTACGCCCCCATCCTCGCCATCGGCGGCGTGGTCATGGTCATGGTCACCAACCCCCAGTTGGGGTGGATCGTCGTGCTCGCCGTGGCCATGGTCTTCGCGGTCATCGCCGTTCTGTTCCGCTTCACGCTGCCGCGGTTCAAAATCATGCAGACGCTCATCGATCGCGTGAACCTCGTGGCCCGCGAGATGCTGAACGGCCTGTCGGTGGTGCGCGCCTTCAACCGTGAGGGCTTCGAGGAGAACCGCTTCGACGCCGCCTCGCGCAAGCTGCGTGATACCCAGCTGTTCACCAACCGCGCCATGGCCTTCATGATGCCCACCATGATGCTTGTGATGAACCTCACCTCGGTGGCCATCGTGTGGTTCGGCGCTCAGGGCGTGGCCGCGGGCACCATGCAGACCGGCGATCTCATCGCGTTCATCACCTACGCCATGGTCATCATCATGGGCTGCCTCATCATGGGGATGGTGTCCATCATGCTGCCCCGCGCCGACGTGGCCGCCCAGCGCCTGAGCGAGGTGCTCGCGACCGAGCCCACCGTCCGCGATCCCGAGGCGCCGACTCGCGTGCGATCCGATGCCGCAGCGGGCGCGCGCATCACTTTCGACGACGTCTCCTTCCGCTACACCGACGACGGCGATCCGGCGCTCTCCCATGTGTCGCTCACGGCCGAGCCCGGCACCACGCTGGCCATCGTAGGCCCCACCGGTTCGGGCAAATCCACCATCGTGAAGCTCATCGAGCGCTTCTACGACCCGACGGAGGGCTCCGTCACCCTCGACGGCGCCGATCTGCGCGCGCTTTCCCAGGCCGACCTGCGGGCGTGCTTCGGCTATGTGCCCCAGAAGGCCTTCCTGTTCGAGGGCACGGTGGAAAGCAACATCGCCTACGGAGACGAGAGCGCCGACGAGGCGGCCATCCGCGGCGCCCTGGAAGTGGCCTGCGCCCTGGATTTCGTGGAAGCGCGCGAGGGCGGCATGCTCGCCCCCATCGCCCAGGGAGGCGACAACGTCTCCGGCGGCCAGCGCCAGCGGCTGGCCATGGCCCGCGCCCTTGTGCGGCGCCCGCGGGCCTACCTGTTCGACGACTGCTTCTCGGCGCTCGATTACGCCACGGATGCCCGCGTGCGCGCCGCGCTGCCCGCCTGGGCCGCCGGCTCCACTGTGATCCTCGTGGCCCAGCGCATCTCCACCGTGCTTGCTGCCGATCGCATCGTGGTGCTCGACGAGGGCCGCGTCGCCGGCGTGGGCACCCACCGCGAACTCATGGAAACCTGCCCCGCCTACCAAGAGATCGCCTTGTCGCAGCTTACCGAGGAAGAACTGGCTGACCCCATCCCCGTAGGGGGCGACCTCGGTCGCCCCTCGTCAAGCGAGATTGATCCGCTTGGGGAGGGCGAACCAAGGTTCGCCCCTACGGAGGGGAAGACGGAAGAAGAGGCTGCCGAAGGGGGTGCGCGATGAGCGGGCATCCCTCTTTCATCCCCAAGGGCGGCGGTCACGGGCGCGGCCCCGGCGGCCACGGGCACGGCCCCGGCGGCCACGGCCCGGCGGCCCGCATGATGGGCGGCGAGAAGGCGCTGGCCTTCGGCCCCACCATGAGGCGCATGCTCTCCTTTATGGGCCAGTTCAAGGGCCGGCTTCTGCTCGTGCTCCTGTTCGCCGTGGCCTCCACCGCGTTCTCCATCGTGGGTCCGAAGGTGCTCTCCGAGGCCACCACGGTGCTCTTCGACGGCGCTGTGGCCTCTGCAGCCGGCACCGGCTCGATCGATTTCGACGCCATCGGCCGCATCCTTCTGGCGACGTTGGCCCTGTACCTGCTGTCGGCGGCGTGCTCGTGGGTGCAGTCCTGGGTCATGAGCTACATCTCGCAGCAGACGTGCTACCGGCTGCGCGACGCCATTGCGAAAAAGATCGACCGCGTGCCCTTCGGATATTTCGAGAAGACCTCCACCGGCGACACCCTCTCGCGCATCACCAACGACGTGGACACCCTGGGCCAGAGCCTCAACCAGGGCATCACCCAGGCCATCACGTCGGCAGTCACGGTGGTGGGCGTGCTTGTCATGATGCTCTCCATCAACTGGATCATGACGCTCGTGGCCCTGGTCATGGTGCCGGTCTCCATGGCGCTCGTGGCGGTGGTGGTGAGGCTCTCCCAGAAGCACTTCGTGGCCCAGCAGCGCCTGCTCGGCGCGCTGAACGGCCGCGTGGAGGAGACGTTCTCGGGCCATGCCGTCGTGCGCGCCTTCGGGCGGGAGGACGAGACCGTGCGCGCCTACGAGGCCGACAACGAGGCGCTGTACAACGCCGGCTGGAAGGCGCAGTTCCTCTCGGGCCTCATGATGCCGGTGCTCGGGTTCGTGGGGAATCTGGGGTACGTGGCCGTCGCCGTCACCGGGGCGTTCTTCGCCGTGGCAGGCACCATCACCGTGGGCGACATCCAGGCCTTCGTCCAGTACGTGAAGAACTTCACGCAGCCCATCACCCAGCTGGCCCAGATCTCCAACGTGCTGCAGTCCCTGGCCGCGGCGGCCGAGCGCATCTTCGCCTTCCTCGATCTGCCCGAGGTGCCGAAAGAGGCCTCCGCCGTGGATCCCGCGGCGCTTTCCACCGACGTGGAATTCGACGGCGTGCGCTTCGGCTACACGCCCGATGCGCCCGTCATCCGCAACTTCTCCGCCACGGTGGCCGCCGGGCGCACCGTGGCCATCGTCGGCCCCACGGGCGCTGGCAAGACCACCATGGTGAAGCTGCTCATGCGCTTCTACGACGTGGACGCGGGCGCCATCCGCATCGGCGGCGCCGACATCCGCGAGCTTTCCCGCCCCGATGTGCGGAATCTGTTCGCCATGGTGCTGCAGGATACGTGGCTGTTCTCCGGCACCGTGCGCGAGAACATCCGCTACGGGCGGCTTAATGCCACCGATGGGGACGTGGAAGCGGCCGCGCGCGAGGCCTGCGCCGACCATTTCATCCGCATGCTGCCCGGCGGTTACGACTTCGAGATCAACGAGGACGCGAGCAACTTGAGCCAGGGCCAGCGCCAGCTCATCACCATCGCCCGGGCCCTTCTGGCCGACCGCCGCATGCTCATTCTGGACGAGGCCACCTCTTCGGTGGACACGCGCACCGAGCTGCGCATCCAAGAGGCCATGGACCGGCTCATGGCGGGACGCACGTCGTTTGTCATCGCGCATAGGCTCTCCACCATCCGCGCGGCCGATCTCATCTTGGTCATGCGCGACGGCGACATCGTGGAGCAGGGCAGCCACGAGGAGCTGCTCGCTGCGGGCGGCTTCTACGCCGAGCTGTACAACTCCCAATTCGCCTCCTGCAACGACCGCTTCGAGGAGTAGCCTCTCTTTCCTCCCGTAACCTCTTCGTAGACGCCGGCCCATCCGTAGGGGCAGATCTTGGTCTGCCCTCCTCAAGCGAGGCCACCGCACCTGAACAGGAACGATCAAGATCGCCTCTTGCGGGAACAGGCGCGAAGCCGTTCTTCGGCGAGGCGGCTCCATTCCTTCAATTCCGTAAAAGTTTCCTGCAGAAACGTCGCAGGACGGGCGGGGTCGTGCCGGGTCGGCTATCATAGGCGAGGCAAATTTTGACGAACCTGACCGCACAGCTGGAGGACGAGCGAGTGATTATGCCCCAGGCGAGCACCTATGTGAGAATTCCCGACGACGCGGCTTTTCGCGGCGAGACCGGGCCACTTCCCGCCGGGGTGCGCCGCGTGACCCCCGACGCCTTGGGCGCCATCCGACTCATGGACGGGCCGATTGCGCGCAACGCCGAGGGAAAAGTCCAGGTGGCGGCCTTCGATTTCGACGGCACGTGCATCCAGGGCAACTCGCCGGTCATGCTCGTCCGCTACCTGGTGCGCCGGCGCATGCTGTCACCCTCGGTGGTGGCCCGCATTCTCAGCTGGGCCTTCGCCTACAAGACGCGCCTGCCCCAGAACGAGGCCTGGGTGCGGGGGCTAGTGTTCCGCGCGTTCGCGGGGCGGCCGGTCGCGGAGGTGAACGGGTTTCTGCGCGACTTCTACGACCAGGTCATCGACCGGCGTTTCCGCGCCGATGCCGAGGCCGAGATGGCGGCCCACGAGGCGGCGGGGCATGCCGTGGTGTGCGTGTCGGCCACCTTCGAGCCCATCATCGCCGCGGCCATGGAGCGCCGCCCCATCCAGTACGCCATCGCCACGCGCATGAGGGTCGACTTCCAGGGCAACTATACCGACGAGGTGGAGGGCGAGCCCATCGAGGGCCCCGAGAAGGTGGTGGTGCTCCGTCGCCTGTGCGACGAGCTGTTCGGCGCGGACGGCTGGGAGCTCGCCTGGGCCTACGGCGACCATCATTCCGATAGGGCCATGCTGGCCGCTGCGAAGAGCGCCTACGCGGTCACGCCGGATCGGCCCCTTACGCGCACGGCCAACGCCCAGGGCTACGATATCTTGGAATGGTAGGGCGCGCGAGGATAGTTGCGAAGCGGCGATGGCGGCGATCGCGCGGCGGCAGCGGCGATGGTGCGCGGTAGCGGGGCGCAATGGTGGCGCGGCGGCCGATAAATTTTCTCCCGCGAAATACGAAAATACTCTTGGCAATCGTACTTATGTACGATAAAATGGCGGCAGAACACGATCGGGGCCCTGAAAGCCCCCAGCATTTGAGAGGTAACGGCCATGTTAGAGAATATCAACACGTCCCCTAATTCCCGCGACGATGGCGCGGGCACTCCGGAAAACTACCTGTCTCGCGCAGTGGCCGCCTGCGAGGCCGGCGACGCGCGCCTCGGGCTCCATCTGTACCTGGCCGCCTTCGAGCAGGCCGCCGAGCAAAGCGACGCCCCCTCCGAGGACGCTATCATGGGTCTCAAGCAGGCATGGCGCGTGGCCTGCTCCACCAAGGAGCGCGCTCTGGCCGAGTACATTTTCGAGCGGCTCGAGCCCTACCTGTCCGATGACGAGGTGCAGGCCTGCGTGGAGCAGCTGCAGGTGCTCGCCATGGAGCGCCTCGAGGGCATCGGTCTTTCCGGCGATGATCTCATGGAAATGACGGAGGCCCTTTCCGGCGACTTCATGGAAATGGTGGGGCCGATGATGGCCGCCGCCGTTCACGGCGAGGACGCGGCCATGGCCCAGGCCGAGGCGCTGGCAGCGCCGTCGGGGGCCGCTCCGGCGGGGGAGGAGGCCTCCCAGCCCGTCGATATCTTCTCCTACGACAGCATCTCCGGCTACGGCGCCGCCGTGGCGCGCATGCGCTCTTTGGGCGTGGGCCTGGCCGGCACTCCCGAGTTCGACGATTTCGTCGCCATGCTGAACTCCCGCCACGGGCTGGACGCCATGCCAGTCGTCGACAGCCTTCTGTTCTGCTCGCCGGCCCGGGAGGATGCGAGCCGCTTCATGCTGGCCACGGTGGGAGAGCTGGGACTACCGGCCATCCGCATGCGCATGGAGGAGACCTTCCAAGGCGTGCCCATGCTCTGCGTCAGCGCCCAGGCCACCGATGCCGAGAAGCTCGCCAGCCTGCGCCACGGCTTTGCGGGCCCGGGCATCCTGGTGCTGGAGGATCTCGATCTGTGGGGAGCGCCGGTCATCGATGCCGCCGACGACATGGCGGGCTTCTTCATGGCCGCCATGTCCCGGGGCGCACGGGAGGCGGTGAACCTCATCCGCCAGGCGGTGGAGAACCCCGACGTCTACGTGCTGGCCTCCGCCTCGTCGCTCGAGGCCATCGATCCGTTCTTCGCGGAGCTTCTGTTCCCCCTCACCTGCGTCGATATCGACTATCCCACCGCTGAGGAGCGCGCCGACATTTGGATGGATATCGCCCGCGACCACCCCTCCATCCGATCGGTGAGCCGCGACGAGCTGGTGCGCCTTTCGGCGAACCTGCCGCGCTACGACATCTACATGGCGGCCCGCGAGGCCATCGAGGAAGCCTACAAGCAGGGCCTTGTGGAACGCCGCTACATTCCGGTGTCCCGCGAGAACCTTTTCGACAAGCTCGCCGCCTACCAGCCGCTCGATTCCGCCGAGTACGCCGAGCTCGAGCGCCTCGTCGTCTCCGACTTCTCCGCCTCCTTGGGCGATTTGAACGACTTGGTGGGATAGCCGAGGGTGCGCAAGTGAACGAGAAGGAGCGAAGTCTCAGACCTCGCTCCTTTTGTCTGCGGCAAAGTGCAGCCAGGGGCGGGCGAATGGCTGCGCATTAGGGCGACGCGACGCTTTCCAGAAGGGCGGCTGTCGCGCGAATTGGTCGCGTTTTCGCTGACGCATCGTAACGTCGATCGTTTTCTTCTGGGTTGTTTGCATGGAATGCGAAAGGGAGGTGTCATTATTGATGAGCAAGGGCGATGGGCGAAACAGCTGTTGGATCGAGAAGGGCGTCTCTCTCGATGACTTCGTGGCCGCGATGCTCGCCCGCGGCGACGAGCTGTACCGCGACCTGCCCTGGCGCCACGTGGACGACCCCTACGCGGTGCTCGTCTCGGAGATCATGCTGCAGCAGACCCAGGTGGCGCGCGTCGGCCGCTTCTGGGAGCGGTTCTTGTCGGCGTTTCCCACGGTGGATGCCCTGGCGGCCGCCGCTGTGCCCGATGTGCTCGAGCTGTGGCAGGGCCTCGGTTACAACCGTCGCGCCCTGGCGCTCAAGCGCACGGCCGACAGGTGCGCCGCCGAGGGGGCCGGTCGGCTTCCGGAGACCTACGAAGGGTTGCTGGCGCTGCCCGGCATCGGTCCGGCCACAGCGGCGGGGGTGGTGGCCTTCGCCTATCAGCGGCCGGCCGTCTATCTGGAGACCAACGTGCGCTCGGTGTTCTTGCACGAGCTCTTTCCCGAAGAGGAGGCCGTAAGCGACAAGGTGCTTCTGCCCCTGGTCGAGGCCGCCGCTTTCCACCCGGCTGCCGCAGCCGACCCGCGCCGCTGGTACTACGGCCTGCTCGACTACGGCGCGCATCTGAAGGCCACGGTGCCGAACCCCTCCCGGCGCAGCGCCGGCCACAGCCGCCAGTCGGCCTTCGAAGGCTCCCGCCGCCAGAAGCGGGCCTGGATCACCCGCCGCGTGCTCGCCGCTCCCGAGGGCGTTTCCCGCGCGGCCGTGCTCGCCGACCTGAACGCGGCCGAGCTTGCTAGCGGTCGTCCCGAGGTGGATCCGCCGCTCTTCGATTCCATCGTCGCCGACCTCCTTACCGAGGGCTTCTTCCGCGAGGAAAACGATACGTTGACCCCCTGAGGGAAGAAAGGGTTTGCTGTGGGTTTCATCGAGTTGTTCCTGACGGGTGTCGGGCTTTCCATGGACGCCTTCGCCGTGGCCATCTGCAAAGGTCTCGGCATGCGGAAGATACGTTGGCGCGATGCGCTGGTGATCGCCCTGTTCTTTGGCGGCTTTCAGGCGCTCATGCCGCTTATCGGTTGGGCGGCAGGCTCGCTGTTCGCCAGCACCATCACCGCCGTCGACCACTGGATTGCTTTCGGGCTTCTCGCCTTCATCGGCGGCAAGATGCTCTGGGACGCCTTCCACGAGGAGGACTCCCCGTGCGTGTGCGGGCGCGATTGCGCGACGTGCCCGCGCCGCGGAGGCGCCGATTGCGACGATCCCGAGGCGGCGCGGCAGGCGCCGATCGCCCCGCCCCTCGATTATCGCGAGCTTGTCATGCTCGCCATTGCCACGAGCATCGACGCTTTGGCCGTGGGCATCACCTTCGCCTTCCTCGGTGTGAGCATCTGGGTCGCCATCGCGATCATCGGTGTCACCACTTTCGTGCTGTCGCTTGTCGGCGTCGTGGTCGGCAACCAGTTCGGCTCGCGTTTCGAGAAGCCCACCACCATCGCCGGCGGCATCGTCCTCATCCTCATCGGTCTGAAAATCCTCATCGAGCACCTCACCGGCTAACGCGTCCCTGCGTGTCGCGGCCCTAGCCGACCGGTGCGCTCTCGCAGCTGTCCGATCCCCGCAGTCGCCCAATTGCCCTCACCAGCCGACGCGTCCGATCCTGCACTTTTTAAAATCCGCAGGTGAATGCCGCTTCGACTCCGAAATGGTCGACTTGCTGAGGGGAAATCCCTCGAAAATGCCACTTTAACCTAGAAATGGCCAGAAAGATTGGAGGGGGATGAGCCATTTCGGGGTCGAAGTGGCATCTACCTGCCATGTTTCCGATACGTACCCGCTTGCATTCGTTCTCGGCGATTGACGCGATGCATACTTGTCGAATTCCGAAACTTACCTCCAGAACTCCGCAATCGAATCGGGTGCAAGAAGCAACCTGCGAAGCTGCATTCGGCTATCTCGGCAATGCGCCGTCTCCGGACGGCTTCGCACGCCAAGTTCACGGCGGACGTTATCTGCGAATTGGGAAAACAGTGCGGCGGAAGAAACGATGGAACGATTGGCGATCATGACGCGATAGCCGATGGACTCGAGATCGTTACGCCTCCGGGCGTCATGCTCTGTCTTTTTCGGCGTGCTGTGGTGCTTGAAGCTGTCGTATTCGACGATGAGCTGCTTGTCGGGCCAGAATAAATCCGGGTAGAAATTGTGCTGGGCGACAAGGTGCGCTTCGCGGGACTTGGGCGCGATCGGTTGGTTGGCAACGGGCTTGGGGAGGCCGTAGCCTCCAAGCTTGCGGGGCAGGCAGAGAAACAGGTAGAGAATGGTCTCATAGGGGGAGCCTAGGTGGTCGATGGCGAGATCGATGGCCCTGAGCGCCTTCGATGCTCCACGAATTTGTTGATGAGCGTGAAGGAACGCACGCATCTCTCGCAACGATGTGAGCGGTACTGCCGAGGTGACAACGTCTTCGGGTTTGGAGGCGAAGCGGTAGTTGCCGCTCAGGGCGCATGCGAGCTCAGTGAGTTGCGCGAGAGGCAGCTCGCCGGCGAACTGCGCCAGGCACATTGCCGGTGAAACTGTGGCAAGCTTAGGGGCAATTCCCCATACCGTGCCTTTGTTGCCGAGTTGGCGATCGATGTGGGAAACGCAGCGCAAGACGCGGCAGCGCTCGGATGGAGACCCGACGGCAATGTGAAGCGGTTCGGTGAAGAAGCTTCCTCGATTCAGCCAGAAATCAACGTCCTTCGCCGCAACGCCGACGGCGCCCTTCTTGGACTTGAGCGTCCGGTCGTAGCATGTGGGCGCAGCATTGGTTTCGGCCATATGTGACCATAGTTCAAGGGAGCTTTTATGTGCTAGCGTGCATTCCATGAGCCCACGATACCAGGTCTCAATTCCGTGTCAATACGATTTGAAATAATGTGCAAAACTCTTTGTAAATCGGGAATTTAACGAGACATCAATGCGGTTTCAACGCGAATTTGGCGAGAATGAGAGTAGACGAGATGACGAAAGAGTGGAAAGTCGTTTCGAGATGGTGGATAACGTACCCTGAAGGATGCTTTGCCGGAAAAGCATCCCGGAAACGCTTTGTTGATGCTGTCGTGTTCGCCCAAGGCTCAGCAACCGAAGAGCACGTGAAAGAGATCGGAACGGGGCTGTTTCAAAGCCGTTCGGGCGCCGACGCGCTATGATGATCGCAGACAACACGCGACGTCGCGTTCTGGCATGCAGCATCGCGAGCGACGTGCGACGCGGCTCGCGATTAGTGGCGCAGTGATTGGCGCGCGACATCGCAAATGACGCACAACAGATTGGTTTAACATGAGCTACGAGAACTCCATCGCTTTTTTGGGTCCTGCCGGAACGTACTGCAACGAAGCGGCTTTGCGTTTCGCCGCCCGTCTCGGCATCGACGACCCCGATCTGGTGGAGTGCGCTTCTTTCGACGAGGTTTTCGATTGCGTCGACGATGGGACGGTGCGCTTCGGCGTCGTCGGCAAGGAGAATTCGCTGGAAGGTCCCGTCACGGCGACGCTCGACAACTTCGCCTTCCGCACCGACTCGGTTATCCTGGCCGAGGAGGTGATCGATGTGCGCCATTGTCTGGCGATGCATCCCGAGGCCGCTCGATCCGACATTCGCAGGATCGCCTCCCATCCGCAGGGCATCGCGCAGTGCCGCCGCTTTCTGGCGGAGCATTTTAAGGGCGTTTCAACGCTTTCCGTGGCCTCAACGGCCGAAAGCGCGCGGATGGCGGCCGGCGATCCTGCCACGGCGGGTATCTGCAACCCCCTTGCCGCTCGGTTGCACGGCGCGCGCGTGGTCGCGGAGTCGATACAGGACAACCCCGAGAACCAGACCGCTTTCGCATTGGTGGGTCGCCTGGTCGATGCCGAGCTTTTGCGGGGTTCGCGCTACAAGACGTCGCTGGCGCTCTTTTTGCGCGCGGACAAGCCCGGTGCCCTACAGATGATTCTTTCCGAATTCGCCTACGCGGGCATCAACCTGACGATGCTGCAGTCGCGTCCGACAAAAAAGCAGCTGGGAGATTACATGTTCTTCGTTGAGCTTGACGGGTCAATGCATGATATCGACGTTCAGACTGCCCTCGATTGCCTGCGGCTGAAGTTGCGTGAGGTTAAGGTGTTCGGTAGCTATCCGGTGGAGTAGCGGCCGTTCCCTGCTCTCTGTTTCGAGCAAGTGGTCGGTAGATGCCACTTCGACCCCGAAATGGACGGGAGCCACCTTCCTTTTTGGCCATTTCTAGGTCGAAGTGGCATTTTCGCGTGCTTTTTCTTTGGCCCGTCGACCATTTCTGGGTCGAAGTGGCATCTACGCGGCAAATACCGAAGACGAGAGAGCGGGCGACCCGCGATTCTTTCGTGCGGCAAAGCGGAGTTGCGGCTGAGGGCGCTATCGCAAGCGGCATGTGTTGGTCGCGCAGTCGTCTGCCGCCGCTGGCGAATTCGGGCATGCAAGGGGATTGCGGCCGACAGCTCGCCAGGGCCGCGCGAGCAGGGCCTTCCCGCCGACGGCGCAAATCGGGCGCGAACGGCGCGGCGCCGAAAATGCCTTGTTACCAGCAGGGGAGCGCGTAACATTTTCTCGCCGCTGGTAGATGATTTGACCGTTTGTGACCCATTGTGCAGCTTTTGTGGCGATCGAACGGATAATCTAACCCCTGCATGTAAGAGAGACGAGACACCTATAAGGAGGTGTACGCATGGAAAATCAGGCAACGATGTCAGACTTTGACAGCATCCTTGCCTCGCGTGGCGTTACCCGTCGCAGCTTCATGAAGCTGTGCGCCGGCATCGCCGCCGCAGCCGGGCTCTCCCAGCTCGCGGTTCCGCGCGTGGCGCAAGCTCTGGAAGAGTCTGTTATCGGCGCGACGTCCGGCAACCTGTATCCGGTCATCTGGATCGAGGGTGCTTCCTGCACCGGTTGCACGGAGTCCTTCGCCCAGGTGGAGACTCCCGATGTCGCATCGGTCGTGCTCGACATGATCTCCCTGAACTACTCGGAGACCCTGTCGGCCGCCGCTGGCCACTCCATGGAGGAGGCCAAGGCCCAGACCATCGCGGCAGGCAACTACATTCTCATCTACGAGGGCGCCGTGCTCGAGGCCTTCGACGGCAACGCTCTGCGCGTGGCCGGCGAGACCGGCATCACGGCCCTTGTGGAGGCTGCCGAGTCGGCCAACGCCGTTGTGGCGGTCGGCTCCTGCGCCGTGAACGGCGGCTGGATGGCCGCTGCCCCCAACCCGGCCCAGGCCCTTGGCGTCCAGCAGTACCTGAAGAAGGTCGGCGTCGCCACGCCGGTCGTCAACGTTCCGGGCTGCCCCGTGAACCCCGAGTGGGTCATGTCCGTGCTCGTGGACGTCGTGGTCATGAAGGACATGGACCTGCTGGTGAACCGTCTGAACGAGTTCAACATGCCGGGCGATCTGTTCAACCAGACCATCCATGACAACTGCGAGCGTCGCGGCCACTTCGAGAATGGCGAGTTCGTCTACGAATTCGGCTCGAAGGAAGAGGAGATGGGCTACTGCCTGTATCCCGTCGGCTGCAAGGGCCCGCAGACCCGTGCCCTGTGCGGCGTCACGCTGTGGAACAACCGCCGCAGCTGGTGCGTGCAGTCCGGCGCCCCCTGCATCGGCTGCTGCGAGGCCAACCCGAACAACCCGGGCGACAACTGGGCCGAGGTGAACACCCCGTTCTACAAGCGCATGCGCGACCTGCGCATCGGTCCTCTGAGCCTGCAGCCCACCACCATCGCCGTGACCATCACCGGCATCGTGGCGGCGGCGCTCGTGGTGCACGGCTTTGGCATGAAGCTCTCCGGCCGCATGGACGGCGGCGCTCCGTTCGAGAAGATCCGCAAGTGGGATGCCAAGCATCCCGACCAGGAGATCGGCACCTACGCCGACCCGGTCGCCGGCGGCCCGGTTCTCGACGACGAGCTGCTGCAGAAGAACGCCGAACCCCGTAACAACGATTAAGAAGGAGGTGAGCTGACTTGACACGTTCTGTTATTGATCCCATTACCCGTATCGAGGGCCATCTCCGCGTCGAGATGGAGGTCGAGAACGGCGTGGTCGCCGACGCCTGGGTGTCCGGCGGCTGCTTCCGCGGCATGGAGCTCGTCGTGCAGAACCGCACCCCCGAGGATGCGGCCCAAATCGTCGAGCGTATCTGCGGCGTGTGCCCCGTTTCGCACGCGCATGCCTCCTCGATCGCCGGTGACAAGGCCTACGGCATCACCATTTCGAACAACGCCCGTATCGTGCGTAACCTGCTGGAGGGCGCTCAGTTCCTGCACAGCCATATCCTGTGGCTGTACAACCTGGCGGCTCTCGATTACGTGAACCCGCTGAATGCGCTTCAGGCCAACGTCGACGACGCCTACGCCGTGGCCCTGGAGAACGGCCTGGCGCTGCACTCCGACCTGAACCAGCTCTACGAGAAGCTGGCGGCCTTTGCCGACAACGGCCAGCTGTCCATCTTCTCGGGCAACTGGTTCGACGCCGACGGCGGCGAGGCCTACGTCGACAACCCGGAGGCGAACCTGATCCTTACCTCCCATTACCTGGAGGCTTTGAAGATGCAGGCCCGCTCCTCCGAGATGGCGGCGCTGCTCGGCGGCAAGATGCCCCACGTCATGACCTCCATCCCCGGCGGCAACATGTGGGTGCCCACCGAGAGCAAGCTCGACGATCTGCTCGCCATGGCCACCGAGGTCCGCGACTGGGTCAACGACACCGTCCTCGCCGACACCGTGATGCTCGCCAAGCTCTATCCCGAGGTGCTCACCTTCGGCAAGGGCTGCGGCCGCTACATCGCCTGGGGCGTCTTCGAAGGCCCCGACTGGCCCTACGGCGACAACTACACCGAGCAGATGCTCAACCGCTACCTGCCCATGGCCGTCCTCGACGAGCAGTTCCAGGCGTCGGACGTGCAGGAGAACCTCATCACCGAGTACATGGGCCGCTCCTGGTACAAGGGCAGCGAGACCTACACCTCGCCGTACTTCGTCACCGATCCGGACTTCACCGAGTACAACGTCGACGACCGCTACAGCTGGGTGAAGGCCCCCGCCTACGACGGCAAGCCCATGGAGGCCGGCTCCATGGCCCGCATCTTCGCGGCCTACGTGCGCGGCGTGCCCTTCATCAAGGAGCAGGTCGACGCCGTTCTCGGCATCCTCGGCGCCAAGCCGGGCGACCTGGCCGCCTTCCAGTCCACCTTGGGACGCACCGCCATCCGCCAGATCGAGACCATCTACATCGCCAACCTCATGGTGGAATGGGTCAACGAGCTCGCCGAGGCCATCAAGGGCGGCGACTCCGAGTACTTCCGCGAGCCTGCCCGCCTCACCGGCGAGGGCACGGGCTTCTGGGAGGCCCCCCGCGGCGCGCTCTACCACTCCGAGAAGGTGGTCGACGGCAAGATCGAGGGCTACCAGATCATCATCCCGTCCACGTGGAACCTGGCTCCCATCAACGGCGACGGCGAGCACGGCCCGCTCGAGCAGGCGCTCATCGGCGTTCCGGTGGCCGACATCGAGAAGCCCATCAACGCCCTGCGCACGGTTCACTCCTTCGACCCCTGCACCGCTTGCGCCGTGCACGTCACGGAGCGCGGTACCGGCAAGCACTTCGAGACCGTCACCAGCCCTTGGGGGGTGAAGTAAGATGGCCCATCTCGCTCACTACAAAGAGGCCCATCCTCTTATCTTCGTGGTGACCCACTGGATCAACCTGATCGCCATGATCATGCTCATCCTGTCGGGCATCATCATCCACTTCCCGGTGCTGCCGTTCCTCACGGGCATCGCCCGCGGCTGCCATCTCTTCTTCGGTTTCGTGCTGTTCATCAACTGCGTGGCCCGCGTCATCATGGCCTTCTTCGTGAAGACCGCGCCGACCGGCGGCACGCGCCAGCAGGTGACCGACTTCAAGACCTGGCTGCCCCAGAAGGACAACCGTCATCAGGCCCTGGAGTGGATCAAGTACTACCTGTTCCTGAAGAAGGATCATCCCCTGGGCGCCAAGCTTGGCGTGCCGCAGAAGATCAGCTACTTGCTGATCCCGATCCTCATCGTGCTGATGTTCTGGACGGGACTCTGCCTGTGGGGCGTGACCATGAACGTGCCCGTGTTCGCCGCGACGACGAACCTCGTGGGCGGTCTCATGTCCATGCGCATCATCCACTACTTCGGCATGTACGTGTTCATCATCTTCATGTTCATCCATATCTACCTGGCCAATGTCGAGGGCTTCGCCCCCACCAAGCTCATGTTCATCCACAAGGAGCATGGCGGCCTGGTGTACGACCCCGATCTGCACAACATCGTCGGGGAGGACGCCGACCTCCACTAAGGGTCGCGCACGTCGAAGTCGAAAGGGGCGGTCTCGCAAGGGGCCGCCCCTTTTTGTTGCGCGTCTCCCGTTGACGGGCCACGGGGTAATGCTCAGTCGCTCAGACAGTCCTCGCTTTGGAGAACAGGACATTGAGTCCTGTTCTCGTCGCTGCGGAACTCGCTTGGTGAGCACCACCCCGTGTCCCTTCGCGAGTTATACGCAATTGAGTGCACGTTAAGAGGAGACGCAGCCAAGATAGTTGCTTGACTGATCGCTTCAGTCCGTCAACAAGGGGAAGCAAATTTGCCGGGGTTGCGCTATGATTATCGGCAACTCTGTTCGCTTACCGACTGCAGGCGGAAAGGATCCGTTTCGTGCGGAATGTTCTGAAGATACTTAAGCGCGATCTTCTGCGTCTTTTGAAAACGCCGCAGGCGCTCGTGGTCGTGTTCGCCCTCATGGTGATTCCCTCGCTGTACACCTGGTACAACGTCATCGGGTTCTGGAACCCCTACGACAACACCGGCAACCTCACGGTCTGCGTGGTGAACCAGGATGCGGGCGGTTCCTCCGAGCTCACCGGCGAGCTGAACGTGGGGGAGCGCATCGTGGACCAGCTGCATGAGAACGACCAGTTGCACTGGGAATTCACCGACTACGACGCGGCCATGAACGAGCTGAAGAGCGGACGCGCCTACGCGGCCTATGTCATCCCCGAGCATTTCACCGCCGATCTGCTCACGCTGACCACCGGCGATTTCACGCAGCCCAAGATCGAGTACTACGTGAACGAGAAGTCGGGGCCGGTCGCCCCCAAGATCACCGACACGGGCGCCACCACGCTGGACGAGACCATCAACTCCACTTTCGTCGCCACGGTAAGCGACGTGGTGGTCAAGACCATCGACGAGAAGGTGAACGAGGGTCGCGAGAACACCAAGGAGATGCAGTCGAAGGCCGCGCAGAAGATATCGGAGGCCGTCGCCGCCACCGGCGAGGTGCGCCGCGTGCTCGCCGATTTGGGGGATGCGTCGAAGGCGGCCAAGGACAAGGCGGCCTCGGCCAAAGAGACGCTCTCCAAAGCGAGTGCCGGCATCGATGCGGCCGATGAGTCCTTAGGCCAGATGGGGGAGACCGCGACGGCCATGCAGAAGACCTTGAGCGACTTCTCCGCCTTCGCGCTGCCGGCCGTCACCGCCGGTCTCGACGACATTACCCAGGCGTCGAACGACGCCACTTCGGCCGCCGCGCGCCTCACCGCCGCCTTCGGCGAGGCCCAGGGCGGCATCCAGGCGGCCCTGGCCCAGGGGAGCGCCGCCGTGCAGGAGAGCGGCCAGCTGGCGTCCTCCGTGCGCGCGGCGGCGGGCTCCCTTCCCGCCGGCAGCAGCGAGCGCGCCGCCCTGGAGGCTCTGGCCGACTCCCTGGACGAGCGGACCCGGGCAGCCTCGACGGCCCTGGACGCGCTGACGGCTGCCAACGATCGCGCGCAGTCCTCGGCGGCCGCGCTCTCGGATGCGGCATCGGCCCTCGATGGCGCGGTGCGCCAGGCGACCAGTGGCGCGTCGGCCTATTCCACGACGTTGTTCGGCACCACGCTGCCCGCCGTGAACGATGCGCTGGACGCGCTGGCCGAAACTTCGTCGGCCCTTTCCGGGGCTCTTGAGACCCAGCGGCTCCTCGTGGCCCAGACCGGGCTCGTCATCGACCAGCTGGACGCCACCATGGACACGGCCGCCTCAACGGTGGCCGAGACCGACCGGCTCTTCGCCGGCCTGGAAAGCGAGCTGGGCATCGTCTACAACGACGTGCTCGCCTTCGGCACCTCCGACGCGCTTTCCCGGCTCGTGGGCGAGGGCGGTCTTGACGCCGACAAGATCGCGGCGTTCATGGCGTCGCCCACCGAGGTGGTCACCGAGCAGCTCTATCCGCTGAACGCCTACGGCAGCGCCATGGCACCTTTGTTCATGAACCTCACGTTCTGGATCGGCGCCTTCATGCTGCTCGTCATCATGCGCCAGGAGGCGGACGGCGAGGGCATCCCCGGCCTGACGTTGGCCCAGCGCTACTGGGGTCGGTATTTGTTCCTTGCGGCCATCGCCGTGATGCAGGCGGTCATCTGCTGTGTCGGGGTGCTCGCGCTCGGCGTGCAAACCGTCTCGGCGCCGGCGCTCATCTTCGCCGCGGCGCTGGCGTCGCTTGCCTACCTCTCCATCATCTACGCCTTCTCCGTCACGCTGCAGCATATCGGCAAGGGCATCTGCGTCGTTCTCGTGTTCGCCCAGATCCCCGGCGCCACGGGCCTGTATCCGATCGAGATGACCTCGCCGTTCTTCCAATCCATCTACCCGCTGTTCCCCTTCACCTACGGCATCGGGGCCATGCGCGAGGCCATCTGCGGCTTCTACGGCGGCCAGTACGTCTCCGACCTGCTCGTGCTCGCGCTGTTCCTCGTGCTGTTCATGGCGCTCGGGCTCCTCATCCGCCCGCTCATGGCGAACGTGAACCGCATGGTGGCCCGCCAGGTGCGCGACGGCGGCCTGTTCAACGGCGAGGACGTCGACATCCCCGTGCGCCCCTACCGCATCTCCCAGATCATGCGGGCGCTCTCCGACAAGGACACCTACGCCACGGCCCTGCAGCAGCGCTATGCGACGTTCAACCGCTGGTACCCGCGGCTCATGAAGGGCGCGCTCGTTTTGGGCGTGGCGGTGCCGGTGGTCCTTGCGGTCATCTTCGCCCTGACGCCGACCGAGAAGGTGTGGCTGCTCACGGGCTGGCTCATTTGGATCATCGTCATTTTCGTGGCGCTCGTGGTCATCGAGAGCCTGCGCTTCAGCTTCGAGCGGCAGCTGAAGCTAGAGAGCCTCTCCGACGCGAGCCTGATCGACCTGTACGGCGCCACGGCGGACGTGGAGCGGGCCGCCTGCATGGATGCGCGCGATGCGGGCTTCGGCGGTCGGGAGCACGAGAGTGACCGCGATGGCGCGCGCGATGGTGCGGAAGGGGAGGAGGCTCGTCATGAATAACGTCTGGCGCCTGTTCCGCTTCGATTTGGGCCGCTTGAAGGCCAACGTCATGTCCATCATCATCACGCTGGGCCTCGTTCTCGTGCCCTCGCTGTTCGCCTGGTACAACATCATCGCCTGCTGGAACGTCTTCGACAACACGGGCAACCTCACGGTGGCCGTGGCCAACACCGACGAGGGCTACCAGAGCGACCTCATCCCGCTGCGCATCAACATCGGCGACCAGGTGGTCTCCGCCCTGCGGGCCAACGACCAGATCGACTGGCACATCACCGACGAGGAGGACGCCATCGACGGCGCGAAGTCGGGGCGCTACTACGCCGCCGTGGTGATCCCGAAGAGCTTCAGCCGCGACATGCTCACCTTCTACACGGGCGACGCGGGCCACGCCGATATCGTCTACTACGCCAACGAGAAGAAGAGCGCCATCGCGCCGAAGATCACCGATCAGGGAGCCGACACGGTGTCCTACCAGGTGAATGCCGTGTTCGCTCAGACGCTCTCCGAGGTGTCGCTCTCGCTGGCCGAATCGATTTCCAGCTTCGCCGACGAGGACGACTGGGACGGCCGCATCGCGGTGGTGGCCGATCATGTGCGCGAGATGGCCGATGCCTTCGACGACGCGTCCGGGGTGCTTTCGCTCTACGGCTCGCTGGCTCGCTCCTGCGAGGATCTCTCGCGCCATTCGGCCGACCTGGCCACCCAGGCCTCCACGGCTCTGGACGAGACGCTGTCCGCCGCGACGGGGCGGGCCGACGCGGTGCCGGCCACGGTGGACGCTCTGAAGAGCTCGGCGGATACGCTCAAGAGCTCGCTGGCCGACAGCGCCGCCGCCTTCGGGGCGGTATCCGATTCCGTCGACGCGCTGTTCGATGCGGCCTCCAGCGACAGCCAGGGCATTGCCAAGGATCTGCGCGCCCAGGCCGATGCGCTTGCGTCCCATGCGACGGTGTACCGCCAGGTGGCCGACAGCTTGGAAGGCGCCGCTCCGTCGCTGCCCGAGAGCCTCCGGCCCCAAGTGACCGCCCTGGCCGGCCGTGCGAGAGCGGTGGCGTCCCAGGCGGATTCCATGGCCGCGAGCCTGCGGACAGCCGCCGATAAGCTGGAGGCGGGCGACACCGATCTTTCCGCCGAGCGCGATGCCGCCAAGGCCAAGGCGGCCGAGGCCGCCGCCTCCATCAATTCCATCAAGGACGATTACGAGGCGAATGTGGCGCCGGGGCTCGCCTCGCTGGCAGAGCAGGCCGCCTCCATGGCCGATGCGCTCTCCGGCGTTTCCGACGACCTGAAGGGCGTCGGCGGCGAGCTGTCCGCCTCGGCCACCTCGGCGGCCGATGTCATGGCCGGCACCGCCGACAAGATCGCCGAGACCACCGAGAAGCTCAAGGGCGTCTCCTCGGGGCTGCGGGAGATGGCCTCCGATATCGACGGCGCCATCGCCTCGGGCGACCGCGACGCCCTGCGCGCCGTGCTCGGCTCCGATGTTTCGGCCCTTTCGAAGGCGCTGGCGAGCCCGGTGGGCGTCGAGCGCATCGCGGTGTTCCCGGTGGAGAACTTCGGCAGCGCCATGGCGCCGCTCTACACGACGCTGGCCCTCTTCATCGGGTCGCTGCTCATTCTCGTGGTGTTCAAGCCGAAGGCGGGCCTCCGCATCCAGAAGGAGGCGGGGCTTGTGAATCCGAAGCCGCGGCAGCTGTTCTTCGGTCGCTTCGCCGTCATGGCCGTGGTCTCGCTGGCCCAGTCGACGGTCATGGCGCTGGGCAACCTGTTCTTCCTCGATGTGCAGGTGACCTCGCCATGGCTGTTCATGGTGTGTTTCTGGGGCGCGGGACTTGTGTTCACCTTCATCATCTACGCGCTGGTGGTGTCCTTCGCCAACCTCGGCAAGGCCATCGCCGTGCTTCTGCTCATCGTGCAGGTGACCGGCTGCGGCGGCTCGTTCCCGCTGCAGATCATGCCCGATTTCGTGCAGGCTCTCTCGCCGTGGCTTCCCGCCACCCACGTGGTGAACGCCATGCGAAGCGCCATGATGGGCACCTACGGCAACGACTTCTGGGTGCAGATGGGCACGCTCGCCCTGTTCCTCATCCCGGCGGCGCTTTTGGGCCTGGTGCTTCGCAAGCCCCTGGAGAAGTTCATGGAATGGTACGTGGAAAAGGTGGAGAGCTCGAAGCTCATCAGCTAGCGCGCGCTGCGCGACCGTATCCGACCCCCATCCCCCATGCTTCCCTTTTTGGCAGTGAATGCCACTTTGACCCCGAAATGGCAAGCCAAATGCCAGTTGAAGGGCGAAATGGTCGAAAAAACTCTGGTATGTTGCCGAAAAATCGACCATTTCGGGGTTGAAGTGGCATTTATCCCCGAAAATTGGAAAACGAGAATTGAGATGGTCTTGTTGAATGAAACTGGGACCTGGATGGGACGTCCTGCCAATGATAGGGCGGGGTTGGAAATAACGGCGAGCACACGAAGGGGCCACCCGACGTGCCGCCGATCAAAGAGAGGAAAGATAGGCGACATGGGCGAGCCATTGACCGATGAACAGATTGTCGAAGAGGAGAAGTTTCTCGCGGGTTTGCCGCGGGTGAACCTGGGGGCACTGTTTTTGGCACCCGTGTGGGGGCCCGCCCATGGGATGTGGGCGGCGTTCCTCTTCTTCGTCGCGTGGCTGTTCGCGGACAACGTGATTTACGCGGCTACGGTGGAGCCGACAGCGATGAACGTGGTGCTGGCCATTCTCATGGCCGCGGGGCTGGTGGGCGCAACCGTGGTGTTCGCCATCGTGGCGCAGCCTTTCGCGGCGCATCGGGCCGAGAACATGGGGGTGAGTCGCGAGACCTACCTGCGGCGGCAGCGCATCTGGGCCGTTGTTGGCGCGATCATCGCCGTGGCCATCGTGGCGTTTGCCACCTGGTACAACTTGGATCTGCGCCCGACGCTGGATACCTGGGCCTAAGGAGAAGGCATGGAAGCGAGCGAGCGCACGGCGGCGGTGTTCTTCGTCGGGAACCGACTCATGCTGGACGATGGCGTGGGGCCGGCGGCCTACGACGAGATACTTGCCGGCTATGACATCCCCGAGAACGTGACGCTGGTGGACGTCGGCTGCATGTCGCTGGACATGCTGCCCTACGTGGAACGCTACGATGTCATCCTCACGGTGGACGCCGTGGACGGCACGGGCGACGCGCCGGGCACCGTGTACCGGTTCGAGCCGGATGCCATGGCGCGCCATTCCGGCCCCGAGGCGTCGCTGCACGATTTGAAGCTCGTCGACCTGTTCGACGCCGCATCGCTCATGGGCTACGAGGCCGAGGGCTTCTGCCTGGGTATGCAGGTGGGCAACCCCTCCCCGGAGCAGTTTGTCGTGGGCCTCACCCCCGAATGCTCCGCCGCGCTGCCTTTGCTGGTTGAAACCGTCGTGGCCGAGCTGCACCGCCGCGGGTTCCCTCTGCGAAAGAAATAAGAAGAAGCGACCGAAGTCGCTTTCTGCGAAGGAGCTCTCGCCGGAAGATCCCGTAGGGGCTGGCCTTGGCCAGCCCTTCCAACCGGAATGAAGCCTCCTGCTGCGAAGGGGCGACCGAGGTCGCCCCCTACGGGTTCGATACTGAGTGGTTCCCGCCCTCTGCGCGTCGCTTTTACTGACGCATATCCACGTAGCCCAGGGCCAGGTCGGATTCGTCGAAGCTGGCATAGGTGCCATCTCCGGACAGGTTCAGCAGCAGCTTGTCCAGCTCATCGGCGGGCACGATCCAGGCGAGCTGCACCGTGGCTGCCTCGCCGGGCGTGGCGCCCACGGCGTGCAGGGCGCTCATCTCTTCAGCGCTGGCATCAAGCTTGAACTCTGCAGTCTCGGTCTCCTCGCTGGCGCCCCTCGCCCGGGCGATCTCCTCGGACCAGGCGCGGAGGGTCCCGTCGCTGCCGGGGGTGACCTCGGTGCCCGTGGGAGTAAGGCGCGCGGCCTCGGCGATGCGGGTCAGCTCGTCGGAGGTGAGCGAGTCGGTCCACAGCCACAGGACGCGCTGCTCGTCGGGGAAGACGAGGTACATGTCTAGGGTATGATCACCCTGGACGATGCCCGGCTTCTCGAAGACGACGCCCTCGGCACCGTTCACAGACACCGGGGTCGCTCCGGTCGTGAACGACACGGGCAGAGGCTCGCTGGAATCCAGGTAAAACAGGAAGGCGGAGAACCCCTTCTCGTGGTCGGCCCAGTCGTATTTGGCGAGGTGGTCGTCGCGGTCGAAGGCGGCCGCCCCCTCGGGCAGGTTCGCGAACTCCAGGCGGTAGTCGGCCACGGGACCCGTCGCCGGTGCGGCGACCTCGCCGGCATCCACGGCCATCAAAGTCTGGTAGTCGCCGGACTGCTGCAGGCTGATGAGCCCCAGGACGTCGGCGGCGTAGGCGGTGCCGCCCACGCCCAGGCACACGGCGCAGGCCACGGCGGCCGCCCGGGCCCAGCGCGGCACGAGCACCGGCGCCAGGCGATGGCGGCTCGTAGAGGGCGCGGCACTGCGGGCGGCGGCCTCCTGGGCGATGGCGGCGAAGGCTTCATCCATGGCCGCCTCGGCCTCAGGGGTCGGGCGTGCATTGTCCATGATGGCGCGGATGCGGCGCTCCAGGTTGTCGTTGTTCATGGCGGCTCCTCTCATCGTGCCACGAATTCGGAAGGCGTGTGTAGCGCCCGCGCAGCAGGTAGGCGGCCGCGAAGCTGCTTCGCTTTCGCACGGTGGCATCGAAGGGTCGTAGGTGAAAAGGGATTGCGGTTCGGAGGAGGCGTCCTCGTCGGCTTCCGGGGTGATGGATCGCGAGAAGGGCCCTCCGCGCTCAGGCGGGGTTGGCGGCCTGCATGAGGGGCGCGTCGGTCTCGGCGAGAGCCCTCGGACGGTAGCCCCGCTCGGATATTCGCCGCGGGCCGTCCGGCTCTTCATCCGCTGCGACGCCGCGAGGGTCGCAGCCCAAGGCGCGCGCGATGCGCTTGCGGCCGCGGGAGAGCCGCTGGCGCACGTTCTCGGCGGTCGTGTCCAAAAGCTCGGCGATCTCGGCGGTGCTGTAGCCCTCCCCGTAGTACAGGGTGATGGCCAGCGCGCAGCCCTCGCCGGCAGCGGCGACAAGGGCGCGGAAGGAGGCGTCGGCGTCGCTTGCGGCTGCAGCTCGGGTGGTCTCGTCGCTGCTCCCCGCCTGGCGCACGAGACGCGCCAGCGTAGCACGGTGCAAGGTTTCAGGGGTCATGGGTGCTCGCTTTCTCTGCTCAGGAAAACAAGATATCCTGTTCGCCCTTTAGATGCGAGCGCCCCCGCCCAATGTGACAGACCTTACGGAAACTTAAGAGCCCTCATCCCCATTGGATCGACTGCGTCCCGTAGGGGCTGACCAAGGTCGGCCCTCTCGACCGGAACGACGTTCCCAGTTGGGAGGGGCGACCAAGGCCGCCCCCCTACGGGGGTGAGACGGCGACTATCCGCTATGGAAGCGGGAAGGGTCCTATCCCCAAAGCCCGCGGGTGGGGCACAGATCGCCGACGATGCAGTCGGCGCAGCGCGGGCTGCGGGCGCGGCAAAACTCGCGGCCGAAGTGCACCCACTGGTGGTTGATGAACAGCCACTGCTCGCGCGGGTACACTTTCAAGAGGATGTCCTCAACCTTCTGCGGCGTGTCCGCCGAGGGGCCGGCCAGTTTCAGCCGGTGCGCGATGCGGAAGACGTGGGTGTCCACGGCGATGCCCTGCGGATCCTTGAAGGCCTCGCACATGACGCAGTTGGCGGTCTTGCGGCCCACGCCGGGCAGCTTTTGCAGCAGATCCACGTCGGCGGGCACCTCGCCGCCGAAATCCGCCGTCACCATTTGGGCGAGCGCCACGAGGTTCTTCGCCTTGCTCCGGAAGAACCCCAGCGAGTGGATGATCTCCGCCACTTCGTCGGGCGAGGCGGCCGCCATGGCCGCCGGGGTGGGGAAGGCCGCGAACAGGCGTGGTGTTACCTTGTTCACGGCGGCGTCGGTGCACTGGGCCGACAGCACCACGGCCACGGTGAGCTCGAAGGGCGTGCGATAGTCGAGCGACGCCTTCCCAGGGCCGTAATGCTCGAACATGCGCTCCTCGATGGCCGCCGCCCGCTCCCGCTTGCTCGCCAGGGATTCCCGTGCCATGCTGCCTCCTTACCTTTTGCGCCGGCCTGCGTCGGCGCTGCGTTGTTTTTGCTATTGTCGCACAGCGCGGGCTCCTTCTCGGGGAATACTTAGGGGAATCGCGGCGGGACGGTTTACTTCTTTGCTACTATTGGGGCCCTCCTGCGTCGCTACACGCCCCAGTGCGCTACACTGTGCGAGGCGCTCATCCCGGGCGCCGACCGCCCGCTCGGGCGGCTTTTGCCGTTTGCCTTGCAGAAAAGAGACCGCTGTGCTCATCGATTCGCTCGCCTTCACCTTGGAGAAGTCTGGCTGCTTGGATACGTTCTGGGGAAAGCTCGACGCCGGCGAAGACGCCACCTTGGGCGTGGCCGCCTCGGCGCGGCCCTTCCTCGTGGCGGCCCGCTTCGCCGCCTCGCCCCAGCCCACGCTCGTCGTCGTGGCCGGCGAGGACGCCGCCGTCGCTTTCGCTCGCAACGTGGCCGCCTATGTGGGGGAGGAGCGCGTGCTGCGCTTCCCGGAGCGTGCCGATGTCCCCTTCGACCCGAAGCCGGCCGACCGTCGCGTCATCGCCCAGCGCATGGAGGCCGCTTGGGCGCTCAAGAGCGGCCGCGAAGTCGTGGTGGTGGCGAGCGCTCGGGCGCTTCTGCGTCTGTTGCCGCCGGTGGAAGCGAACGCCGCGCGGCCGATCGCGCTTACGGCTGGCGAGGAGCTTGAGGATATGGGCGTCGAGGGCGTCGAGGAGCTGGGAGACCTGCCCCGCGCCCTGGAAGCCGCCGGCTACGCCAACACCGGCGAGCTGGACGGCCCGGGCACCTTCGCCGTGCGCGGCGGCACCGTGGACGTGTTCCCCGGCAACCTGTCCTATCCGGTGCGCCTCGACTTCTTCGGCGACGAGCTGGACGAGATCCGCCGCATCGTGCCAGCCACGGGCCAGACCATCTCCTCGCTGCCCTCTGTGGAGATCTACCCCGTCTCGGAATTTCCCACCTCCGCCCGTGCGCTGGCCGACGCGCGCCGCGCCCTGGAGAAGCCGGCGCTCACCAACCCGGCTCTGCGCGACGTGCTGGAGAAGCTCGAAGGGGGGCTTCGCTTCGACGGCGCCGATGTGGTGCTGCCGTTTCTGTACAAGAAACCGGTGACGCTGGGCGCCTATGCGGGGCCGGGCACGTGCGCGGCCCTCATCGAGCCGCGCTCGCTCTTCGATGACGCGGCCCATGCCGCGGAGGACATCGCCGAGCGCGCCCGGGGTACCAACATCGCGCTCGCGGGCCTGTTCGCCGAGCCGGCGGCGTTGGACTTCGGGGGCGAGGTGCGGGCCACTTATGTCTCCATCATGCGGGTCGGCGGCGCGCTGGACGACGAGCTGCCGGTGAAGCGCGTCGATGTGGCCGGGATGCCCGACAAAATATTCGGCAAGCTGAAGAGCCTCGCCGCCGACCGCTACACCATCGTCTTCTCGGCTCCGAACTTGCGCGCCCGCGAGACCATGCGCCACGCCTTCGTCGATCACGGTATTCCCATCCAGATTGTGCAACCGGAAAATTTGGACGATGGCGAGTCGCAACCCGAAAGCACAGAGGCCGACACCCCGGCCCAGGCCAAACGCCGCCTGCGGCGGGGGGTCGTCAACATCGTGGACAACGACATCCCGCTCGGCATGATTATCCCGAAGGCGCATCTCGCGCTGGTGTCGGCCGCCGACACCCAGGGTTCGCGCGCCGCCAGCCGCCGCGTGCGCTCCCGCGTGGATGCCACCGAGGTCACCTTTCCGTTCAAGCCCGGCGACTACGTGGTGCACGCGGCCCACGGCATCGCTTTTTTCCGCGATCTGGTGCGCCGCGAGGTGGACGGCACCGAGCGCGACTACCTGCAGCTGGAATACGCCGAGGGCGACAAGCTGTTCGTCCCCGTGGAGCAGCTCGACCGCGTGACCCGTTACGTGGGGCCGGAAGGCGGCAGCCCCCGTCTTACCCGCCTGAACACGAGCGACTGGGCTCGGGCCATGAACCGCGCCCGCAAGGCCACCAAGAAGCTCGCCTTCGACCTCGTGGACGTGTACGCCCGCCGCGCCGCCACCCAGGGCTTCCGCTTCTCGCCGGACACCCCCTGGCAGCGCGAGATGGAGGAGGCCTTCCCCTACACCGAGACCCGCGACCAGCTCGCCGCCATCGCCGATGTGAAGCACGACATGGAATCGCCGCGACCGATGGACCGTCTCATCTGCGGAGACGTCGGCTTCGGCAAGACCGAGGTGGCCCTGCGCGCCGCCTTCAAGGCCACTCAGGACGGCAAGCAGGTGATGGTGCTCTGTCCGACCACCATTCTGGCCCAGCAGCACTACACCTCCTTCAAAGACCGCTTCGACCCCTTCGACGTCACCGTGGAAGTGCTCTCGCGCTTCCGCACGCCCGAGCAGCAGAAAGCAGCGCTGGAGGGCTTCGCCAAAGGCGACGTGCAGGTGCTCGTGGGCACGCACCGGCTGCTCTCGCGCGATGTGAACCCGCACGATCTGGGACTGGTCATCATCGACGAGGAGCAGCGCTTTGGCGTGCAGCACAAAGAGCAGCTGAAGAACTTGCGCGAGTCCATCGACGTGCTGACGTTGTCGGCCACCCCCATCCCGCGCACCATGCAGATGTCGCTGTCGGGGGTGCGCGATATGTCGCTCATCCTAACGCCGCCCGACGAGCGGCGCCCCGTAGAGGTGCACGTGGGGGAGTGGGATCCCGACGTCGTATCGGCCGCCATCCGCTACGAGTTGGCGCGGGGCGGCCAGGTGTACTACGTGTCCAACCGCGTGCGCTCCATCGACGAGGCCGTGGACCGCGTGCATGCCGCCGCCGGGGAGGCGCGGGTCGGCGTGGCCCACGGGCAGATGACCAAGGAGGAGCTGGAGCAGGTGATGGAGGAGTTCGCCGCCGGCGAGCTGGACGTGCTCGTGGCCACCACCATCATCGAGAGCGGCATCGACAACCCCCACACCAACACGCTCATCATCGAGGACGCCCAGCGTCTGGGCCTCGCCCAGATGTACCAGCTGAAGGGCCGCGTGGGCCGCTCGTCCACCCAGGCCTACGCCTACTTCATGTTCCCCGAGAACGTGCCTTTGACCGAGGAGGCCGCCGCGCGCCTCACCGCCATCAACGAGCACCAGGATCTGGGCAGCGGCATGCGCATCGCCATGCGCGATCTGGAGATCCGCGGCGCCGGTTCTATGCTGGGCGCCGAGCAGTCCGGCAATATGTCAGCCGTGGGCTTCGACCTGTTCGCCCAGATGCTCAACCAGGCCGTGAACGAGACCCGCGAGGGCGTGGGCGCCTCAGGCGAGCTGCCGCCGGCGCTTTCCGACATCACCGTGAACATCCCCGGTCACGCCTACCTGCCCGAGGAGTACATTCCCGACGCCGACGCCCGGGTGCTGTGGTACCGCAAGCTGGCTTCGGCCTCCACGGTGGAGGAGGTGGCCGCCCTCCGCGAGGATATGCTCGCGGAGGCCCCCGAGATGCCCGAGGCGGCGGCCAACCTCTTCGAGCGCGCATGGCTGAAGGCCTTCGCCAACGAGCACGGGGTCAAGCTCATCTCCGTGGCGGCGGGCAAGCTCATCGTGGAGCCCATCGACATCCCCGCTGCTGCCATGAAGCCCCTGCGCCGCGCGGCCGGCCGCTACCAGACGGACAAGCGCAAACTGACGCTGCCTTTGCGCTACTTCTCGGAGGAGGAACGCGACAACCTGCTTCCGGCTATCGTGCACTTCCTGGAGAAACTCTTCGGCGAGACCGACGCCGAAGAGGGGGCTCCTTTCGCGGAGATGGAGGGCGGCGCTTCCGGCTCTGCCTCCGATCCTGCCTCTTCTGTCCCCCGGGGTATCGCAACAGATCCCGCTGCGGGCGTTTCCAAAAATGCTCGGACAGGCTCTGCTAAGGCTGTTTCGCAAAATGCCCCGACCGATTCCCGCAGGGGCGGACCGAGGTCCGCCCTGGGCCAGGACCCGGCCAAGGGCTCAGCGTCAGCCGCTCCCGCTCCCACTCGCCCCACGGGGCGCAGCGAACGGCGCGCCAACAACCTCGCCAAGGGCGATGCCGCCCGCGAGCGTTTGGCCGCCAAGCGCGCCGCCCGTGCCGCCAAGCGCGAAGAGGGGCGATAGCCGCGCCGCCCGCGCCGCCAAGTGCCGAGGGCGGCAGTAGGGAGGTCGCTTTGCCCACAGCGGTCGAAGGTGCGTCCTCTCTGGCTCCTTGTGCATGGGATGGTGTATGCTGCCTCTGCGGCAACGGATTTCGATGGATTGCACGGAGGTGAGACGGCGGTGAACGCTTCTAAGGTCTTCTGGCGAGGGGTGGTATGTGCCCTGGCGGGTGCGACGCTGTGGGGATTCTCAGGAGCCTGTATCCAGTTTCTCGCGGAGAGTTACGGGGTAAGCTCCGCCTTCATCTCCGCCGTACGTGCCGGCGTGGCGGCCCTGCTGTTCGCCGTCTTCGTATTCGTTACGCGTCGCGAGGCTCTGCTCTCGCTGCTGGGGAGCCCCGCCGCCCGTCCGACGCTCGTTCTGTTCGGCGTGGGGCTGTACCTCTCGCAGATCACCTATGCGGTGTCGGTGGCCCTCACCAACGCCGGCACGGCCACGGTGCTCCAGGCCACCTGCACGGTGTTCGTCATGCTTATCACCTGCGCCCGAGCGCGCCGTCTGCCGCGCGTCGCCGACTTTGTCGGGCTGATGTGCGCGATGGCCGCCGCGACGCTCATCGCCACCCAGGGAGACTGGGGCGTCATCGTGCTGCCAGTGGCGGGCTTGGCTTGGGGCATTGCCAACGCCTTGTCCGAGACGCTCTACATCATGGCACCCCAACGGCTCTATGGCCGGTGGGATCGCCCCACCATCATCGCCTGCGGCATGGTCATCGGCGGTATTGTCGCCGTTCTCGTGTGGCTTATCGGCGAGGCGGTCGTTTCGCTGCTCGCTCCGTCGGTCGGCCTCGGGCCTGCTTTCGCTTCTCCAGGGTCTGATACCGCTCTTTCGACCACCATCCAGGCCTCTTCTGGCTCCGGCGCAGGAGTGTCGTTTGCCGACAGCGCCCCCGGCGCCCCAAGTTCCGTGCTCGCCGACATCTTCGGCATCGGCGGCAGCCTCGTTCCCGTCATGGACGCTGCGGGTTGGCTCGCCCTGGTCGGCGGCGTGGGCGTGCTCGGCACGTTCGCCGCCTTTGGGCTGTTCCTCTACGGCGTGTCGCTCGTGGGCTCGGTGAGGGGGAGCCTTCTGGGCGTGGCCGAGCCGGCCGGCGCCATGATCATCGCCGCGATGTGGCTGCACACCCCGTTTTCCGCCGCCGATTGGGCCGGCCTCGTCCTCATGGCTGCCATGATCGTCCTCGTGTCTCTCTCGGGCCGATCCGTCGACCGCCGCACCGACACCCCTTAGCCCGCCGCACCGACACCCCCTTAGCCTGCTGCGCTGATGCCCCTTAGCCCGCCGCGCTGCTTCGGGTTGCCGCGCCTGCTAATCGCGCCTCAATCGCGCTGCCGCCGGTTGCGCTCGCGGCCGCACGACACTTTTTCTCCGAACTTTTGACAAAAACCCAAGAAATGAGTCCTCCTTGCGCGGGAATTCGCTTTTGTCCCTAGGGACTGCAGCAAACACGATACGTTAGTTTATGAAAAACGCAATAGAAAATACGTATTGCTACTCAACAAATTTAATAATAGCAACACGTCCTCCAAAAGACTCATTTCTCGGCTTTTTGGCAAATAAAGAGAAAAATCGTGTCGCAGGGGGGTTCCTGGCCTACTCAAAGACTGCCCTACCTCCCGAGGCGCAGAAGCTCCTTATGAAGTGCCGCCTGCTTGAGTCGGAAGCCCCGCGCGCGGCAGCGTTGGTATTTGCCCATGCCGCGATAGATGGCCTTGACGACTTTGTCCAGCTCGCTGATACGGCGAAACTGATCATTGGTAACGACAATGACCTCGCACCCCGCGGCCTGAAGAAGCGTTCGCCGTCGCGCATCCTGGGCCAGTTTCTCCGGGTTGCTGTGGAACTCGTCGCTGTCGTACTCGACGCCGATGTTCAGTCCTGGCCAGCCTATATCGGTCCAACGCAAGTCCTCCCTCCAGGCGACGCCCGTCAACTTGCTCACGTCGATCGATTTGTTCAGTATCGGCTTCGGAAGTCCTGCTCCGCCGCGACTCATCGGAAGGGAGAGGTACAAGGCAAGCGCGGTCTCCCTGATAGAATTGGAGTGCTCGCAGACGAAGTCAAGGTTGCGAAGGGCGCGGGCGGCGTGGCGCTCGTGCTGGCATCGCCTCAGGTAGCTCCTGATCTTGACGACGCTGGAAACGGGCGGAATCCCGTAGATAACGTGCTCGTCGCTTACGCGAATGTAGGTTCCGCAAAGTTCGAAGCCCACGGCGATGGCCTCGATGTCAGATGCGGAGTGGTGGATTTGGAGGAAGACGGCCTCGGGCGAGGAAACGCACAGCTCGGCATCGTGGTGGAAGAACGAGCCTCGGGCAAGCGCGGACGATTTGACGTGGCAGATGACATCGGGGTGCTTGCGTCGATCCTCGCGACGGGAAACGATGCAGTGCACCGGCTGGTTGCGGCATCCCAGCAGCTTTTGCGCGGCATCGATTTGGCTGACGGTGGGAGGGGAGAACCGGTTCGGCATTGCCCGTAGGTTTGTTCGGGGCGGAAATGCCCGCTGAGAGCGTTCGTTGCGGATGTGTCTGAGGGCGCTGCGCCCAGATATGAGCATTGCCATGGTGTCCTCCTCGGTCTGTGGGGCGGACTGTACCAATGAGGTGTCGCAAAAAAGTCGCAGCAAAGTCGCGTTTCTTAAGAATGAGCATATTCGACCTGGGCTTTTGTGCAGCGTCGTCGCAAAATGAACATAAAAGCGCTTCTTTGCGCCAGGGAAACAGAATCTTCGCATGAGCCGCGAGGTGGCCAGGCGGTGCCATAATGAAGGGGCCGCAGAAGCGGAAAGCGAAAAGCAAAGCACGGAAAGCAAAAGCGAAATGTCGAATGAATCGGAGGAGCGAACAATGGAGAAATTGCCTCCCGTGGAAAAGGTGTACGAGGCGTGGACGGCGTTGGCCGACGATCGTTACGATTTGAGTCCGGAGGCGCTTGTCGTGCGGTCGTCGGACGGATCGAAGGAGTATCGGGTGACGTGGGACGACGGGGGTCGATATCGCTCCAACGACAACGCGACGTTCTGGCAGGGCTACGCGGGATACCCTGTCATCATGGCGCTCATGCTGCAAGGGCGCGTGCCTTTCAACGGGGAGGTGGCGGCCTGGTTCAAGGGCATTCCGTGGAAGGCGCTCAACGACGCCCATAAGCGCGACTATGCTGCCGCGCTGACCGAGGCCTTCGAGCGCGCGGGCCTCGACATGCCCCGGCAGCTACAGGCCGAGGAGGCTGCCGCCGAGGCGATGGAGGCCCTGCGGGAGCTGCCTGTTAGCGTGGGGAGGCCGGCGAGGAAATAGCAGACAGGGCGGTGGCCGCTCGAAGAGGCGCTTTCGTCCGGCGCAGCGCCGGCGCTAGGGGACGCCTCCGTCGGACGCTGGCGCCATGGGGCGCCTTCAGCCGGCGCCTGTGCTGGGAGGCGCTTGCGCCGCATATGGACGGCGCCTCCGACGCGCGCTCCCAGGAAAGGAGGGTCACGACGATGGCGGTTCCGTGCGAGCGAGGCCGGGCTATTTCGTCCGGGAGCGCTTCACGCGGGCGCGGGCGAGGGCTGCGGCGCCGCCTGAGACGATGGCCAGGGCCCCCACGGCCAATAGCGCATCGGTGGCCGCGTCGCCGGTCTGCGGAACGCCGCGGTAGGCGGTCGAGCTACGGTGGTAACCATGCGTGCCGGACGTCGTGCTGGGTTTGGCTGTCGGCTTCGAGGCGTCATCTTTGCCTGAGTCCTTCGTCCCGTTGTCGTCGGTCTGGTCGTCGGCTGCGGTGCTGCCATCCGCCTTGCCCCCAGCATTCGCGTCGGCGCTTCCGCTCAGCTGCCCATTGTCTCCCGTTCCCGTCTGTCCGCCACCCGGGTTGCCCTCGCCGCCCTCGTTGCCCGATGGCGTGCTCGGGGCGTTCAGCTCCTCCACGGTGGCGCCGGGAGCGGCCATTGCTGCCGCCCGGGCTGCGTCGGCATCGCCGTAGTAGACGGTCTTGGCCCCATCGTGCACGGCCGCGCGGGCGTCGTGCTTGGCCGTTGAGGCAGGCACGACGGAGAAGGGGGTCGTCGTGCGAGTGTCGGCGGGGACGAACTCGGCGTAGGAATCGGCCACATAGGGCGCAACGTCCTGGTTGTAGCTGCCGCCCTTAAGCGCGAGCGACCCCGTGCCGCTCACGGTGGCCAAAGGCTCGGGTTTGCCGTCGGCTCCCTCGGCGGTCGCCACGTCGCCCTGTCCGGTTACCGTCAGGGCTCCATCCTGAAGGGACAGACCGCCGTCCGTGGCGAAGAAGAGGTTGAAGCTGGTCAGATCCAGCGTGAGCTCGCGCCCGTCGGAAACGGAGAGGGTTGGCTGGTCGCTCACGCTGCTGACGAGCTTGATGGTGCTGTGGTCAGGGGCCGTTTCGAAGGCGCCTTCCAGCGTGGCATAGCGCGTCGCTCCGGCCTGGGCCACCCAGGCGCTCCCGTTGTCGCGCACGGTGAAATCGCTCGGCGTGTTGTTGTAGGCGTAGGGACCCTTCAGGGGAGCCGTGATGGCATTGAGCGGGGTGGTGCTCACGTTGTTCTCCACGAGGATGCCCTCGGGCACGGTGGAGGGCAGCGACGAGATGTCGGCGTTCTGCAGGTTGCCCACGATGCCCCCGGCGAAGTTCGAGCTGGCGATGGACGCGGCCGTATTGGCATTCCCGCTTACAGTGCCCGCGTTGTAGAACGTGCCGACGATGCCGCCGGCGCAGCTGCCGCCTTGCACGGAGGCGCTGTTGGCGCAGCCGGTTACCGTGATGGGCGCGCTGGCGGCGTAGGCGGGCGCGGCACCGTCGTAGCGGGCCCATCCCACGATGCCCCCAATGCCGTAGGCACCGGCGTTGCTTGTGGAAACCGCCCCGGAATTGGTGCAACCGCTCACGGCGCCGTAATTCTTCTGCTCGCCGACGATGCCGCCGACGGAGTAGCTCGTGCCGTTAATGGCGCCGCTGTTCTCGCAATTCGACACGAAGGCTGCGCTGAGGCCGGCGATACCGCCGATGCAGTCGGTGCCGGAAATGCTTCCGCTGTTGCGGCATCCGGTGATGGCCATGCGGCCGGTGGGGGTGGTGTAGTAGGCGGCGCCTACGATCCCGCCGGCGTTGCCCACGCCATCCGCGGCGGCGACCGAAGCGCTGTTCTCGCAGTTCTCGATGGTTCCGGACAGTGTCATGCGCCCCGCGATGCCGCCCACGCCCGCCTTGCCTGCAACGGATCCGGAGACGCTTACGCCGGATGCGGTGGCATCGTTCGCCATCATGCCGCAGAGGATGCCCGCCAGCTCGCTTTGGGGCACGGTGACTTCCGCATCGGCCACGGTGAGGTTCTTCACGGTGGCCCCGTCCAGAATGCCGAAGAGGCCGATGGCGAAGTCGGCGCCCTGGGTTGAAGCGATCTTCAGACCGCTGATGACGTGGCCCGCGCCGTCGAAGGTGCCGGCGAAAGGCGTGCTGCCCTCGGCGATACCGCTGCTCTTGCGCGTGCCGACGCCGATGGGCGTCCGTTCGGCGCTCTCAAGATCTATGTCGGCGCCGAGGGCCACGTATTTGCCGTCGTAGTCGTCGCCTGCGTTCACGGCATCGCGGAAGGCCGCTAGCTGGCTCGCATTCGCGATAAGGTAGGGGTCGGCCTCGGTGCCCGCGCCCGAGGCGAAGACAGCGCTGTCCGCGGCCCAGGCCGGGGACGCCCAGCAGAGGGCGGCGAGAAGGGCGAACGCGGCAACGGCCCAGCGGAGGGACACCGACGAGTGCGGAAAGAAGCGGGCGGTGAAGGCGTGTACGGAACGGTGCGGGGCCATGGTGGTTTCCTCTCTTACGGCGTCGTGCGGGCATGCGAAAAGGGACATGGCAGGCGCATCCCTCGAGGATGGCCGTGCGAAGCCCCTGCAGCGACGCTTTCAGTCTAGGCGCGCCCCGGCCTCGCCTTCGGGTTGCCGTCCAACCGATACGGCTCCACCGCCGAACTGTCACGGAGCGTCACGGCACCGTTGCGCTGCGGACACGAGCCCTGCACCGAACCGTCGCCGAGCCGGATGTGGTCAATGAATGATGGGTCTGCCCCCGTGCTATACTGGCGCTATTACCTGAAACGACCCCGAGGACTGAAGGAAACCCATGACCACGACCAAGCCCGTGCGCGTCCGCTTCGCGCCTTCTCCCACCGGCAAGCTGCACATCGGCGGCGCCCGCACCGCCATCTACAACTGGGCCTTCGCCCGTGCTACCGGCGGCACCTTCGTCCTGCGCATCGAGGACACCGACCCGGAGCGCTCCACCGAGGAGAACACCCAGATCATCCTGCGGGCCCTCCGCTGGATGGGACTCGATTGGGACGAGGGCCCCGAGGTGGGCGGCCCCTGCGGCCCCTACTTCCAAACCCAGCGCACCGCCACCTACGAGGCGGCGCTGCAGAAGCTCATCGACGCCGGCGCCGCCTACCCGTGCTTCTGCACCAAGGAGGAGCTGGACGCCAAGCGCGAGGCCGCCGAGAAGGCCGAGGGAGGTTACGCGGGCTACGATCGCACCTGTCGCGCCATTCCAGCCGACGAGGCCGCCGCGCGCGTCGCGGCCGGCGAGCCCCATGTCTGGCGCCTGAAAGTGCCCGACGACCACGGTCCGGTCACGTTCAAGGATGCCGTCTACGGCGACATGAGCTTCCCCATCGATGTGATGGACGACATGATCCTGCGCCGCACCGACGGCACGTTCACCTACAACTTCGCCGTGGTCTGCGACGACGTGAACATGGCCATCACCCACGTCATCCGCGGCGACGACCACCTCTCTAACACTCCGCGCCAGGTGCTCATCTACGAGGCGCTGGGCGCCGAGGTGCCGCTGTTCGCGCACCTGTCCATGATCCTCGGCGCCGACGGCAAGAAGCTCTCGAAGCGCCACGGCGCCACCAATGTGGAGGAGTACCGCGACCGCGGGTATCTGCCCGACGCGCTCGTGAACTTCCTCGCGCTCCTTGGCTGGTCGCTCGACGGCGAGACCACCATCATCCCGCCGGCCGAGCTCTGCCGCACCTTCTCGCTCGACCGCATCACGAAGAAGCACTCCGTCTTCGACGAGAAGAAGCTCGACTGGATGAACGGCGTCTATATCCGCGAGATGGGCGCTGCCGCCTGGGTCGACGCCGCCAAGCCCTGGCTCGCCCAGACCAACTTGGACGGCTCGAACGTGCCCGACGGCATCACTATCGCGCCCACGCCCACCAAGGAGGAGGCGGAGGCGGCCGCCCGCGAGTTACGCCTTCCCGGAGCCGACGTGGACGCCGACACCTGGGAGGCGTGCCTGGCCGACGTGGACGACGATCGCGAGTTCTACGAGGCCATGTACCCGCTCGTGGCCGAGCGGCTGGCGCATTTGGACGAGATCCCCGCCAAGCTGGCGTTTCTGTTCTGGGGCGACTCGGTGGTGCTCGACGAGAAGAGCGTCCAGAAGGTGCTGCTGAAGGAGGGCGCGCGGGCCGACGAGGCGCTCGCCATTTGTCGGGCCATCCTCGCCGACGACGACAACCCGTGGGACGCCGAGGCGCTCGAGGAGCTCTGCCGCGCCGCCGGTGAGGAGGCCGGGCTCAAGCCGAAGCTTCTGTTCCAGCCCTTGCGCGTGGCCGTGTGCGGCAACATGGTGTCGCCGCCTTTGTTCGAGGCCATGATGCTGATGGATCCCGCCGACATCGTCGCCCGCATCGACGGCGTCACCGAAACCGTGTTCAGCGAGCGCGCCAACTAGCGGCCGCGTCAACCAGAAAGGTCGAAGACCATGGACGAGAACAGCAACATCCCAAGCGCTTCCGGCGCGGAGCCTCAGCAGCCGGCGCCGGAGCCGGCGCCAAGCGCCGTGCCCGAGAACCCCTTCGCTGCCTTCGGAGCGCCCGGTCCCGGCTCTCAGCCTGCGCCCGCGGCGCCCTCCGATGCTGTGCAGCCGGCGCCTGCCGCAGCCGCTCCGGCTCCTGAAATAGCGCAACACGCGCCCACGGCGCCGACGCAGCCCTACTACGACGCCACGGCGGCACAGGCCGCCCAGCAGCCCTACGCCCCCTACGGACAGTCCGCCGGCGCTGGGCAGTCGTATGCCTACACTCAAGCTACGGCCCAGCAGCCGACCTACGCGCCCTATGACGGCGCCGGCTACGGCTCCTACGGCGCGGGCAGCCAGCCGCCGGTGCCCCCGGCGCCCGCACAGAACATCTATCCGGGCTACGAGCCGCCCAACCCCAACCAGAAGCGGCGCTGGCCGTGGTTTCTGCTGGGCCTGGCCGTGGGACTCGTCGTCGGCATGGGCGGTTGCGCCAGCTGCGTGGGGATCATGGCCCTGGCCGACTACGATAGCAGCTACGACAGCTACAACAGCTACGATGACGGCTACGACTACAACTACGATTACGACTTCGGCGACACCGATATGTGGGCTCCGGAGGACAGCTACGGCACCGACGAGGACGCCTCGCCCTACGGCACCTTCACCTTGGACGAGATCGCCTCGGTGTTCGAGGCCGACGGCATCTCCCAGGGCGAACCGGGGGAGGGTGACGTCTGCACCAAGGGCTTTTACACCGTAGGGCCCGCCGGCCAGATTCCCGCCGGCCTGTATTACTTGGAAGGTTCCAACGAGAAGCTCTCCCACTACTACGTGTTCGACGGGGACGACGGCCGCTATTCCGTTGATGACTCGGTGCAGTACTTCGGCAACTACTTCGTCGATTTGGACGAGGGCGATCTCATCGTGTTCGATCCCGGCGACGAGGCGACCATGTATCCGGCCCCCTCTACCTCCACGGATCCGACGGCGCCCTACACCAACGGCTGCTACCGCGTGGGCATCGACATTCCCGCCGGCAGCTACACCATCACTGCGGCTACCGTGGGCGAGGGCGAGACCGACGAGGACTCGGCGGCCTTCGTCATGAAGAACCTCGACTTCGACGACGACTCCATTGTGGACACCAAGTACGTCATTCCCGGCGGCGAGCAGACGGTCACGGTCAGCAACGGCCAGTACTTGGAACTCTTCGCCGCCACCGCCACCCCCGTCGCTCAGGGGTAAGGGCAACCACCTGCGTGGACGCCAGTGCATTAGATCCGTAGGGGGCGACCTTGGTCGCCCCTTCCAACCAGAGAGATTTTTCTTGCTGATGAGGGGCGACCGAGGTCGCCCCCTACGAAGGTTGACCGGAAGGAAAGGATTCCTATGGCGAAGCAGCTAAGCGATCACCCCACGTTGGAAGAGCTGAACGACTTCTTCGGTCACGACCGGTTCGCCGAGCACGCGGGCTGCCGCATCGTGGAAGGATCGCGCGATCACGCCGTGTGCGAGCTGGACATCCAGGACCACCACCGCAACGCGCTGGGCAACGTCATGGGCGGCGCCATCTTCACCTTGGCCGATTTCGCCTTGGCCATTGCCAGCAATACCGGCGGGAACCCGAGCGTGTCGGTATCGAGCACCATCGAATATCTCAGCGCCTCGAAGGGCACCTGCCTCATTGCGACGTGCAACGCGGACAAGTCCGGCCGCCGCCTCGGCTTCTACACCACCGATGTCACCGACGACACAGGGCGCCGCATAGCGCGCGTCACCACCACCGTCTATCGCGAAAGCGAGTGAGGACAGCAAAAGGGCCCCAACCGGGGCCCTTTCACTTATGAAAGATGGGGTTTTGCTGGACGACCCGTAGGGGCTGACCTTGGTCAGCCCTCTCGAGCGGAATGACGTTCCCGGGTTGGGAGGGGCGACCAAGGTCGCCCCCTACCGAAGGAGCGGCCAGCGAGGACTGTCTGAGCGAATCAGAATGCCGCGCGTCTCCCCGTCGGGAGAGCCGCAGCCAGGTTACTCGACCCCGCAGGCCGCCCGCAGGGCGTCGGCGCGGTCGGTCTTCTCCCAGGTGAACTCGGGCAGCTCGCGGCCGAAGTGGCCATAGGCGGCCGTTTTCTGGTAGATGGGCCGGCGCAAGTCCAGCTCGTCGATGATGGCGCCGGGGCGCAGGTCGAACACCTCGGACACGGCGCGCTCGATATCCTCTTCCGGCACATGGTTCGTGCCGAAGGTCTCCACCATGACCGACACGGGCTTCGCCACGCCGATGGCGTAGGCGATCTGCACCTCGCACCGGTCGGCCAGTCCCGCGGCCACGACGTTTTTGGCCACCCAGCGCGCCGCGTAGGCCGCCGAGCGATCCACCTTGGTGCAGTCCTTGCCGGAGAACGCCCCGCCGCCGTGGCGTCCCATGCCGCCGTAGGTGTCCACGATGATCTTGCGGCCGGTAAGACCGGCGTCGCCCATGGGGCCGCCGATGACGAAGCGGCCCGTGGGATTCACGTAGATCTCGCAGTCGTCGGCGAGCGCCACCCCCTCGGCCTCGAAGACCGGGCGGATGACCGTCTCGATGACGGCCTCGCGCAGCGCGTCCTGTTCGATGTCCTCGGAATGCTGGGTGGACACGACCACCTTCTCAACCGCCGTGGGCGCCCCGTCGATATAGCGCACGGACACCTGGGTCTTGCCGTCGGGGCGCAGAAACTCAAGCGTGCCGTTCTTGCGTACCTCGGTCAGGCGCTCGGAGAGGCGATGGGCCAGGTAAATGGGCATGGGCATGAGCGTGCTCGTCTCGTTGCAGGCATAGCCGAACATCATGCCCTGGTCGCCCGCGCCAATCGTCTCGTAGGGGTCGGCCGCGGCCGCCTCGTCGCGCTGGGCCTCGAAGGATGAGTCCACGCCCTGGGCGATGTCGGAGGACTGCTCGTGGATGGAGCTCATGACGGCGCAGGTGTTGCCGTCGAAGCCGTACTTCGCGCGGTCGTAGCCGATGGAGCACACCACGTCGCGCGCGATGGACTGCACGTCCACGTAGGCCTGGGTGCGAATCTCGCCGGTGACGAAGACGGTGCCCGTGGTGACGAGCGTCTCGCAGGCGCAGCGCATCTTCGCCGGGTCGGCCGGGTTGCCGTCGGGCGCGATGTAGCCCTCTGCAGCCAGGGCGATCTCCTTGGCGAGAATGGCGTCCAGAATGGCGTCGGAAATCTGGTCGCAGATCTTGTCCGGATGTCCCTCCGTGACGGATTCGGACGTGAACAGGTACGATGAGTGCTTTTCAGCCATAAGAGTCCTCTCTTATCGGTGTTGGCCGGACCACCTTGGCGCTCAGGTGAGGGACGCGTCAGGTTGGTGTCGGGATCATCGAGCCAACTCTCTACCCCGACTCTGGATAATGCAGATCGCGCGTCCGATGCGGGCGCGCGATCAAATATGCTAACGGTTCGAAGGAGCGGGCGCAAGGGGAGGAGTCGGCCTACGCGGTAACTTCATCGGCGGCCTTCTCGGCCCTCTCGGCGGCGCCACCTGCGGCCTGCTCCGTCACGGCGGCGTCGGCCTGAGAGAGCAGGGCTCCCTCGTCTAGGGCACATCTCAGCTCATCGGCCAGCGCCGGCTCCAGTGCCATCTCGTCCACGGGGCGGTCCGGATCAAAGGCCCCGTGCATGGTGCGGCCGAGCCGCGCAAACTTCGCCTTGTCGGTTTCGGCCATGCCGCAGAACTGGCGTGCTCGGTAGGGTGCGCGCTTGTCGGCGCCGTTCGTCCACAGGCGCTCGGCCTCGGGCGCCCATGCCCGGGCCGCCGGGCGGCATTTCTCGGCCAGATCGTGGGCGCTTTCCGTTTCTACGAGGTCGGTGCCGCGGGCGCCGCTCTTCTCGACCATCTCCTCCAGGCGGTCGGGATTCTCGAGCATCGGACAGGGCCGCAGCAAGTTGTCGTTGAAGGGCTGCCCCTCGTAGTAGGCCATGAACAGCGGGCTCTTCAGGCATTCCAGCAGCGGTTGCTCGCGGATGTTGGCATTGGAGTAGTGGATGAACACGCAGGGCTCCACATCGCCTGCCGCGTTGATGTGCAGATAGCGGCGGCCTCCGGCGATGCAGCCGCCGACGAACTCGCCGTCGTGTTGGAAGTCGAGCGTCAGGATGGGCTTCTCCGCCCGCACGCGGCGGTTGAAATGGTAGAGCAGTTTGCGGTCGTCCGGCGTGGGCATGAGCTCGGTCGGCGCGCCCTTGCCCACGGGCATGTAGGTGAAGATCCAGGCGAAGAGCGCCCCTTTGTCGATGAGCCAGTCGAAGTACGCGTCGGAGGCCACGGAGTGCGCGTTGTCGTGGGTGTAGCAGATGGACACGCCGAAGGGCAGCCCGTGGCTCGCGAGAAGATCCATGGCCGCGTCCACCTTGGCGTAGGTGCCCGCGCCGCGCCGCCCGTCGGTGGCCGCTTCGTCGCCCTCGGCGGAGATGGCCGGCACGAAGTTCTTCACGCGGATCATCTCCTGGCAGAACTCCTCGTCGATGAGCGTGGAGTTCGTGAAGCACAGAAACGCGCAGTCCGGATGGGCCTCGCACAGCCGAATGAGATCGCGCTTGCGCACGAGGGGCTCGCCGCCAGTATAGATGTACACGTGCACGCCGAGTTCCTTGCCCTGGCGGATGATGGAGTCGATCTCGTCGTAGGCGAGGTTCAGGGCGTGCCCGTACTCGGCGGCCCAGCAGCCGGTGCAGTGGAGGTTGCAGGCGCTCGTCGGATCCAGCAGGATGGCCCAGGGGATGTTGCACTGATGGCGCTCGCGCATCTTCTCTTGCTTGCCCCAGGCGAGGAAGTTCGCGTCCATGACGAAGGTCTTCAGCAGATCGGCCCGCACCTCGGGGTTCAAGTCCATGACGCGCATGATGAGCTGGTACATATTCGTCTTGTTCTTGATGGCGTCCGAGAAGGCGGCGCGCTGCTCGGCGAACAGGCTGGCCGGAGCGAGGGCGTCGATTTTGCCCATGATGTTCGCCATGTTGTTCTCGGGGTCGTCGCACAGATAATCGACGAGCTTGTAGGCCAGCGCTTGCTTCGCTCTCTCGGTGGGTTTCATGGGCTTCTCCTTTGCACGGGCTTCCTTTGGCATAGCGTCATTGTGGCAAAATTGCATTCCGTGAGCGTTCGAGTCATGATTGCTGTCACGGCCTTGATCGCTTGCCGTTTCTAAGTTGTCGCTTGCATGTCATCTAACGCTGTGGCTTCAAGCTTCGAGGTCACGCGGGCCCATCCTGTGCGGGCGTTGCGCGCTGCCAGCCAACGGCTTTACAACGCGTTGCCCGCGCTTCGCGGCGGTCGTGCTACACTTATCCAAATGCACAAAAGCCCAAGGGACGGAGCCCTCATGCCAAGCAATGCCGATTACACCCGCGAGTACTTCCAGATCATCGACGAGCTGGACGGCGACATCGAGAGTCGCCGCGCCGCGTTCAACTACATGCAGGACTCCACGGCCATCGTGCACCACCAGGTGGTGGCCTCCTCCTTCGTGCCGCGCCTGTTCAACCGCAAAACCTACGAGGTCATGAAGCGCACGGCCGAGACGAGCCACCGCATCCTCTGCAAGGTGATCGAGCGCTACCGGGCCGACGAGGAGTACCGCAAGCTGTTCGATTTCGACGAGCGCCTCGTGGAGCTCATACTGCTGCCCCGCGATTACGATTCGGTGCTGCCCTTCGCCCGCGTGGACACCTTCCTCAACGAGGACGACTACCGCATCCACTTCTGCGAGTTCAACGGCGACGGCAGTGCGGGCATGAACGAGAACCGCGAGATCACGAACTCCATCGTGGGCTCCGACACCTTCCGCACCTTCGCCGAGAACCACGCCGTCCAGGGCTGCGACTTGTTCATGCCCTGGGTGCGCGCCTTCATGGACATCTACGGCACCTATCGCTTCAAAGTGGAGAACCCCCGGGTGGCCATCTGCGATTACTTGGAGAACGGCGTGGTGGACGAGTTCCACATCTTCGCCGAGAAGTTCCGCGAGGCCGGCGTGGAATGCGTCGTGGCCGACGTGCGCGAGCTAACCTTTAACGGCGAGGTGCTGACGACGCCCGACGGGCTGCCCGTGAACGCCATCTGGCGGCGCTCGGTCACCAACGACGTGCTTGAGTTCTGGGACGACTCGCAAGACCTCATCAACGCCGTGCGGGCGCGGAAGGTGGCGCTCATCGGGGCGTTCTCTGGGCACATCGTCCATGACAAGCAGCTGTTCGAGGTGCTCTTTGCGCCGGAGACCCAGGCCTTCCTCACCGAAGAGGAGATCGCGTTTGTGGAGGAGACCGTGCCCATGACGGCCTTCCTCAACGACGATCAGGTGAACATCGACCAGATCCGCGCCAACCGCGAGGAGTGGATCATCAAGCCCACCGACCACTACGGCGCCGACAACGTGTACGCCGGCTGCGAGGTGAGTCAGGAGGAGTGGGAGCGCGTCATCGACGAGTTCGCCAACGAGCGCGCCGGCTACCCCTTCATTGCGCAGCGCTACATCCGCCCCTTCAAGACCGACACGCTGCCGCCGGACCGCGGCATCAACGAGGCGCCCGACGGTGCCGTGGAAAGCGAGCCGGTACCTTACAACAATCTGAACGGGCTGTACCTGTACAACGGCCACTTCCAGGGCGTCTTCAGCCGGCTGGGGCCGCACCCCACGATTTCGAAGACCAACGACGGCATGACCGCAGCCACTATCTGGGTCGATTGCGACGTGCCCGATGGGCTGGAGCTGTAAATGGGATCCGATAGCATTCTCGCCGGCATCGGCGCCACGGTGCTCGCTGTCACCCTGCTCGTGTGCGGGTTCGCCGCATGCTGCTTGCCGGTGACCACCGCCTCGCTTGCCGGCGCCGTGAGCACGGGGGCGGATTCGCCCTACACCCACGAGCAGCTGGTCGAGCTGGCGCAGGAGACCCGCGCGTTCACCGTGGACGCCCACTCGAGCATGGAAGAGGCCCGCGAGTCTTTGGCCGCCGACGTGGTGGCGGCGGCGCGGGAGGCCTCGGCCGAGGGGGCTCCCAAGTACTCCCAGTGGACGCAGAAGGCCAAGCAAGTTCTCGGCGATGTGGAAGGGGAGGGCGGCACGGCGGTTGCGACCATGGACGCGCTGGCGAAGGTGTCCGACCGCTACGCCCTGGACGCCGCCGCGGTGAGCCACTTGGAGGACTGCAACGGACTCATCACGGGCTTGAGCTCCTATCTGGGCATGATCGGCGTGGCAGCGCTCATCATCGCGCTGGTGCTCGGTTTCCGCAAGCAGTTCGCAGCTTTGACCTTCATGCTGCGCATGGGTCCGGCGCTGCTTCTGGCGGTGCTCGTCATCCTGGGACTGTGGGGCGTCATCGACTTCAACGGCCTGTTCGCCGCCTTCCACTCGCTGTTCTTCTTGGAAGGCACCTGGACGTTCAATTACGACTCGCTGCTCATCTCCATGTACCCGATCGACTTCTGGATGGGCATGGGGGCGGTCTGGGTCGGCTCGGCCATCGGCGTCGGGCTGCTCTGCTTCGCCGCCGGCTGCCTGTTCGCGTGGAAGGCCCAGGTGCAGCACCGCGAGCTGGAGGAGGCCGCCGCAGCCGAGGCCGCCCGCTCCAAGAAGCGCCGCAAGAAGGGGCGCCGCTGATGGCGCGCCCCCCCAAGGACTACAAGACCAACGCCCTGCGCGAGCTGGACGCGGCGGCCATTCCCCACGAGGAGCTGTTCTTCGACGCCGTGGCCACCATGACCGGCGAGGAGATCGCCCGGGCCCAGGGGGAGGATCCCGACGCCGTCTTCAAGACGCTCGTGACCCAGGGCAAGTCCGGCGGCTACTACGTGTTCCTCGTGCCCGTGGCCGCCGAGCTCGACCTGAAGAAGGCCGCCGCGGCGGCCGGCGAGAAGGCCATCGCCATGATCAAGGCCCGCGAGCTTCTGCCGCTCACCGGCTACGTGCACGGCGGCTGCTCGCCCATCGGCATGAAGAAGCGCTTTCCCACCTTCGTGGACGAGACGGCCCAGCTCTTCGATACGATCCATTTCTCCGGCGGCAAGGTGGGCTGCCAAATCCGCATGAACCCCGACGACCTCGCCCGTCTCGTTCCCTTCCAATACGCCGACCTCACGGTGTAGGCTTGCGGTATACTGGCGGGCATGAATATTGCCTCGGTCATAGTCGACATTCCTACCCAAGCTCTCGACACCCCCTATTCCTACGCGGTTCCCGACGAGATGCTCGTCGGGGAAGGGGGGCGTCCGGCCGCGGTGGGCTGCGCCGTGCTCGTGACGCTCGGCGGCCGCAAGGCCGTGGGCTACATCGTGGGCCTGGAAGAGGTCGTTCCCTCCCCGGATGAGGGCACCGACCTGTGGGGGACGCCCCAGTCGGCGGCCGACCTCAAGCAGGTGGAAGCGGTGCTCTCGGCGCCGTTTTTCGACGAGGAGGGGGCGGCCTGCGCGCTCTGGCTCGCTGACCGCTACGCCGCGCCGCTGGCTGAGTGCGTGCGTCTGTTCACGCCGCCGCGGGCCGTGCCGCGCATCGTGCGGGGCCGCGACGGGCGCTGGCGCATCGAGGAGCCGGCCATCGGCGAGGTCGACGATCGCTGGGTCACGCGCGGGCCGGCCTTCGACGCGTTCGTCCCCCGCAAGAACGCCGTGAAGCAGCAGGAGGTGCTGGCCGCGGTGGACGCCGGCGACGTGCGCGTGGCCGAGCTGTCGCGGGAGTTCGGCGCCGTGGGTTCCACGTTGAAGGCGCTGGCCGCCAAGGGGGCTGTGGTGGTGGAACGCCGACGGCGCATGCGGGGCATGGAAGACGGGGCCTCGCGCGCGGGCGCGCCGGCCGGCGGGGCAGCTGCTCCGGCCCCCTCTGCGGCCCCGCAGCTCACCGAGGGCCAAAAGGCTGCCGTCGCCGCCATCGAGGCCGCCCGGGCCGCGAGCGACGGGCGTGTGGTGCTCGTGGACGGCGTCACCGGTTCCGGCAAGACCGAGGTGTACCTGCAGGCCATCGAGCGCACGCTCGCCGAGGGGCGCCGCGCCATCGTGCTCGTGCCGGAAATCTCGCTTACCCCTCAGACCGTCGCTCGTTTCCGCGGCCGCTTCGGCGACGCCGTGGCCGTCATGCACTCCCGTATGAGCGACGGCGAGCGCTACGACCAGTGGGACTTCATCAAAAGCGGCGCGGCCAAAGTCGTCGTGGGCGCACGCAGCGCGCTGTTCACGCCCGCGGCCAACGTGGGACTCATCGTCATCGACGAGGAGCACGAGGGCTCCTACAAGCAGGATTCCTCGCCGCGCTACCACGCGCGCGACGTGGCCGAATGGATGATGGCCCGGGCCGGCGGTGCGCTGGTGCTCGGCTCGGCCACCCCTTCCATCGAGTCCCTCTACCAAGTGAACAAGAACCCGCGCTGGACGACGGCGGCGCTGCCCGAGCGCGCCAACGGGCGACCCATGCCCGCCATCGAGGTGGTGGACATGGCCGCCGAGTTCGCCTCCGGTTCCCGGGCCATGTTCTCCGGACGCCTCGCCCGGGCGCTGGGCGAGGAGCTCGCACAGGGCCGCAAGGCGGTGCTTCTGCTGAACCAGCGCGGCTTCGCGAAGTTCCTTCTGTGTCGCGACTGCGGTTTCGTGCCCGAGTGTCCGCACTGCTCCACCTCGCTCACCTACCACGAGCAGGGCGCCAAGCTCATCTGCCACCACTGCGGCTACACCGTGGGCGCCCCTCCCGTGTGTCCGGAATGCGGCAGCCCCTACCTGAAGAAGTTCGGCGCCGGCACCCAGCGGGTGGAAACCGAGCTGCGCCAGCTCTTGGACGGGCTGCCTGGCGTGGGGCCAACCGTTCCCATCATCCGCATGGACGCCGACACCACCCAGGCCAAGGGTGCGCATCAGGCCCTTCTCGAGGAATTCGCCGCCGCCGATGCCGCGGTGCTGCTCGGCACCCAGATGATCGCCAAGGGACTCGATTTCGACGACGTCACGCTGGTGGGCGTCATCAACGCCGACACCCAGCTGCATCTGCCCGACTACCGCGCCGGCGAGCGCACCTTCCAGCTCATCGAGCAGGTGGCGGGCCGCGCCGGCCGCGCCGAGCTGGACGGGCGCGTCATGGTGCAGACCTACGAGGCCGACGACGTGGCCATCCGCGCCGCCGCCACCTACAACCGCGGGATGTTCCTGCGCGCCGAGCTGCCCAAGCGCAAGCTTTTGGGCTACCCGCCCTACGTGCGAATGGCCAACGTGCTTCTGTGGGGCGCCGACGAGCACGCCGTGGCCACCGAGGCCGAGCTCCTGCACGCCCAGCTGGCCGAGCTTGTCCGCAACGAGGTGGGGGAGCGCTGGCAGGTGCTGCCGGCAGTGCCCTGCGTGCTGGCGAAGCTGCGCAACACCTACCGCTACCACATCGTGGTGAAGGCGCCTTTGGACGACGATATCTCGGCGCCGCTGGTGCGCCTGTTCCGCACGCGTAAGGTAACCCCCGCCGTCAACGCCGCCGTCGACATCGACCCTGTGGACTTGCTGTAGGGCCGAACCCGACAGTGCTGAAGCCTCCTTCAATGACGCGTGCTATACTGAGCTTCACCACACTGTGTCATCGTCCTGGTTCTTCATATAAGACCAGGTCTTAGGCGAAAAGGAGCGCGAACGGTGGAACTGTCCCTTCATCGCTGGCCCTATGCGGGGCGCGCTTTCCGGCGCGCGTCCGCTCCTCCTCTGCTGGGCGGCCTCCTCACTTTCTCCCTCGCCCTTATGACGGTGGGCGTCGTCGTGTATGCCGGTGCCGTTCCATCTCTGGCGGAACAGAGTCCTCTTGTGCGACAGTGGGCGGCCTCCGATCACGCGCGGGCGCTCGGTCCCGATGCGCCGCTTATGAGCGCGCATGGCCTTTCCGGCACCGGCGGCGGCTCTTCTGGAGCCGGAGGCGCGAATGGCCCGGGGGCAACGAGCGCCACATCGAACGGTACGGCTCCGGCAACTGATGCGGGCGCGCTGTCCGACCCTGCGGATCTTCTGCTGTTGGGAGGGCGGAGCGCGTCGGTGCTTGGCGGTTCCGGCTTCGTTGCTCCGACGGATAGGGGCGCGAGCGCTGAGCGCGGATCCTCGAACTCGGCACGCGTCGAGGCGCCGGCGTCCTCGGGTAATCCGAATACTTCAGGCTCGAACGCGACCGGCTCTGGTTCCGCGAACGGAGGCGGCGGCGCTTTTTCGGGGAATTCCTCGGGCGGCGGTTCGGCCTCCGGTGAACCTTCGGGTGGCGGCTCGTCTTCAGGCGGCTCGTCGGGCGGCAATGCTGTTGCGCCGACACCGAGCGAACCGGAACCCGACCCGGAGCCGACTATCCCCGTTGAGGCCGGAGGCCCGGTTCCCGAGGATATGGAGCGGCGCATATGCAGCACCTTGCGCAGCGAACACGACGTGCTCAAGGCGGAGGCCGCGAAGGTGTACCAATGCGCCGACGATTACGAGCGCCTTTGCATGACGCGCCCGCAGCAGCCGCGCATCGAAGCGGCCCGGACGGTTTCGAGCCTGCTGCGAGAAGTGCAGTTGGCAGATTCCAACATGATGATGGAAGTGAGCTACGCGTGCAATCGCGACGACGGAACCATGTACGGCGCCTCGCGCTATAGCGGAAACTTCTCGCAGATGCATCAGTCTTACGGCGACCTGATCAACTTACTGTACGAGTTGGACAATGCCTGGTCGGGGAATTGCTATTTCGAAGATCCCGCCGCGAATGCCGATTATTGGTCGGGCCGTGTGACAAGAAGCGCAGCGACGGGGCGCATGGCGTATCTGGAGGCCTACGAGGCCCATGTGGGCGGAGCGCGTCCGTGACGGCGGTGCTAGAGGCGCGCCCCGTTGGCGGTGCGCTGGCCGATGACGCCTGCGGCGGTTCCGTGCGACTTGTTCGGGTCGAGGCGTTCGAGCCTGCGGTCTATGTCGCCCCCGAGCATCGCGACGCCTACGAGCGACGCTTCGTCACGCTGCTGGTGGACGAGGCCTCGCGCCGCCGAGGCGGTGTAGGGGAGGTGCTTCATGCCCGCAATCCCCGTGGCGAGCGGTTCGCGCTCAAGCGTTTGCGGCGGTCCGATGGCGAAGGAGGGGACGATGAACTCGCCGAGGCCCGTCGAGCCGCATTCGATGCCGAATACGACGCCCATCGCGCCTTGTCCCCGTTGCGCGGCTTCCCCCGCCTCTACGGACGCGGCCGCGTCGGTGAGGATTCGGTCATCGTGATGGAATGGGTGGAGGGGGTCACGCTCGAAGAGGCGGCTCGCGCTCTGGCCGTGGACGACGAGGGGCGGCTCTCGCCGCTTACGGTGGCCCGCATCGGACGCGACCTGTTCGATCTTCTGGCTCGTATGGCCTATGTTGAGGGCGGCCTGGCCCATCGTGATGTGGCCCCGCGCAATATCATGATCGATACGGGACAGCTTTCCGCGGCCGATCAGGTGGAGGAGGGCGCCTTCCAGCTCGTTCTCATCGATTTCGGATCGGCTGTTCCGCTGGAAAGCGCGGATTCCTCGCTGACGGCGCGATGGGGGGCGCCCTTGGGAGCGACGGCCGATTTCGCCGCCCCCGAGATGCTGACCGACGACGTATCGGGTGCGGTAGCTCGGCGCCGATCGCCCGCCGTCGATGTGTACGCGGCCGCCGGCGTGCTGTATCAGTTGATGGAGGGGCATCCGCCCTATGACCTCAGCTTTGCCGGCCGCAGCCAGCGCGAAGGCCGGTCTGCCTACCGCATCAAGACGGAGTTCTCGCCCGAGACGCCCGCCGGTGCCCATGGGAGCGCCGCGGACGTTCGCGCAGTGCTTGCTTCGGAGCCTGAGGTAGCCGTAGCAGTGGGGCGCGCCGCGGCAGAGTTGGATGGCGCGCCGGCGCCGCATCGCGTTCGAGCGGCCTTGTCTGCGGTGGACGACCAGCTCGCAGAAGTGCTCGTGGCCTGCCTCGTTCCTGAGCAGAGTCGGCGCCCCCGGGCGAGGGAGGTGCGGGAGGCGCTCGCCCTGTTCTGCTCCCAGTACGCCGACAATGTGGCCCGCTCTCTGCGCGGCGAGCCCTTGGCAGCGTGCCCCTTGGGCGAGGCGGCGGCAACGGCGGTCCGGCGTCGTCGGCGTTTGCGTCGGGCAGCCCGCGTGGCCGCCGACGCACTCTCAGCGGCCGTTGCCGTCGGCGGAGCCGTGGCCGTAGGGCTTCTCACTCAGGACATGGCGGTGGCTTTTCCAGCGGGCCATGCAGTGTGGTCGGGGTTGATGCCGGGATCTGCGGTCTCTGCAGCGCTTCTGCTGCCCCTTGCGGGCGCCCTTATCGCCCGCGGCCGCGAGAGAGACACCGGCTTCGGTTTCGCGCGAGGGCTTCTCGGGTCGCTTCTGGGCGGCACGGTGGCGGGTCTTCTGGCCTCGCTCACGGCATGGCCGAGCGAGTCGGTCTCGGACGCTCTCTATGCGGTGCTGTTCCTCGCCGTCGTCGCTCCTTTACCGGGATTGGTCGCCGATTGGGCCTTGGCGCTGCCTCCGTTGTCGTCTGCGTCCTCCACCGCCCCGTTGGCGCGGCCCGTCTTGCCCTGGGGTGCGGTGCCTTCCGAGGATCGTGCCATCTCGACTGCGAGCCGCGAGGCCTTGGCGTTAGAGACAACGTCCGAGGCAATTTACGAATTGGCTGATGAGACCAATGAGGAGGGCGTATGACCCCCATCGATGCCACACCCACTTCCGTGCTGTTCGATTTGGCGAAGCGCCATTGCGGCGTGAGCCACAAGGAGCTGGCGGGCTTGCTGCTGTCGGGCCGCCCGCTCTCCGACGGGCGCAGCCCCCAGAGCCGCCTGGGCGATCGTACCTGGGTGTCGCGGTTCATCGTGCACGCGCCGGCTGGAACGCTCTCAGATAGCTACTTCTGCGACTACGCCGTCGGCGCGCTCCGGTTCGCGGCGCGCATGAAATCGCTCAGCAAGCGCGCGCTCACGGGTGAGGCCATTCTCGATATCGTCTGCGGAGAGGCCGGCCGGGCCATGGACGACGCCCTGAAGGCATGCGGCCAGAGTCCCACGCTGTACCGCAACATGATGGAACGCATCGCCTGCGAGGGATCGCTGACGGCCGACGAGCGCGCCGAGGTGGCCCTGGTGCTGTTGGTGACCGCCGCTTGCACGGCCGATGTGCGACGCGCCGTGGCCGAGGCGCGCACTTTCTCCGAGAAGATGCACGGAGGCGGTCTTGCTACACCGCCCTTGGTGCCGATGCCTCAGGGCGCTGGGCGCACGGCGGCCCTAACCGGCGCCGACGATCGCCCGCGCTGGTTGGGGCTTCTGCGCATCGTCGACGGCGTCGTTGCCGGCGCGCCCCAGTGGGTGGAACCCACAGCGACGGGTGCCGAGGTGGGGGCGCTCGCGCTAACGGAAGGGGCCGTAAGCGAAGTCGGCCCCGATGTGTCCGCCCGCCATGCGCGCCTCTGGCGCGACGATGCGGGCGCGTGGTGGGTAGAAGGATGCGATTCCCGTCACGGCACGATGCTCGTGAACGGTCTTACCGGCGAGGAGACGGTGGTGGAGCCGCCCCGCGGCCAGCGCGATGGCTGGCAAGCCTCTCCCGTGCCCGTGGCACCGGGAGACCAGCTCTGCCTCGCCGCCTCCACCACCTTCCTCCTCATAGAAGGCTACCCGGGGTAAGTAACGAGTGCGATCGCACCGTATTGATTCACTCCGCTATATCAGGATATTCACTCTTCCATCTTTCGATATAGCTATTTCTCAAGTCTCTGGAGTCCTCGTAATTATTCTGAGCTAACTGTCCGAGGAACTTGACCACAAATTCGTTGTAATCGCCGTCGTAGTTGTTCTTGACGTACTGGTAGAGTGTTTGGTTCTCGGCTTCCTCATCGCCTATGATCTGATAAAGCCCCGCAGCTGAGCCAAGCTTGTTTTCTGAGCTGAGCTGGCTGGCTTTTTCACGGATGGAGCCATCGATCTCATTCTTGCAGTTTATTCTAGAATACCAGCGTTCCAGTGTTGCGAACTCTTCAGAGTCAAGAGCGCTTTGCGCTGCCTGCGACGCACATTCTTGTGCTGCCTGGTCGGAGTCTCGATAAGTTCCGAGTTTGAGGAAGGCGGAATACGCGCTGTCGTAGTTTTTCTCGCTCAAGAGACGGGCTGCGGCATTATAAGAGGCGTTTGGAACGATGATATCCGTTGTGAAGAACAAAATGGCTAAAGCAGCAACTACGGCAATGATGAAAGAGGCGCTCGCGATCAATGTCTTTCTCTTTCGTTTGGCAGTACGGATCCTGCGTTCTTCGCATCGCGCGATAAGGGACTGTTCGTCCTCGAGGGCGACAAGATAATCTTTGGAGAGATCGCATCTGCAGCACCGATCCCGATCGACATTGGGCATGCCGCAGGAACATACCCACCATGTATTGCCAAGTGTTACCGCATGGCGGTATTTGGAAGAGTCTTTGTAAAGTTCTCCCAGTGATTTAGTGCGTTCTGTGGCTGCTTTTTTGTCAAGCACAAGCTCAGTTCCCACAGGAATGGGCCCGGGCTCGGATCCAGCCTCAGCGTGCCACTCTATTTCGGGTTGAGAGACAGAGAGAACGCGGACGATAACGTTGGTGATTTGCGATCCAGTAAGTAAAACTGGCTCGGGGCGATACGTCTTGGCTGGCTGGATGTCGGCGTCGAGGGGGTTGAGCTCCACGGTTTCGGAAGCGCCGTCGACATAGCTCACATCGGCTTGCAGCTTGAAACTGTCTACTGTAGCTCCGGAGATGTTCGACAGCTTCAGCTGCAGATAGCACTGGCCCGTATCGGTGTTGCGCGATACTTGTACCGCATTTACAAGCAGCGGACAGCCTGGCTCCCAGCCTGGAGAGGCGTCTGCGCCCTGATTGTCGCTGCGAAATACGACCTTGAAGTTTGCCACATCCGTCTCCTCGTACTACTTAAATGGCCGGCAGATCATCAGTTAGGTTTTGTTTAGGGGCTTCGGGAAGTATTCTGCGATCAGGCAGTCCGGCGACATATAACCCCACAGTAAAAGGAGTGAAAAAGGCAGCAATGACGTATAAGTACGCAGTGCTCTTGTTTTGGTAGTATCCCTTCTCGCGGGCGGCTTCGACATAGAGGCTTGTGGGTGCTATGAGCAGAATGAAGTAAATCAGGAGTACAACTAAGATAAGCGGCAGTGTGTTTGGTGTAAACATGGTAAATCCTCTCGTTCCAAAATGTTCTGAATTGATGGGGTGTGGATATAGTATTCGACAGTAATCGAAATATGTTGCGCAACAAATTGCATAAATGACCTGCGATAATGATAGATGCTATGGGGGTAATCGCCTGGGTTTCTCATGGAAGGGGGGGGGCGACGCAGAACATGGCCCCCTCGACAATGGTCATCCGATCTAAAATTGTTGCGGGAATGCGGCGTTCCGGCGAGGCAAGGGCGCGTCCTTCCGACGACGGTTGCGTGCAACCGCGGCGACGGCCCCATACAGAGGTAAGGAGGGTATCCACCGCAGTTACCACACTGTGTCGGGGCGCTCGTAACACGGCGAACCACCAGACAGGCAGATACCCTCCTTATCAATGGTTCAACCGCAAAGAGCAAGACGCGCATACCGACAGCGAGCGCTAAAGCTCGCCTGCCGCATATTCTGTTGTAAGCGCCTTGCCCTCAAGGACAACGACACAGTGTGGTACCCGGCATTGTACCATCAACGTCCTAACTCTCGAAGAGGACGAAGGCGGCTGGGCGACATCCATGGCCACGAAGCGAAGTCGTATCTGGTGATTGGACATTTGCGCGGGGAGGGATCTAGCCGATGCCGTTAGGTTTGTTGCGCAACAAACCTTCCGAATAACACGTTACCCTTTGATACGTCAGCATCAGCGAAAGAGAGACGTCACGAAGCGAGCGACGGCTTTCGTCTCTGCAGTTAAAAGAGCGTCTACGGGAAAGGTTGGTTTGAGGCGATGACTTTGTACAAACCGTCCTTCGGTGCCGAGAGGCCTAAGGTTATTACAATTCCGCGAGAATTCACGGGTATTGCCGATAGAGCGTTTGAGGGATGGACCTCTCTTCAGAAAGTTATCTTACCCAAAGGTATTGAGTACATCGGACATAATGCCTTCAATGGTTGCTCGTCGCTTCAATCTGTTGACATTCCGAAGAGTGTAAAGGAAATAGGGGATTGGGCGTTTAAAGAATGCTGCTCTCTAAGGTCAGTGGTTATTCCTGAAGGCGTTAAAAAATATCCTGGTTTACGTTCAAGGGGTGCATCAACCTTCGATCGGTAAGGATTCCCAGCAGTGTTGTCTCCATTGGCCGCGAAGCGTTTAAGGGATGTAAGGCTCTCGAATCTGTGATCGTCCCCAAAGGTGTTGAAGAGATACAGCAAGGCGCTTTTCAAGGCTGTTCGGCGTTGCGGTCTCTCACCCTCACCGAGGGACTCAAATATATAAGCGACAGCGCATTTGAGGGGTGCTCTTCGCTCGAATCGCTGGTAGTGCCCGAAAGCGTGAGTGGTATTGATGGCAATGCCTTTGCGTATTGTTCATCGTTGGAGGCAATTCTTTTCCTCGGTAAAGGTAAAGCGTCATCAACCCTCTGGCTCAGTGACGACCCTTTCCATTCATGTGGCGCACTTCGCACCGTCACTTTTTTGAAAGATGCGTGTACGCGCGATTCGCGTGTATTTCGTGGTTGCGCCAATCTCGAATCCATATTGGCTTTTGCGGAGGTGGTTCGAGTGGGGGGCTGCGGCCGTTTTAAGGCGCTTCGCGAAGGAAAGTTGGGGGGAGTGGGCCAGGGCACATTATTCGGAGCTGTGGAAAAGCGCGATATTGTGATTAACGCTTCGCTTGAATCGGTTCGGACAGCGCTCAGCAAGGGGGAGACGCCCGAATTGCTGTACGAGATACTGCCCTTTGCGGATTCGTCTCCAGATTCAACCCCTCCCGTCTTCGACTCCTCTATTCCCGGCTGGCGAGCTAACGGAACGACAGTGTGGCTCGTTCCCTTCGAGTCGGAGAGCGCCAGTGAGCTGGCGAGCATCTTCCCTCTATCAGATCTGCCGAATCCCGACGTCGAAATAGAGAAATTTGAGCCAGAGACGCGAGATAGTTCCCCGCAAGTTGATGCGGATCGTACAACCTCGCTGGTGAATTATTTGCGAACGGTGCTTGATTGCGAGACGCAAGTTTACTTGGCTGCAAGGGTAGTATGCCAGTTTGAAGAAGCGCGATTAAGATACAACCAAGTGGCAAGATCGGTGACGCCTCAATCTCAATCGGTTCGCCAGATGGTCGAAACGCCCTTCTTGGAAATGGCAATGGCCCTTCAGGGCAGAGTTGACGCCCTCAAGGCGGGGGCGAAACCTGTTATCACCTTGGAGCATGCGGCCGAGGTGCCCCCGGTTCCGGATAAGCCAGAGGCGTTTTCCATGAAAGCCTTTGCGGATAGCCTCCCTCCAATCGAGCAACCTAACTATTTTAAGGTGGGTTTTTTCAACAAGAAAAAAGCTGAGCAAGCTAATGGGATATTGCGCGCGAAATATGAGCAAGAGGTTGAAGAGCGAGCGAAGGAAATAGCCTTAGCAAAAAAGAAGTCGGAAAAAGCTTTCGATGAATACGAACGTGCGTGCAAGCTTCGCGAGGCCGCTCTCGACAAACTCAGAAACTTGGAGATTAATAAGCTCAACGAAAAGATAGAACGGCTCATTGCAGATGATAATCCGCTTCAAAGGACAAGAGAAGAAGCTGAGGAGCTGGAAAAGGTTTATGCGGAAGAGGAGCGAATAGCTCGAAAAGAGCTGGAACGGGCTCTTCAGATACGCAGCGATTTGTACTCTTGCAATGTCATCTTCTCAAAATATAGGACGTTGCCCGCGATTGCATCTATTCTCGAGTATCTTGAATCAGGACGCTGCGAAGCTCTTTCGGGGCCTGATGGGGCATACAATCTCTACGAATCGGAGCGCCGCGCCGATTTGATTATCACTAAACTTGATGATGTTTTGGGGTCTCTCGAGAAAATCAAAGAGGGACAGCATCTTCTCTACAGCGAACTTAAGAAGGCGAACGCTACCCTCGAGAAAGTATCCGAGCAGATAAAGTTGCTGGAAACTAATGCGCTGAACGCAATGTGGGGCATTGCGAAAAACACGGCATCTATTGCTGAGAGGGTCGAGGAGATTGCGATAGACTCCGCAGCAACCGCCGAAGCGACTCAATCGACGGCTGAAGCATCGAGGGCCTCTGTTGCTCTTGCGGCTAAAAATAACGAACTGCTTAACTCCCTCGGGTACTTGATAGCGTTCTCGTAGGTTTGCTGTCGGGTACCTCCTGGGAAGGATCGGTGGAGGCGAGATGGGTGAGAAAAGCGCCGAGCAGGATGTTCAGCGCTATAGGAGACTGAAGTTTTGGGCTTGAGTAGCACGAATAGAAAACGAACCATTGCTTGTACGGCAATCATTACATCTGTCGTTGTAGTTGTGGCGACGATCCTCGCTTTTATCGCCTTTAATTGCGCGTTCAAACAGGAGGCTCCTTCAGAATGGATGAGGGCAAATTGCGACTTCGGTGAATTTCTCGGCTATCTCGGATCATGCGTTGCTGCCGTTGCTACCGTCGCATTGGCAACGGTGTCCTACGTTCAGACGAAATGGGCTTACGAAGATCAAGAAAGGCGCGAACAGGAGAATACTAAACGTCCATTTTTTGTTATTGCGTCTGTTAAATGTGGAGACGAAAAAGCAGAAGCGTTCAATGCAAACGGTGCTTTCGAGTGCTCCGCTTCGAAAGCCGTCCATAGTATTGAGATAGTATTGCAAAATGTCGGCGATGGCCCCGCAAATAATTACCATTGGGAGTTGGATGGTTTTGGCGTATCTCCCGATGCCGAGTTGGAACTTAGTTGCGTTCCGTCAGCCTGCTCGAAGTCCCAGATGGTCCGTGTGCCTCAGGGCAACGATGTTGTAGTGAATGTAGTGAAAAGTCTGGAATACGAGAACATACTGGGATGCAAGTACCGGCAACAATTCAGAATGACCTGCCGACTTAGTGTGGTTAGGGATATGGTCGATTCACACGCTCTCGGGGCCGAGCGACAAATATTCGTTCAACCGCTTGGGCCTCAGAAGGTGCTGAAAGACTAACCGTTCCTTTGTATGGTTGGCGGTATAATGGCCTCGACCAAAGAAAGGAGCGCGGGCTATGGCACTTATGACGGTGTACCACGGTAGCGGAGACGTCGTTGCCGCGCCCGAGATTCGAGTCGGGCGCTACACGAAAGACTTCGGACCGGGGTTTTACTGCACCGTCATCCGTGAGCAGGCCGAGCGCTGGGCGCAGCGCATGCCGGTGCCGCGCGTGAACACCTACGTGGTCCGCTTCGCCCAAGGCCTCGACATCCTGGAGTTTCCGGAGATGAGTGAGGAGTGGCTCGACTTCATCGTCGCGTGCCGCCACGGCGAGTCCCATTCCCACGACGTGGTCATAGGCGCCATGGCGGACGACCAGATATACAACTACGTTTCCGAGTACATCGAGGGTGCCATCACGCGCGAGCAGTTCTGGGCTTTGGCGAAGTTCAAGTATCCAACGCACCAGATCGCCTTCTGCACCGACAGGGCACTTGAATCACTGGAGTTCGTCAATTGCGAGGAGGTCGGAGATGGAAGGGCGTGAGAGCCGCCGTGCGAACGATATATTCTTCGTTTGCAGCCTGGTCGATTATATCGCGCGCAAGACGAAGAACCGCCGGTCGGATGTTGTGGAAGCGCTCGGGCCGCAGCGCCTGGGGCGCATCGTGGAGTTGGCCGATGTGTACCATTGCGACAACATCGATGCGGTGAGCGATCACTTCATCGAAGAGGCCGATATCGGCGAAGGCGTTTTCGACAACGTCGCTGCCGCTCGCTACGCCGTTCCCTCCCACTGGGACATAGGCAAGGTGTACAAGCGACTCGTCCTTGCCATCGCCGACCGTGAGGGGACGACCGATGTCGAAGCAATTCTGCGCGCCTACTGCTCTCCGGTCAGCGCTCTCATCGACGACTACAACGGCAGCTTCTACTACGATTCCCCCGAGGCCATCTACGACGCTTACGCCACGGGGGAGTTGGAGTAGCGATTTTTGTGACTCTGACCTGGGATGCAATAATTCGATAAGAAATCCCTAAGGAAAAATGAACCAAATACCCATGGAGGTTCCATGCTCGTGCGCGTAGACTTACTTTCCGAGGGAGGGCCCGGCTTCCATTTCGGGCCCCGAACAAGAAGAGGAAAGGGGAGTCTATGGGAAAGACTGCGCAAACCTTCGGCAAGATCAGCCGCCGGTCGTTCCTCGGCCTGGCCGGGGCGACGGGGGTCGGCGTGGCGCTGACCGGCTGCGCGCCGGCCTCCAAGCAGGAGGAGCCGGCCGCAGACAGCCTGCCCGTTACCGGCGGGGATCCGCTTGACTACGACACCGTTAGCTGGTCGTCGTGCCACGTGAACTGCGGTAGCCGCTGCCCGCTGAAGGCCTATGTGAAGGACGGCCAGGTCGTGCGCATCGACATCGATTCCGACGGCGATGACGAGTTCGGCCCTGGCAAGATCTACCAGATGCGCTCCTGCGTGCGCGGCCGCACCAACCGCCAGCGCATCTACAGCCCCGACCGCATTCAGAAGCCGCTCAAGCGCGTCGAGGGCACTAAGCGCGGCGAGGGCAAGTACGAGGAGATCACCTGGGACGAGGCCATCGATCTCATCGCCACCACCATGAAGGAGATCAAGGAGGAGTACGGCAACGACGCCTTCTATATCCAGTACGGCACCGGCGTGCTGGGCGGCACGGTGTCGAAGTCGTGGCATCCCGATCAGACCATGTTCGCACGCCTCATGAATTTGTGGGGCGGCTACCTGCGCCAGTACGCCGACTACTCCACCGGACAGATCACCTGGGAGATGCCGCTCTTTAACGGCGACGCCTGGTCGAACAACGAGGTGACCGACCTCGTGAACTCCAAGAACATCGTGCTGTTCGGCAACAACCCGGCCAACACCCGCATGTCCGGCTCGGCCATGCAGTACCTGCTTACCCAGGTGCGCCTGCAGAACCCCGAGGCCACCATCGTGGTGGTGGATCCGCACCTGTCGGATACCGCCGTGGGCGTGGCCAACCGCTGGATCCCCATCCGCCCCGGTACCGACATGGCGCTCGTGGCCGGCATGATCCAGTACCTGTTCAGCGCCGGCAAGCTGGACGAGCAGCTCATCCGCGACAAGTTCGTCGGCTTCTTCTCCGACAGCTTCGCCGACGACGTGAAAGCCGCCGAGCCCACGAGCACCGCCTTCATGGGGCTCGACAAGTCCGGCAAGCTCACCATCAAGGAGGACATGTCCTACGAGGCCTACCTCGCCGGCACCGGCGCCTACAAGGGCACCGGCGAGAAGACCCCCGAGTGGGCCGCCGGCATTACCGGAATCCCGGCCGACACTATCCGCGAGTTGGCCGACCTGTACATGGACGGTCCGACGGCCACCATTCAGGGCTGGGGCCCGCAACGTCACTCCAACGGCGGCAACAACTCCCGCGCCATCGCGATGATCGCCGCCATCACCGGCAACGTGGGTATTTCCGGCGGCGGCACCGGCGCCCGTGAGGGCGTGGGCGGCGTTCCGTTCGCTACCCCCACGGCCATCCCGTGCTTCCCCGAGAAGAACACGGTGGACGTGTGCGTGTCGTTCTTCGACTGGTACCAGGCCATCGAGGACTACACGGTCATGAACGACGCCACCTGGGGCATCCGCGCCATCGACGAGACCGGTGTCACCAGCTACGCCGAGGAGCCCGGCACCCTGAAGCTGAAGGCCCCCATCAAGTTCATCTGGAACTACGGCTCCAACGTCATGATGGGCCAGCACGCCGACATCAACGACTCGTTGCGCATCTACAATCTTCCAGACGAGAAAGATTCCGGCGTGCGCATGATCGTCACGGTTGATCCGTGGATGACGCCGACGGCCATGGCCTCCGACATCATCCTGCCCGGCACCACGCCCTTCGAGGAGGACGACCTCACCACCGGCGGCACCGCCTGGACCGGCTTCATCTGCTGCGAGTCGAAGGCCATCGAGCCTCTGTTCGAGGCCAAGCCCGTCTACGAGATCTGCACCCTTCTGGCCGATGCGCTCGGCATCAAGGACGAGTTCACCGAGGGCAAGACCCAGCTCGACTGGATCGAGTGGTGCTACAACGAGGGGAAGGCGGCCGGCGACGACTTGCCCGACACCTTCGAGGAGTTCCGCGCCGCAGGCCTCATCAAGCAGACCGACGACCATGAGCCGGCCATCGCCGCGCCGGAAGGCCCGCTCGCCACGCCCTCGGGCAAGTACGAGGTGTTCTCGAAGCAGGCTTACAACCTGTCGCGCCAGTGGGACCTCACCGGCGGCGGGTACGTGCCCGACGACGGCCGCGACCAGATCACGGGCCTGCCCATCTGGTACGAGAACTTCGAGGGCTACGGCGACCCGCTGCGCGAGGAGTACCCCTTCCAGCTCATCGGCCACCACACTAAGACGCGCACCCACTCCTCCTACGGCAACGTGCCGTGGATGAGCTCGGTGGCCCCGCAGCAGTGCTGGATCAACGAGGGCGATGCCGCCACGCTCGGCATCAAGCAGGACGACACCGTCATCGTGTCCACCGAGCGCGGCCGCTCCCGGATGACCGCGAAGGTGACGAACCGCATCATGCCTGGCGTGGTCAGCGTGCCCCAGGGCGCGTGGTACGACCCGGTGACCCGCGACGGCGCCACCATCGGCGATCCCAGCGTGCTCGATTTGGGCGGCTGCATCTCGGTGCTGACGTCCTCGCGCCCGACGCCCATCTCCAAGGGCAACGGCGTCCACTCCAACCTGTGCAAGATCGAGAAGGCCTAGGGGGATAGACCATGGAACAGTACGGATTTTTCGTCAACACCGACATCTGCACCGGCTGCAAGGCCTGCATGACCTCGTGCTTCGACCGCAACGACCTGGAAGTGCCGCAGAAGTTTCGCAAGGTGTTCGAGTTCGGCGGCGGCGAGTGGAAGGCCGACGGGGCCGGCGCTTATACGGCCACGGCGTTCACCTACTATGTCTCGATGACCTGCGGCCACTGCGAGAGCCCGGCCTGCGTGGCCAACTGCCCCACCGGCGCCATGCAGAAGGACCCGGAGACGGGCATCGTCAACAACGACAAGGAGAAGTGCATCGGCTGCATGACCTGCGAGAAGAGCTGCCCCTACGGGCACCCCGTGCAGCTAGACGACGGCCTGTCTCACAAGTGCGTGCTCTGCTCCGACGAGAACCCGGAGGGCACACCGGATCCCACCTGCGCCAAGGCCTGCCCGGTGCGCGCGCTCGAGTTCGGCACCCTTTCTGAGCTGCGCGAGCGCCATCCCGAGGGCGTATCAGCTATCGGCGAGCTGACCGATGAGACCGGTCCGGCCGTAGTGTTCGCGCCCCATCGCGACGCGGCCAAGGGCGGTGTGCTGCGCAACCCGCAAGAAGTGAGCCACGAGGCCTAAGCGCCGACGGCTTAAGAACGGGACACTAGCTTTACGGCGGCTGGTAGGGTATAACTCCTACCAGCCGCATCGGGGGTTAGGGAGGGTGCATGGATAAGAAGACGAGCCGGCCGCGCACTGCCTGGAAGTGGGTGCGGTAGAGCTGTGGCGAGAGTCGGGCGACAGAGGAAGATCGGACTGCGGACGAAGCTCATCGGGCTTCTCACGGTTGTTCTCGTGCTGATATCAGCGGTGTTCCTTGCGTTCACCTACGACGATCAGTCGCGCCGTGCCGAGACCGACCTTCTGGAAAAGTCACGGGTGCTCGTTACCGAGATGGATGCCATGTGGGATTTCATCTCCCTGAATCAGAACGTCATCAACTACACCTCCGATGGGGAGTACGACTACAAGGGACTGCACTGCGCCATCGCGGGCAAGTCGGTGGCGGCTCTGTTCTCCGAGAAGACGGACTACTCCATCCGCTTCACGAATTTGAACCCGCGCAACATCTACAATATCCCGGACGCCTACGAGGCCGCCGCCATCGAGGCATTTTTGACGGATGAGGACACCGATGAGGTATGGGGCTACCAGACCGAGGGAGGTGATCAGGTCTTCCGCTATGTGCGGGCCATGGACGTCTCCGACGACTGCATCGAGTGCCACGGCCAGCCCGCCGGCGAGCTGGATGCGACTGGTTACCCGAAAGAAGGCTGGAGTGTGGGAGATGTGGCCGGAGCAGTATCGGTGGTGGTTCCCGCCAATGGCGCCATGGCCAACATGCGTGATGCCATCGTCGGCAACATGATGTTCTTTCTGGCCGTGGTGGCTGCCATGGCGCTTCTCATCTATGTCGTCATCAGCCGACTCATTACTGAGCCTTTGACGGAGCTGCGTGCTTCGTTCTCTCGTGTGGCCGAGCCCGGCGCGCGGACGGCCGAGGGGGAGATGGGTACTCCAGGAGTCTTTGGCCCAGCGGGCGTCATTGGACATGGGCCCGCGTCCGCTTCCGGTTGCCTGCGCGGCCTCCCGCCACGAGGCTCCCTGGACATGGCCGAGCGCGGCGTGCTGTACTCGTCCCGCGAGATAGACGGCCTCATCGAGCAGTACCATTCTATGGCCCAGCGCCTGGAGGAGCTTTACGGAAGTTTGGAATCTCAGGTAGCCGAGCGCACAGAACAGCTCTCCAGTGCAAACGCCGAGCTGGAGTGTCAGCGACGCCGAGTAGAGGAGATCAACGCCCAGCTCGCCCGGGACAACCAATACAAGTCCGATTTCCTTGCCATTGTCAGCCACGAGTTGCGCACGCCGCTAACCTCCATCTTGGCTTTTGCCGAGCTTTTGGGTGAGTCCATCGGCCCCGATCGGCCCGAGGCGCGCCGCCAATTGGAGGAGATTGACAAAAACGGCGCCATCTTGCTGGAAATGGTGGACAATGTGCTGGAGTGCGCCCGCATCCAGGCGGGCTCCGAGACGCTGAACCTGGAGCTGGTTGATTTGAACGACCTCGTGGGAATGGTGGAGTCGGCCATGGCGCCCGTGGCTGCCAAGAAAGGCGTGGCCTTCACCACTCGTGTCGATTTCGACGTGCCTCTCATTATGGGAGATTGGGAGAAGCTGCGCCGGGTGCTCGCAAATCTTACGAGTAATGCCGTGAAGTTCACCGACGCCGGCGGCGAGGTGGCTGTGCGCGTCTGTTGCGAGGCGAAAGAGGATGGTGCTCGCAACGTGGTGATGCGCGTGAGGGACACCGGCATAGGTATTCCGAAAGAGGCCCAGGAGCTCATCTTCGAGCGGTTCCGACAGGAGAACATGTCCACCGTGCGTCGTTACGGCGGTAGCGGGCTGGGGCTTTCGTTGGTAAAGGACCTAGTGGCCATGATGGGTGGCACCGTGGCCGTGTCAAGTGAGCCGGGATGCGGCTCGACGTTCGCGGTTGAACTGCCCGCAGAGGAGGAAGACCATGACTAAGGTGATGCTCGTCGATGACGACGCGTCCATGCAGGTGCTCATCGAGCAGATCGTGCGTCGCGGCGGCTACGACTTCTGCTGCGCGGGCAATGGAACCGACGGCCTGGAAATGCTGAGAGCCGAGCGTCCCGATTTCCTTATTCTGGACGTAATGCTGCCTGATATCAATGGCTTCGAGATCTGCGAGATCGTACGAGGCGAGGGTCGCAATGTGCCGATCATGTTTCTCACTGCCAAGGGCGACATCGTGGATAAGTCCATCGGCTTTAAAGCCGGCGCTGACGACTACCTCGTGAAGCCCTTCCAGTCCGAAGAGCTGCTTCTGCGTCTGAACGCGCATTTACGCCGCCGCGAGCGTGACCGCGAGCGCCAGCGCGAAGGGCGCGACCACCGTTCCGAGGCCTTTTCGGTGGGGGATTTGGAGATCCGTTTCGGAAAGTACGAGGTGCGGTTGCGTGGCGAGGTCGTGGCGCTTTCTTCTCGTGAGATCGAGCTAATAGAGCTGCTCGCCTCCGACCCGGGCGCCGTGTTCACCCGCGATCAGATCCTCGAGACGCTCTGGGGCAGCAAGGAGGCGACTGACCCTAATTCCATCACCGTCATGGTGCGCAAGATTCGCGAGAAGATAGAGGATGATCCCTCCAAGCCGCGCTACCTTGTTACCGTCTGGCGGGTGGGCTACAAGCTGGCCGAGTCGCTGTAGCCGTACGGGTTTCGGCACTGTGGCGGTTAAGTGCTCGAGTGCCTCTTTTGTAGAGGTTGTGCGAAGATCGCCCTTTGTTGTTGCGGGTAAACTTCTGGCCGGTTTTCTCTTGAAGGGGTCTTCTCTTTGTAGTATTCTTCTCTGCTGTATCTCTGCGCCAGAATTGCATTTTCATGCCCAAAATCAGGCGCGGACGCCAGAGAAAGGACTATCGCGTGGCTGATGCTGCAAAGAAGAATCCTGAGAACGAAACCGAAGAGGTCGTGGTGGCTGAGGACGTCGAGGAGATGGACGACCTGGATGACGACGACATGGACAACGCGGAGCCTCCCGCGAACGCGGCGAACGACGCGACTTCTGACAGCCTGACTGAGGACAAGATCGAGGCCGGCATCGATTCCGAGGAGGATCTGCTGGACGGCATTCCCGAGGAGGAGCTGAAGGCCACGGTGGAGGCCGCCGCCCTTCCGAAGGTCACCCCTCGCACCAAGGCCCGGGCGCGCAACCGCGCCAAACGCAACGCCGATGCCGGCGTGACCATGCTCACGGGCGACCCGGTGCGCATGTACCTCAAGGAGATCGGCAAGGTGCCCCTGCTCACCGCCGCCGAGGAGATCGATCTGGCCATGAAGATCGAGGCCGGTGTGGCCGCCACCGAGGAGCTGGAGCGCGCCGAGGCCGACGGCGTTGAACTGGATCGCCGCGAGAAGCGCCGCCTCGGCCGCATCGAGCAGGTGGGCCTGGACGCCAAACAGCAGCTCATCGAGGCCAATTTGCGTCTGGTGGTCTCCATTGCCAAGCGCTATGTGGGCCGCGGCATGCTGTTTCTGGATCTCATTCAGGAGGGCAACCTCGGTCTCATCCGCGCGGTGGAGAAGTTCGACTACACCAAGGGCTTCAAGTTCTCCACCTACGCCACCTGGTGGATTCGCCAGGCCATCACCCGCGCCATCGCCGACCAGGCCCGCACCATCCGCATCCCGGTGCATATGGTGGAAACCATCAACAAGCTCGTGCGCATCCAGCGCCAGCTTCTGCAGGAGCTCGGCCGCGAGCCAACCCCCGAGGAGATCGGCGAGGAGATGGGGCTCACTGCCGAGCGCGTCCGCGAGATCCAGAAGATCTCCCAGGAGCCGGTGAGTCTGGAGACCCCCATCGGCGAGGAGGAGGACTCCCAGCTCGGCGACTTCATCGAGGACGATGCCGCCGTGGTGCCGCCCGATGCCGCCAGCTTCTCCATGCTGCAGGAGCAACTGGCCAAGGTGCTGGAAGGCCTGGCTGAGCGCGAGCGCAAGGTCATCAGCCTCCGTTTCGGCCTGGAGGACGGTCATCCGCGCACGCTGGAGGAGGTGGGCCGCGAGTTCGGTGTCACCCGCGAGCGCATCCGCCAGATCGAGAGCAAGACGCTTGCGAAGCTGAGGCACCCCAGCCGGTCCAGCAAGCTTAAGGACTATCTGGAGGACTAGCGATCAAGCGCCCGCGACTTTTGGCCGCGGGCGCTTTTTCTGGCAACCCAGAGTTTGCCGCGAGCACTTTTTTCTTTTGTGGACAAAATGGGCCCGAGTGAGCTCACGATGCATGATTTGGCCGCTGCCTATGAGTTTCTTATCGATGAATTACTCGTATTGCGATAATTGATCGGGTAAAAAGCAGATGATGACTCCCCAGCAGTTCGGTGGGAGCTCATTCGGGGCCCATTTTGTCCAAACTCTTCAATTCTGCCCTCATAGGAGTGAATAATGACCAACCAAGTGCAGAGTTTCGAGTTCTTCGCCACGTGCCTGCCCGGTGCCGAGAAGCTTTTGGCGGACGAGCTGCACGGACTCGGCGTGAGGAAGGTGCGTCCGCTGTCCGGCGGCGCATCGTTTTTCGGCGCGCCCGAAGACGCCCTGCGGGTGTGCCTGTGGTCGCGGCTCGCGGGGCGCGTTAATCTCACGGTAGGTCGCGTGGCGGCGCGGGACGCCGATGCCCTGTACGCCGGCGTGCGCGAACTTCCCTGGGAAACGGTGATCGCCGATGGCGCGAGTATCGCCGTGCGGGCGAGCGGTACCAACGTGGAGCTGCGCAACACCCAGTTCGTCGCCTTGAAGGTGAAGGACGCCATCTGCGATCGCTTGGCCGAAGCTCGTGGCGCGCGACCCGATGTGAACCCCCAGCAACCCGACGCCCTCGTTGAGGTGCGCCTTAGAGAGGAGAAGGCCACGCTCTCGCTCGATCTGTCGGGCCGCTCCCTCACACGTCGGGCGTACCTCGGCGATGAGGCTGGGGAGGAGGCGCCCTCGGTGGTGTCGCAGGCGGCGACGCTGCTCGCGGCAGTTGGTGCGGCCGAGCTGTTTGCGGAGGGGACGACGTTTCTCGACCCTGTCGATGGCGGCAGCATCCTCGCCCGCGAGGCGGCGGAAGTGCGCGAGGATCGGGCGCCGGGCCTTTTGCGCGAACGATGGGGGTTCACGGGATGGACGGCGTTTCCCGATAAAGCCTGGGGCGACCTGTTGGACGAGGCGGACGAACGCTGCGAGGCGCGCATGGCGCTGCTTGCCACCGCGCCGGCGTGTCCCGATGCCCCCCGGCTTGTGGCCAGCGTCGCCTCGGTCTTTCGGGCCGACGACGATGCCGAGGCAGTGGCTGCCCGAGCCGCGTGCGTGGCCGCTTCCCGCGAGGCGCCGGCCGGCTCCCGTTTCGCCTTCGCAGGTTTCGAGGGCATGGCTGCGAAGTTCAAGGAGGAACCGACGGTGCGCCTCAAGCTGGGCCGCGGCCGTTCAGAGACGACAGTCGAGGTGTTCGATAGGCCGCCCCGGCGCCCCTCGGTTATTTCTGTGGCCAACCCCGCCGGTGGCGCCGACATTCCCGTCGAGGTGAACGACCCGGCGGCGGCCCAGTTCGCGAGTCGTTTGCGCAAGGTGGCCCGCGAGCGGCGCAAATGGGCGGCGCGCGAGGGGGTGGCCTGCTATCGTCTCTACGATGCCGATGTGCCTGAGTACGCCTGCGCCATCGACCTGTACGAGGGGGCGGCCGAGGCCGAGGGCGAGCTGTACGCCCATGTGGCCGAATACGCGCCGCCTAAGTCCGTCGACCCCGACCAGGCCCGCGCCCGCTTCGAGGACGTGCTCTCCCTGGTGCCGCCGGTGCTGGGCATTCCGCCGGAGCACGTGTTTTCCAAGTCCCGCCTGCGCGCGAAGGGCGGCGGGCAGTACCGCGACGCCGGCGGTCGCCGTTTTGTGACCCACACGAGCGAGGACGGCTTGATCTGCGAGATGGATTTGGGCGGCTATCTTGATACGGGCATCTTCCTCGATCACCGCGTAACCCGCGAGATGGTAGGGAAGATGGCCGCCGGCAAACGCTTCCTGAACCTGTTCGCCTATACGGGCGTGGCGACGCTGCATGCTGCGGCCGGCGGTGCGAAGGAGACGACGACGGTGGACTTGTCTCAGACGTACCTGGACTGGGCGGCCCGCAATCTTGCGGCCAACGGGTTCGCCTTCGAAGTTGTTGACAAGCCGAATCGAAGGGATCGAACGGACGGAGGTTCGGCGAGGGGTCGGCGGGGAGGGGCGGCCAACAAGCTCGTTCGCGCCGACGTCACTCGCTGGATCGCCGAAGCGCGCCGCCGCCATGAGCGCTACGACCTTATCTTCGTGGATCCCCCGACCTTCTCCAATTCGAAGGCCATGGGCCGACGCACCTGGGACGTGCAGCGCGACCATGTGGAGCTGCTCGTCGGCGTCTCGCGCCTTCTGTCCAACGGGGGCGCGGCGGTCTTCTCCTGCAACCTGCGAACCTTCAAGCCCGATCTCGAGGAGCTGGCGCGCTGCGGCGTGGAATTGGAGGACATTACCGCCCAGACCATTCCGCACGATTTCGAGCGAAACCTCCGCATCCACAAATGCTATCTGGTGCGCCGAAAATAATTTTCGCCTTCGAGGAAAATAGGGTCTTGCAAAGAGAAGCCCCTCCGTTATAATACTATCTTGCGCGTCAGGGCAAAGGTTCTGAAAGCGACATTCCTCGGTAGCTCAACGGCAGAGCATCCGGCTGTTAACCGGAGGGTTGTAGGTTCGAATCCTACCCGGGGAGCCAGAATTTTCGCGAGTCCGCTTCGGCGGGCTCGTTTCTTTTTCGGCAGCATTTGCGGGTTAGGGGCGCGGCACCGTCATCTCATCCGAATTGTGACCTCGCATTCTGGGTTTCTTTGCTATTATTAACCAATCCGACAAGCTGTTTTGTCGGCAACCGCAGAAGTGCGGGCGTGGCGGAATTGGCAGACGCGCCAGATTTAGGTTCTGGTGGGCAACCCCCGTGAAGGTTCAAGTCCTTTCGCCCGCACCATTCCCGTTCGAGTCCTGCCGGGACCGTGCGGCTGGGATGCGCGCCGAAGTATGGGCGCGCGCGAGAAAAGGAGAATCACCTTGGCAGTCCCCGCAGTATTCAGGAAGTACAACGAGATCAGCTTTATCAAGCGCATTCTCGTCGGCCTTGCCATCGGCATCGTCTTGGCGCTGCTCATTCCGAATGTGCAGCCTTGGACCGACATCATTACGCTTCTGGGCTCGCTGTTCGTGGGCGCGTTGAAGGCCGTCGCCCCCGTGCTCGTGTTCTTCCTGGTCATCAGCGCCCTTTGCAATGCCCAGGGTGCCGGTACCATGAAAACCGTCGTCGTGCTCTACGTCGTCAGCACGCTTGTGGCGGCTATCGTGGCTCTCATCGGTAGCGAGATCTTCCCGACCACCCTCACGCTGGACACCTCTTCCATGGTTGAGCAGGCGGCCCCCGAGGGCATTGGGGAGGTGCTCACCACGCTGCTCATGAACATCGTGGCCAATCCGGTGGACGCGCTCATGAACGCCAACTACGTAGGCATCCTCGCCTGGGCCGTGGTGCTCGGCGTCGCCCTGCGCGCTGCCGGCGAGCGCACCAAGGAAGTGTTCACCGCCATCTCCGACGCCGTTTCCAAGGCGGTGCGCTGGGTCATCAATCTGGCTCCCTTCGGCATCCTCGGCCTGGTGTACGCCTCGGTCAGCACCTCGGGCCTGGAGATCTTCACCGAGTACGGCCATCTCATCTTGGTGCTCGTGGCCTGCATGCTCATCATCGCGCTGGTCACCAACCCTCTCATCGTGTGGATCTGCACCCGCAAGAACCCCTATCCGCTCGTCCTGCGCTGCCTGAAGGATTCCGGCCTCACCGCCTTCTTCACCCGCAGCTCTGCCGCCAACATACCGGTGAACATGGAGCTGTGCCGCAAGCTCGGCCTGAACAAGGACAACTACTCGGTGTCCATCCCGCTGGGCGCCACTATCAACATGGCCGGCGCGGCGGTCACCATCACGGTCATGACCATGGCCGCCTGCCAGACCATCGATCTGGCGGTCGACCCGGTCACGGCCGTCATCCTGTGCGTGCTGGCCGCCGTGTCCGCCTGCGGCGCGTCGGGCGTGGCCGGCGGGTCACTTCTGCTCATCCCCATGTGCTGCGCGCTGTTCGGCATCAGCAACGATGTTGCCATGCAGGTTGTCGGCATCGGCTTCATCATCGGCGTTATCCAGGATTCCTGCGAGACGGGCCTGAACTCCTCTTCCGACGTGGTGTTCACGGCCACCGCCGAGTATCGGCAGCTCATCAAGGAGGGCAAGGAAGTGCACCTGGGCAAGGACTCCTTCGCCTACCACGAGCTCTCCTAACAAGCTGCGCGCACTGCGCATTCTGAATCACATTGCGGAAGGGAGCCTTCGGGCTCCCTTCTCGTTTGCCTTGCTTGTCTCCCACGGCCCGAGGCAGTGTCGACTTGCCGGAACGAGCATACCAGCAGGTCGGATTCGGCTGCGTTCGATGGCCCCGGCCAAGAGGGGTCTCAGTGGGATTGTCTCGCCTTCGCCTTGTCTTGCTCGGCGCGCGGCGCGGCGGTTTCCACGAGGTGGCGGGTGGTGAGAAGGCCGGCTGCCATAAGGAGGCCGAGAGCGCCAAAGGAAAGGCGCATGGCGTCGGCCTGCGCGGAGGCCTTCACGTCCACGAGCTTGTCGACCTGCGCGGCGTCGGCCCCCCAGGTTCTCGCCTCGTCGGAAAAGGCGCTGTCGCTCATGAGCGTCGAGGCGGTCTCCGCAGCGGGAGCCATATAGCTCTGGTCGATGCCCGCCGAGGCGGCCTGGGCCGCGAAGCCGCCCGCCATGGTGAGGAGAAGGAAGGTTCCGGCGAGCGCCGTGCCGAGGGCGAGCCCGATGCTGCGAGCGGCTCCCTGGATGCCGCCGGATTGCTCGGCCTCTTTGCGGGTCACAGCGCAGGCTACGGCATTGTTCGATTGGGAGTTGACGGCGCCCACGCCGAAGCCGCCGAGGGCCATTCCGGCGAACAGCGTTCCCGTCACGCCGTGCGCATGGACGCCGAAGGCCATGAGCGCGCAGGCGCAGGCGATGGCGATGAACCCCGTCCGGATGATGAGGCGCGAGGAAAGGTGCGGGGCGAGCTTGGGTAAAAAGGTTGCCAGAAGGAACATCGGGATGCCCGACAGGAGGGAGAGCATGCCGGTTTGCAGCGCCGTGAACCCGGTGACGAGCTGGAGGTACGGCGTGGCCAAGATGCCGACGGCGCCCATGTAGAAAAACGGAAGCGCGACGGCGGAAAGCCCCGCGCGAACCTTAGGCGAGGTGACGAACGCGGCGGGAATGAGGGGGTTGCCTCGACGTTGGGCGCGTCGCTCGGTGGGTACGAGCAGGCCGAGCAGCACGAGCCCGATGAGGATGGCGGGCAGGGTGGGGGGCAGTCCGCACAAGGTGAAGGGGCAGAGCTTCTGCGGATTGACGATGCCCCAGTCCGAGAGGTGCGCCACTCCGAACAGCGCGAGCCCCATGCCGAGGGCGGCCACGATGGTGCCGGCCACATCGAAGCGGCTGTGATTGCCGGAGAGGGGGGTGCGGGGAACGAGCCGCGTGCAGCACAGCACGAGCACGAAATAGATGGCCATGATGGCGAAGGTGAGGCGGAATCCCGAAGAGTCCATGACGATGCCCAAGATCAGCGGGGAGAGCGTCGAGAGCGCGGCCGCCCCGGCAATGGTGCCGAACGCGATGGCCCGCTGCCGCCCTTGGTAGAGCGCCGCGACCAGCCCGAGCACCGAGGGCGTGATAAGGCAGGCGCCAAGTCCCATGATGACGCGTCCTCCCCAGGTGAAGGCGAAGATGTTGGGGGAGAGCGCCGCCACCATCTCGCCCGCAACGGCCAGGGACAGCCCGATGGCCAGTGCGCGGCGCAGGCCGATGGTCACGCCGACGAGCCCTCCGGCTATCATGAACGCGCCGGCGATGAGCGAGAACAGCGTGGTGGCCATCTGGATATCGTCGAGGGTGGCGCCCAGCGTGCCCACGAGGCTTGCCGTCGCAAGGTTCATGGCCGCGCTGTCGCTTGAGGTGCCGATCTGCGCGAGGGCGAGAACGGCCAAGGGCGCATAGCTCGCCTTCGTGATTTCTGCCGGCCGCCGGGTGGTGGCGTTGGCGGTAATGGTCGTAGTTGCCATGATGCGCCTCTCAACTGTTTGCGGCGCCCCATGGCGCCGCCCCACTATCTTGTTGTCCCAGGGAAATTCTCTCCTAAATGCACGTCCATGCTGTCGTATTGCGCAGAATCTCGTACAATCGTTGCCATCTTGCCACGGTATTGTCGCCCTCAAAGGCTAGGCTCGCTCTACACTGGGAGCAGGGTCGTTCGCCCCGAGGGACCAAGCGGTGAGGAGGAGCTATGAACAGCAGGCAAGGAGCGCTCCTGCGGGCGCTGCTCGAAGCCAGCGACTACCGGACATCTGCCGATTACGCTCGCCGATTCGGCTGCTCGGATCGCACGATTCGCACCGACGTCAAGGCCCTCAACTCGTTTTTCGAGCACGAGGGACTCGCCACGCGGGTGGGCCGCCAGCGGGGGGCCGGGCTGCGCCTTGCGCTGGCTCCCGGCGAGGAGAACCGCCTCGTGCGCCTGCTCGAGGAGAGCGAAACGGAGATGCACCCGCGCTACGAGCGCCTGTGCCAGGAAATGATCGCGCTGACATGCTATCCCGGGCCCCATACCGCCGACAGCCTCGCGCGCCGCATGTTCCGCAACAAGCAGCAGATTCAGTCCGATTTGCGCTGGTGGCAGGGGATATTGAAAGTGAGCGGGCTCACGCTGTCCGTCGGCCGCCAGATCACCGTCGAGGGCCCCGAGTGGACCGTGCGGGGTTTCGTCATGTCCATGCTGTTCTCGTTCTCCTCGGCTGCGGTGCGCCGTCGCATCCTGCCCTCGCTGTTCGGATCGATCGAGCCCTACGACCGCCAGTTTCTGGAGCGCTGCATCGCCGAGATGCAGCGCGACCTCGGCTTCGAGTTCTCCAGCAACGCGCAATGGCAGTTCGGCGTGTACCTCTGCATTATGGTGACCCGCCTTCGCCTCGGCCATGGCCTGATGACGTGGCGCGGTGCCGACGGGTCCACGCCGTTCTTCGCCTACCTCAAGAAGCGGCTCGAGCGCCATTTCTCCCTGACGGTGAGCGATGCCGAGATGGGACTACTCAGCGACATGGCCCACTGCTGCACCTGGCAATGGAGTCTGGCCGCTATGAGCGCCTACGAGCCGAGCGAGCGCGCCCGCGCGTTCACCGACGACGTCGAAGAGGCCCTCAAGAAAGCGTTCGGCGCGCCCTTGCCCGAGGATGTACGCAAGCCCTTGGCCATTCTGTTCGAGAGCGGCCTGGCGCGACGCACCTGCGGGTTGGTGGCGGCGAATCCCAACGAGGAGTCGGTGAAGTACGAGGCCATGGACGGCGCCTGTCTTCTGTCCTCGGTGCTCTGCGAGGTGCCTTCGCTTGTCGAGGCCGACCTGTTCAGCCCGGACTACGCTCGCATTGTGCTCGTGCTGCTCGATTACCTCGACCAGGTCGGCGCGCTGCGCTGCTATCGGGTGGGTCTGGTGGTGAACTGCGGAATCGATCTGGCCCTTTGGGGCGCGCATCGCATCGAGAAGCTGACGAGCCGCCTTGAGGTGACCGATGTCCTGACGGAGAACGAGGTGCTCGCCGCCGCGAGCCGTCCCAACTCGACGCTGCTCGAGCGCTTCGACTTCCTCGTGTCCTTCGAGCCGATGGACGTCGATTTCCCCTGCGTGACGATCTCGCCGGGCGTCAGCCGCGCCGATATCGATCACATCATCGCCTCCGTGCCGCTTTGGCGACGGGGCCAGGAGGTTCACACGGCGTGGGAGCGGGGCGTACTGCCCGCCGGCCCCTCGCCCGAGAGCATGTTCGCCTCGCTGCACGCGCGCCTTACGGCCGACGGCCTTATCGACATGTCCCTCGAGCGCTTCGAATGGCTCGTCTGGACTCTGTCGGTGGTGAAGGATCGCACGCTCGTGTTCGCCTGGTGCGGGTCGGGCGTCTGCAAGACGGGCATCCGCATCTTCCGCCTGGAGGAGGGCGATCAGGCCGAGTGCGGCCAATGCACGATGGCCGCCGTTCTTGTGGGGGCGCCCGCCGAGCGGGGCGATCTCACGCCGCTCACGCAGGGTTTCAAGCGGCTGGTGGAAGACTATGCCGATACCTCGGATCTCGTCAGCGACGACGGATTTTTCGTCTGCTTCCCGGAGCCCGAATAGGGGACGAAAGGTCGGGGAAGCGAAGCTCGGGCAGGACGCGCGCGGCGCTAGGGGAGCAAAGCTCGACCAGCGTGCGAAGCCCGGACACAGCGCGAACAGCGCCGAGAATGCGAAAAAAGAAGGGAAGCCCGCGGGCCTCCCTTCTTTTTTCAGGCGACTGAGCCGTCGCTACTTCTCGTCGCGCTCGTAGAGGGTGTCGCCCTCCTTGATGGTGGCGAGCACGCAAATGTCGCGGATCTCGCGCGGATCGACGGCCAAGGGATTGCGGTCGAGCACCACGAGATCGGCCAGCTTTCCCGCCTCCAGGGTACCCTTGTCGGCCTCCTCGCCGTACTGGTAGGCGCCGTTGTAGGTGATGGCGCGCATGGCCTCGTACGGCGTCACCTTCTGGTCCTCGTCCAGCTGGACGCCGGCCTTGGTGATGCGGTTCACGGCGCACCAGGCGGCCTCCAGCAGGTTCGGGCGCAGCACCGGGGTGTCGGTGTGCAGGGTGAAGGGCAGCCCGGCCCGCTCGGCATCGCCGCAGGCGCTCACGCGGCCGCCGCGCACGGGACCCAAGTTCCGCAGGTGCGCGTCGCCCCAGTACCACACGTGCGAGGAGAAGATCGAGGGGATCATGCCGATTGCCGCCATCTTCTCATACTGGTCGGTGCGTGCCGTCTGGGCGTGGATCATCACCGGGCGCAGGGCCATCTTCTCGGGGTTGTCCGATGCGTCCCGCGCCGCCTCGTACACGCGCAGAAGCTGGTCGGCCGCCGCGTCGCCGTTGCAGTGGCACAGAAGCTGGTGGTTGGAGTCGATGGCCATCTTCGCGAAGGCGATGGCGTCCTCGTCGGTCATGGTGCTGTAGGCCACCCAGTCCTTTTCTCCGTCGGGGCCTTCCACGTAGGGCTCGGTCATCCAGGCGGTCAGCCCCTGGGGCGAGCCGTCGAGGAACATCTTCAGGCCGCCGAAGCGGAAGTGCCCGGTGTAGCTCTGGCTGTCGAACTCGGCGTTGTCCGCGAGCGTGGCCATCACGTCGCTGCCCCACATGGGATAGCTCACGATGTCCATCTTCAGCAGGCCGGCGCGGGCGAGGCCCACCAGCACCTTGGCCATGTCGGGCGCGGTGGCGCCGTCCTGGCAGGTGGTCACGCCGTGCTCCAGGTAGATGCGCTGCATGTCGGGAACCATGGCCGCGAAGTCCAGGCCCAAGCGGGGAGTGGTCACGGCGTAGAAGGGGTTCATGGCCGCCGGCTCCTCGGCGTAGCCGTCCAAGTCGCCGGTGCCGTTCATACGTCCGTAGCGGCCGCCCTCGGGGTCGGGGGTGGTGGGCGTGATGCCGGCCAGCTTCAACAGGCAGTCGTTGGCCACGCCCATGTGGTTGGACACGTGCGTGATGAGCACGGGGACGTCCTCGGACACGGCGTTCAGGATGGACTTGTCGGGGTGGCGCTGCTCGATGAGGTTGTTCTGGTCGTAGCCGTTGCCCGTGATGACGCCGTCCGGGCCGATGTTGCGCTCGGCGGCGAACTTCTTCAGCGTCTCGGTGATCTCGGCGAAGGAGGTGCACTCGGACAGGTCGGCGTACAGGAGGTACTGCAGCGCGCCGGTGAAGTGGCTGTGCGGGTCGATGAGCCCGGGCAGCACGGCCGCGCCTCCCAGGTCGACCTCCTCGGCGCCCTCGGCGAGGCGGCGCGCCTCTTCCAAGGTGCCGACGTAGGCGATGCGGCCGTCGTCATCGACGAGGAGCGCGTCGGCGGTGTCGACGTCGTCAACCATGGTGACGAAGGTGGCATTGGAGAAAAGTCGTTTCATGAATTTCCTTTCAAACACGCGCGAGTTACATCTCGCGGTCGACGACCGGCTCGAAGGGCATCTCGTCGGCCGTCTCGGCCACGATGGTCTCCTCCTTGCCGTCCTCTTCCTTCTTGAAGATGGTGATCCAGCGGGTCGTGAACAGGCCGAGCAGGATCAGCACGCCGGACACCACGTACGAGGTGATGGTGGACTCGATGCGGGCGTCGGAGTTCAACTGCACGAGCTCGGTGCGCTGCTCGTCGGTCATGGGGATGTCGGCGATGGTCTGCTCGAACTGCTCGTCGCCCATGAGCGAGATGTTGCGCTCGGCCACGGCGGTGCGAACCTCGGGGGTGATGACGGGGCTATCGGCCATGGCGTTGTCGATGTTGGCGGTGATGCCGAACAGCAGGACCGCGCCGATGGCGGCCACGCCGATGGCCTGGCCCACGTTGCGCATGGTGGTCTGGATGCCGCCGGACTGCGACGCGTCGCGCTCGTTTACGGCCAGGGCCACGATGTTGTTGGCCTGGGCGGAAACGATACCGGCGCCGGCGCCTGCCACGGCCAGGCCCACCCACATGAGCCCGTTGACCTCAGAGCCGTGCAGCGAGAAAGCCATGGGGATGAACGCGCTGGCCATCACGATGTAGCCGACCTGGATGACGCGGCGCGGGTTGGCGTTGGGCATAAACTTCGGGATGCCCAGCGAGAAGATGAAGGTGGGGATGCCCACGGCCAGCGCCATGACGCCCATGAGCACCGGCGACCAGCCGGCCACGAGCTGCAGGTAGGGGGACAAAAGAATCGCCTGGACGCCCATGAAGAAGAAGGTGATGGCGCTTGCCACGAGGCCGGCGCGCACCTGCGGGGTCTTCAGGAACGACTGGGGCAGAAGGGCGATGCCGTTCTTCTGCTCGACGCGCTTCTCGACCGGCACCAAGATCACGAGCAGGATCAGGCCGAGGACGGCCATGGGCAGGGCCGGGGAGATGCCGAAGATGGTGAAGGGGCACTCGGCGAAGGGCTCGATGAGGCCCCAGGCGGAGATGCGGGAGAGGCCCACGAGGAACAGGAACAGGCCCGTGGCGGCGATGCCGGTGCCCAGCCCGTCGAACTTCAGCTTCTCAGCGGGCTTCTCGATGGCCGGCAGCTTGAAGGACAGAAGCAGCACCAGGGCGAAGTACACGGCCAGGGCGCCGAAGGTGATGCGGAATCCGCCGAACTGCATAACGATGCCCAAGAACAGCGGCAAAAATGCCGACAGGCCCGAGGCCGCGCCGATGCAGCCGAAGGCCAGCACGCGGTTCTTGCCATGGTAGATGAACGGAATGAGGCCGAGCACCGAGGGGATCATGAAGCTGGCGCCGAAGCCGACAAGGATGCGGCCGCCCCAGATGAAGATCGTCATGTTCGGCGACAGCGCCATGACCAGCTCGCCGGCGGCGCACAGAGCCGCGCCGAGGCGGAAGTTGGTGCGCCAGCCGATGATGGTGCCCACGAGTCCTCCGGCCACCATGAAGGCGCCGGCCATGAGCGAGTACACCATGTTCGCCAGCTGAATGTCGGGAGTCGTCGCGCCGAGCACGTCGACCAGCTGCTGGTTGGCGAGGCCGAGCGCGCCATTGTCGCCCGACGTTCCCATCTGCGCCAGAATCAGCACGATAATGGGCAGCACGAGGAACTTCTCAACACCCCCCTCGGGATGCGTCGTTTTGCTCTTCGCCATTATGTCCTCCTTTAATCTTGGATGGAATGCCTATGCCGAAAAGGGTAGTCTCGCAAGCTCCCTCCGTAATTCGGCGGCGCTCATTGTAGGAAGACTGCTTCCTTTTCGATCGGGAAACGTTTTCCGTTGCAACGGAAATGTTCCATTTGGGAAAAGGGAACACGGGTTCCTATACTGCTTGTCGGTCAATTTCCGTGCGGCCCGCTGTCGCGGCAGCTCAAACCAGTGAAACGTTGCGAGCGGGCGCGCGGTCGCGAGTGAGCGCAACAAGAAGAAAGGAATGCTTCATGGCAAAGACCTCCAAGATCGCAAAGGCTCCCAAGTCCTTCAAGTCCTACGCGCTGAACAAGTGCCTCATCGGCTACGGCGTGGTGAACGGCATCATCAACGCGGCCATCTTCGCCGGCATCAACGCCGGCGCTCCCGATGCGATGTTCGGCATGCACGACATCGTGCACGACCTCGCCTTCACCGGCCTTCTCCTCGGTATGCTGCTGTTCGCCTGCGTCGTGCCGCTCACCCGCATGGATCTGCGCAAGGGCGTTTTCTCCCTGCCCGGTGCGGCGGGCGGTGCCTTTCCGCTCGTCTCCTCGTCCTACGCGGTCTCCATTCTCGGCGTGGGCGCGCTCGCCGCGGTGGTCATGACCGGTGCCGGCGCCCTTCTTTCCTTGGCATTGCCGGCCGCCGGCGCTACCGTGACCGGCATGATGTTCCTCAAGGGCCTGGTGTGCGCTTTGGGCGACGCGGTCGCCGGCTGGTTCACCATCAGCTTCGTGGTGCGCGGCCAGCAGAAGGCCGACGAGGTGGCGGCCGCCATGGCCTCCAAGACTGCCGGGGCTGCGCTCTAGGATAGCTTGCTCGGTCCTGCGCTTGCGCCCGTCGAGATCGGTCTTGCGAAAGGCCGTTCCCGGCGGGCGCGCTTTGTTTCGAGCGAGGCGCGGGGCTGCTTGTCGAAACAGGTCGGGAACGAATCGGTGGCCCGCCGATGGCAAGGTTGCCCCTAAGGTTCCTCCGTGCCCACCCTTCCGTAACGGCACTCCGGGTTTTCGCCGATGGCATCAGGGCGACGCCCATACTGAGAGGCGCCGGGCGACTTCGGCAAGTTGTGCCGGCAGACGAAGATCCCGATGAAAGGAATGCTCATGGCAAAGTCAATGGCTGGCTCGGCGCCCGCGGCGCCGACGCGGTCCGCCAAGCCGTTCAATTCATACTTACTGAATAAGTGCATCGTCGGTTACGGCATCATCAACGGCATCATCAATGCGGTCATTTTCTATCTTATGCACCTGTCTGAGCCCGAGCTCCTCTTCAGCGAGGCCGACATCTTCCATGACTTCGCGCTTACGGGGGTTCTGCTCGGCATTCTGCTGTTCGTCATCGTGGTGCCGCTCACCCGCATGGATCTGCGCAAGGGCGTTTTCTCCGGGCCGAATGTCGCCAATCTCGGCGGCGCGGCGTCTCTCGTGCCAGCAAGCTACGCTCCGGCGCTGCTCGTGGCAACGGTTGCCGCCACTGTCTCGCTGATGGGCGTCGGTGCTTTCGCCTGCGTGCTTCTGCCGCTGCCGCTTACCGTGACGGGTCTTATGCTGCTCAAGGGCCTTGTGTGCGCTTGCGCCGGTGCCGTCGCCGGGTACATCACGATCTGCTACGTCGTGCGCTCTGGCAAAAGCGAGGCCTAGGGGGCCGGTCTGCAGAGCCGCGGTGCCCTGCTTGGGACGGGCGGGGTCGGCAGAGTGCGGCGAATCGACGCCATAGGGAGACGCAGGATGCCCTGCGTCTCTTTTTTGTGTCATGGTCTCGGTGACGTGTAGCCACTGTGGGAGGGTTGTGGCATAATAGCGAACCGTGCGCTTCCGCGGCGGATTCCCGTGGCGGATCGCCGAGGAAGTGTTCGCGCGGGCGATAAGCCCGTACCGTGTCAGGAAACGATGGAGGAACTATTCGTGGAAACTAAGGTTGAGTCCCTGGAGGGCAACAAGGTCAAGGTCACCGTCACGGTGGACGCCGCCGATATCGACGGCCGCATCAAGAAAACCTACAAGGACTTCGCTCGCAAGTACAACTTCCCGGGATTCCGCAAGGGCAAGGCCCCGCGCCCGGTTATCGACAACGCGCTGGGCGCCGAGGCGGTCGTCGGCACCGTCACCGAGGAGCTGCTGAACGGCACGTGGACGGCCGCGATCGACGAGGCCAAGCTCGCCCCGGTGGGCGGCCCGGTCATGGAGACCAACGAGATCGTGAAGGCCGGCGAGCCCTACGAGTACTCCTTCACCATCGAGCTGCGCCCCGAGGTGGAGCTTACCAGCTACGAGCCCGTGGCCATCGAGATGCCCTTCGCCGAGGCCACCGATGCCGAGATCGACGAGCAGGTCGAGGCCATGGCCGAGCACTACACCGACTACGAGGACGCTTCCGCCGGTACCAAGATGAAGCCGGAGAACTACGCCGACCTCACCATGAAGGCCACCGACGCCGACGGCAACGAGATCGCCGCGCTCGCGAGCGAGTCCCGTCTGTACGGCCCGGGCACCGGCATGTTCTCCGAGGCCTTCGACGAGGAGATCCTCGGCATGAAGAAGGGCCAGACCAAAGAGTTCACGCTCGAGATTCCCGAGGACGAGACGGCCGTGCTTCTGGCCGGGCAGGCAGGCAAGCCTGTCACCTTCGAGGTCACCTGCAACGTGGTGAAGAAGAAGGTCACGCCCGAGGTCACCGACGAGTGGGCCAAGGAGAAGATGGGCTTCGAGTCCGTCGAGGACATGCGCGAGCGCATCAAGGAGTCGCTGAATGCGCAGAAGGGCTCGCTGATGCCGCGCATCAAGGAGAACAACATCATGGTCGAGCTGCGCGACCGCGTCGAGGGCGATGTGCCCGAGTCGCTCGTCGAGCAGGCCGAGACATCGCTGCTCCAGGACTTCTTCGGCCAGCTGCAGCAGGCCGGCATGACCTTCGACGCCTACCTGGCCAGCCGGAACATCACGCCCGACCAGTTCAAGGCCGACCTGAAGGCCCAGTCCGCCGACCAGGTGAAGGAAGAGCTGGCGCTCGAGGCGTGGGCGCGCCACAACAACATGGAGATCACCGACGAGGACGTCACTGCCGAGTTCGCCAAGACCGGCGTTGAGGATCCCGCGGCGCTGGAGCAGGAGTGGCGCGACGCCGGCCGTCTGCACCTCATCCGCACCGGTCTTTTGCGCCAGAAGGCCATCGAGGATCTCATGGAGAACGCGAATGTGACCGAGGTGGACTTCGCCGCCAAGGCCGCCGAGGAGAAGAAGGCCGCCAAGAAGCCGGCGAAGAAGAAGGCTGCCAAGAAGGACGAGGCTGAAGAGGCCGCCGAGTAGCCTCGAACAAGATGCGCTTTCGGAAGGGCGGGCTTATCCCGCCCTTCTTGTTGGGGGTCTCCCAAAAGCGGGCTACGGGGTACAGCTCAGTCGCTCAGACAGTCCTCGCTCGGCAGAACAGGACATTTAGTCCTGTTCTGTTCGCTGCGGAACTCGCTTGGTGAGCAGCACCCCGTATCCCTTTAAGCTCTTACATTCTTCGAAGTGTTCCTAACCTGAACACCCCGTGTCTTCATCCTGTCTTCCATGCTCCCGTATGGGCGTTTTGCATTCGGGCTTGCATTGCGAACGGATGTATAGCAATATGATCTTGAACTATGTGAAGGCCGCTGCGAGCGGCCCTATTTACGAAAGCGAGGTATCTATGGGCATCGAACGTATGCAGAGCGGCCTGGTCCGCCCGAGCAACGCCCTCATCCCCTACGTCATCGAGCAGTCGCCGCGTGGCGAGCGCAGCTACGACATCTACAGCCGCCTGCTCAACGACCGCATCATCTTCCTCGGCGAGCAGATCGACGACCACGTGGCCAACTCGGTCGTGGCCCAGCTTCTGCACCTGGAGGCCACCGATCCGGACAAGGACATCTCCCTGTACATCAACTCGCCCGGCGGCTCGGTCACGGCCGGCCTCGGCATCTTGGACACCATGAACTTCATCAAGTGCGACGTGTCCACCATCTGCATCGGCGAGTGCGCCTCCATGGCCGCGGTGCTCCTCTCCTCGGGCACCAAGGGCAAGCGCTTCGTGCTGCCGAACTCCATGGTGCTCATCCACCAGCCCTTGGGCGGCGCCCAGGGCCAGCAGACGGAAATCGCCATCGTGGCCGACTTCATGCTGAAGACGCGCAAGCGCCTGAACAAGATCCTGGCCGAGAACACCGGCCAGTCCATCGAGAAGATCCAGCTCGATACCGAGCGTGACAACTACATGACCGCGGAGGAGGCCAAGGAATACGGCCTCGTCGACGAGATCATCTACCATCACGGCGCCATGCCCGGAGAGAAGAAGAGCGAATAAATTCTCATGAACCACCGTCACGACAATTACGGCCCCACTGACACCAATTACTTCTGCGCCTTCTGCGGCAAGACCGGAGACCAGGTCAACGCCATGATCTCCGGCCCTAACGGCATCTATATCTGCGACGAGTGCATCTCGGTGTGCGCCGACGCCATGATGCGGGACATGGGCTACGCCATGGCCCAGGAGGTGGAGATGCTGGAGGACGACCCGCGCCGCATGGGCTGGATGAACCCGCCGGCTGCCCAGGTCGAGCGCCAGGCCAGTCCCGTGGTCGACAACGCTCCGTCGCCGGCCGAGGTGCTGGGGGACCTCCCAACGCCTCACGAGCTGTACGCGCGCCTCTCGGAGCACGTCGTCGGCCAGGAGGAGGCCAAGCGCGCCCTTTCCGTGGCCGTCTACAACCACTACAAGCGCATCTCCATGGGCGCCGCCGCCCAGGAGGGCGACGTGGAGCTGGCCAAGAGCAACATCATGCTCATCGGCCCCACGGGCTCGGGCAAGACGCTTCTGGCCCAAACGCTCGCCCGCACGTTGAAGGTGCCCTTCGCCATCGCGGACGCCACCACGCTCACCGAGGCGGGATACGTGGGCGAGGATGTGGAGAACATCCTGCTCAAGCTCATCACCGCGGCCGATTTCGAGGTGCCCCGGGCCGAGATCGGCATCATCTATATCGACGAGATCGACAAGATCGCCCGCAAGGCCGAGAACCTTTCCATCACCCGCGACGTGTCTGGCGAGGGCGTCCAGCAGGCGCTCCTCAAAATCGTCGAGGGCTGCGAGGCCTCCGTTCCGCCCCAGGGCGGCCGCAAGCACCCCCAGCAGGAGCTCATCCCCATCGACACGACGAACATCCTGTTCATCTTGGGCGGCGCCTTCGTGGGCCTGGCCGACATCGTGGCCCAGCGCGTGGGCACCACGTCCCTCGGCTTCGCCAGCGAGCTGCCCGCCTCCAAGAAGGAGTCCGAGGCCGAGCTTCTGAAGAAGGTGCTGCCGGAGGACTTGAACAAGTACGGCATGATCCCCGAGTTCGTGGGCCGCATTCCGGTTATCACCTCCTTGAACGAGCTGTCGGAGGAGGATCTCGTCCGCATCCTCGTGGAGCCGAAGAACGCGCTCGTCAAGCAGTACACCCGCATGTTCGAGTTCGAGGACTCGCGCCTCACCTTCGAGCCTGCAGCCCTTACCGCCATCGCTCACGAGGCGGTGGAGCACGGCACCGGCGCCCGCGGCCTGCGCTCCATCTGCGAGCGCGTGCTCATGGACGTCATGTACGATTTGCCGGAGCACAACGGAGCCACCACGGTCACGGTGCGCGCGAGCGACATCGCTGGCGAGACGCGACCGGAGATCGTCGAGGTCGCCGACGCCACCGCTCAGGTGGCCCTTTCTGCCTAGGGCAGCGGGCCTTCTGTGCGATAATCGCCCAAGGCAATCTGGCGGGCGGCCGCGTGCGTGCCGCCCGCCTTGTTTTATACCGAGTATCCAGGGAAAGCGAGGGCAAGGGCCTATGTCCGAGGACAAGAGGAAGTCCACCGACTACGCCGCCATGGAGCGGCCCATCTTCGAGGCGTGGAAGGACGCCGGCTACTTCCAGCGCACGCCGGGCTTCGGCGAGCACGCGGGGGAGTCCTACACCATCGTCATCCCGCCTCCGAACATCACCGGCGTGCTGCACATGGGGCACGCGCTGAACGACACCATCCAGGACGCCTGCATCCGCCGCGCCCGCATGCGCGGTTTCCAAACCCGCTGGATCATCGGCACCGACCACGCCGGCATCTCCACCCAGACCAAGGTGGACAAGCGCCTGGCCGAGCAGGGCATCTCCCGTTTGGAAATCGGCCGCGAGGCGTTCATCGAGGAATGCTACAAGTGGCGCGAGGAGTACGGCACCACCATCGTGAACCAGATCAAGGGTATGGGCTGCTCCTGCGACTACTCCGACGAGCACTTCACGCTCGAGCCGGCCTACGTGCGCGCCGTGCGGAAGCTGTTCACCGACTGGTACCACGAGGACATCATCTACCGCGGCAAGCGCATCGTGAACTGGTGCCCGCACTGCACCACGGCCATCGCCGACGACGAGGCCGAGTACGTGGACGAGGCGGGGCATCTGTGGTATCTGCGCTACCCGCTCACCGAGCCGGTGTGTGGCCTGGAGTACCTGGTCGTCGCCACCACGCGCCCCGAGACGATGCTCGGCGACACCGGCGTGGCTGTCAATCCCAAGGACGAGCGCTTCGGCCACCTTGTGGGCAAGACGGTGAAGCTGCCGCTCGTGGACCGCGAGATCCCCATCTTCGCCGACTGGCACGTGGATACCGAGTTCGGCACGGGCTGCGTGAAGGTGACGCCGTCGCATGACCCCAACGACTGGGCCATGGGGGAGCGCGCCGGCCTTGAGCGCATCAACATCTTCGACGAGACGGCCCATGTCGTGGAAGGCTACGGGAAGTTCTCCGGCATGGACCGCGACGAGGCCCGCGAGGCCATCGTGGCCGCCTTCGAGGAGCTGGGCTTGCTCGATCACGTGGAGGACCACGATCACTCCGTCATGACCTGCTACCGCTGCCATACCAAGCTGGAGCCCTGGGAGTCTGAGCAGTGGTTCGTGGCCGTGGACGCCCTGAAGGAGCCGGCGGCCCGCGTGGTGGAGGACGGCTCCATCCAGTTCCATCCCGCGCGCTGGAAACAGGTGTACCTGGACTGGCTCGCGAACCTGAAGGACTGGTGCATCTCCCGCCAGCTGTGGTGGGGCCACCGCATCCCCATGTTCTACTGCGATACCTGCGGCTGGGAGGACGCCTCGGTGGAGGAGATTGAGGTCTGCCCAGTCTGCGGCGCGCCAGTGCGCCAGGACGAGGACGTGCTGGACACCTGGTTCTCCAGCCAGCTGTGGCCCTTTGCCACCATGGGCTGGACGGAGGAGGGCATGGACGCCCCGCAGATGCGCGACGCCTACCCGACCCAGGTGCTCTCCACGGCCCGCGACATCATGGGCCTGTGGGTGGCGCGCATGGTCATGGCCTCCATGTACTGCTGCGACGAGACCATTCCCTTCGACGACGTCATCATCCACCCGACGGTCATGGCCGCCGACGGCAAGCCCATGTCGAAGAGCCGCGGCAACGGCGTGGACCCTCTGCGCCTCATGGAGGACTACGGCGCCGACGGCATGCGCTTCGGCCTGCTCATGCAGGTGACCGGCGCCCAGGATCTGAAGTTCAACGAGGCGAAGCTGGAGAGCTCCCGCAACTTCGCGAACAAGGTGAAGAACGCGAGCCGCTTCGTGCTCATGAACCTTGAGGGGTATGAGCCCGGCTCTCCCGAGCCCACCACGCCGGCCGACCGCTGGATCTTCTCGCGGCTGGCCAAGATCGTCGCTGCGGTGGACGCGGCCTACGACAATTTCGAGTTCGGTGAGATCACCCGCGAGCTGTACAGCTTCGTGTGGAACGAGTTCTGCGACTGGTACATCGAGTTCTCGAAGGCGCGCTTGGGGGCCGATGCCGATCCGGCCGACCGCGCCGTGTGCCAGCGCAACCTCGTGTTCGTGCTGGGGCAGATCCTGCGCCTTCTGCACCCCATCATGCCGTTCGTGACCGAGCAGGTCTACGGCGAGATGCCCAAGGAGGATGATGCGGCGCCGATGCTCATCGTGGCCGCCTGGCCCGATGCGGGCGAGCTCGCCGCCTACGTGGACGAGGATGCCGAGCGGGCCATTGCCATGGTGTGCGAGGTGGTCGGTGCCGTGCGTTCCACCCGGGCGCGCTACGGCATCTCCCCGAAGACGGCGCTGCCCGTGGCCGTGAAGGTGGCCGACACCGCCGATGCCGCGCTGCTCATCGCCCAGGAGCACCTGGTGCGCCAGCTCGCCAACGTGGAGGAGTTCGACGTGGCCGTGGAGGCTTCCAAGCCCGCCGAGTCCGCCGTGGTGCTGGGTACGGGTCTCGAGGTGTACATCGTGCTGGCGGGGCATGTGGACTTCGCCGCCGAGCGCGCGCGCCTCGTGAAGGAGCGCGACGGCGTGGCCAAGGACGCTGCCAAGTTCGAGAAGAAGCTCGCGAACCCCGGCTTCTTGGCAAAGGCGGCCCCCGAGATCGTCGAGAAGGACCGCGCCAAGCTGGCCGACCTCACCGACAAGCTCGCGCGCTTAGATGCACAAATCGCGGAGCTGGGGTAACGCACGAGAGAGTTTGCTATAATGGGCCGACACGTCATCAATTGCACTCGAATCAGAAGAGGTTGATATGAGCGAGCTTCTTGCCCAGCTGTGGACGCCGGAGATGCAGGCGGCTTTCACCGTCGTTTTGGTCCTGCTGGTCATTTTGTACGTGCTTTCCATCGTATGGGTCGTGCGCGACGCCTATCTGCGTGGCACCGCCTGGTACATCTGGGCCGTGGTGGCGCTCGTGCCGGTGCTGGGGCTTGTGGCCTACTGCCTGCTTCGCCCGCCGCTGCTGCAGCTCGATCGCGACGAGCAGGAGCTGGAGATCGCGCTCAAGCAGCGCCAGCTCATGAAGTACGGCGAGTGCGCCAACTGCGGCTATCCCGTGGAGGCGGACTTCGTGCTGTGTCCGAACTGCCACACGCAGCTGAAGAACCTCTGCATGCGCTGCAACCACGCGCTGGAGCCCTCCTGGACGGTCTGCCCCTACTGCGCCACTCCCGTGGGCGCCCCGGCGCCGCATGGCACCCGCCAGCGCCGCCCCTCCGGCCAGGCGCGTCAGAGCCGCCCGGCCAGCCAGGGCTAGGCTTTTTCAACAAGTTAGCCTAAAGGCAGAGCCGCCCCCGTGCGGCTCTGTTTTAATAGGGGAGCACCGGAATCCCGGTGCTTCGAAACGGAGTCGGGGTAGTCAACGCCCCGGCGGAAACCGCGCAGGCGCTCTGTGCGCGCCCGGCGCGAGGAAAGGAGTTCCATGAACATCGTACTGCCCGACGGATCCGTCAAGGAGCTGGAAGAGGGCGCCACCGTCGCCGACGTGGCCGCCTCCATCGGCGCGGGGCTCGCCCGCGCGGCGCTGGCCGGCATCGTCAACGACACCCCCGTCGATTTGGACGCCGTCGTCTCCGACGGCGATTCCGTGGCCATCGTCACCGCCAAGAGCGACGAGGGCCTCGAGCTCATGCGCCATTCCACGGCCCATCTCCTGGCCGCCGCCCTCACCGATTTGTATCCCGGCGTGAAGTTCGGCGTCGGCCCGGCCATCGAGAACGGCTTCTACTACGACATCGAGCTGCCCGAGGGCGCGACTGTCTCGCCGGACGACTTCGCCGCCATCGAGGCGCGCATGGCCGAGATCGCCAAGTCTGCCGCCGCCATCACCCGTCGCGAGGTCACCCGCGACGAGGCGCGGGAGATCTTCGCCGATCAGCCGCTCAAGCTCGAGCTCATAGACGAGCTGCCCGAGGACGAGGCCATCTCCGTCTACCAGCTCGGCGACTTCACCGATTTGTGCCGCGGGCCGCACGTGCCCGACACCGGCAAGCTCGGCGCCTACAAGCTCACCAAGGTGGCCGGCGCCTACTGGAAGGGCGACTCGGACAACGAGATGCTCACCCGCATCTACGGCACGGCGTTCTTCAACAAGAAGGAGCTGGAGGAGTACCTGCACAACCTGGAGGAGGCCGAGAAGCGCGACCATCGCAAGCTTGGCCGCGAGCTGGGCATCTACATGATGGAGCCCATGGCCGGCGTGGGCCTGCCGCTGTACCTTCCCAAGGGCGCGCGCGTCATCCGCACCCTGCAGGAGTGGCTGCGCCGCGATCTGTACGAGCGCGGCTACGAGGAGGTCATCACCCCGCACATCTACAACGCGGACGTGTGGAAGACCTCGGGCCATTACGGCTTCTACCACGAGAACATGTACTTCTTCCAGATCAACGAGGGCACCGACGAGGAGCCGCGCTACTCCGAGTACGGCGTGAAGCCCATGAACTGCCCGGGGCACGTGATCATCTACAAGAACGAGCTGCACTCCTACCGCGACCTGCCGCTGCGCTACTTCGAGTTCGGCACCGTGTACCGCCACGAGATGTCCGGCGTGGTCCACGGCCTGCTGCGCGCCCGCGGCTTCACCCAGGACGACGCCCACATCTTCTGCACCAAGGACCAGGTGGTTGACGAGGTGGTCGCCATCCTGGAGCTGGTGGACTACATCATGGGCACCTTCGGCTTCACCTACGAGGCCGAGATCTCCACGCGCCCGGACAAGTCCATCGGCACCGACGACATGTGGGAGCACGCCACCGAATCGCTGAAGGAGGCCTGTGCGCGCCGGGGCCTCGCCTACGACATCAACGAGGGCGACGGCGCCTTCTACGGCCCGAAGATCGACATCAAGGTGAAGGACGCCATTGGGCGCACCTGGCAGTGCTCCACGGTGCAGATCGACTTCAACATGCCCATGCGCTTCGGGCTGACCTACCGCACCGAGGACAACACCGAGGAGACCCCCTGGATGCTGCACCGCGCCATCTTCGGCTCCATCGAGCGCTTCCTCGGCATCCTCATCGAGCACTACGCCGGCGCCCTGCCGCTGTGGCTGGCCCCGGTGCAGGTGGCCGTCATCCCCATCGCCGACCGCCACAAGGAGGCGGCGGCCGAGTTTGCCGGCGAGCTGAAGAGCGTCGGCGGCCGCGTGGAGGTCATGGATCAGAACGAGCCCATGAAAGTGAAGATCGCGAAGGCCCAGAGCCAGAAGATCCCCTACATGATCGTCATGGGCGACAAGGAGGTCGAGGAGAAGCTCGTCAGCGTGCGCGAGCGCTCGGAGGGCGATTTGGGTCAGTGGGATCGCCAGAAGTTCATCGACGTGATCAGGGACGCTGCCATCTAGACCTATAGCCAGAAACTATAGGTAACACCGCGTCAAACGGAAGGCTCCGAGGGTACACTGCCCTCGGAGCCTTTTGCGTTCCGAGGGAACGAATGCGGGATCGAGGGGGCCGGATGCCGAAGGGGCGGAAGGCCGGTGACGAGAGGAGAGGAGCATGAGAAGGACGTTTTCCACCTATGGCGCCAAGATGCGCCAGGCCAATCGGGAGGCGGTGGCGACCGTCGTCGCGCTGGCGGTCATCGTGGCCGTGTGGCTTGTGGGCGGTATCGGGCTTGCCGGCTGTGGCATAGAAGTGTTCTCGACGCCCATCTGGATCATCGGAGGCACAATCGGCCCGTGGGTCGCAGCCGTTGTCTGCGCCGTGGTGCTCGCGCGCTGCGTCTTCGCGGATTTCAGCCTCGACGATGACGCCGAGGCCGTCTCCGATGCGGCCTCTGCCGGCGCAACAGGTGCCGAAGGGGAGGAGGCCCGCCGTGGCTAGCCTCGCATCGCTCATCCCGCTCGTCCTGTTCTTGCTCGTGGCCCTGGCGGCGAGCATCGTCGTGCGTCGCCGCGCCGATGCGGCCGGGGGCGGCTTCGTCAACCGCTACTTCATCGGCAACCGCGCCCTCGGCGGCTTCGTGCTGGCCATGACCACCATCGCCACCTACGGCTCGGTGAGCTCCTTTGTGGGCGGGCCCGGCCAGGCATGGCAGATCGGCTTCGGCTGGGTGTACATGGCCGTGGTGCAGGTGACGGCGCTCGTTCTGCTCTACGGTATCTTTGGGAAGAAGATGGCGCTCATCTCCCGCAAGCTGGACGCGGTCACGGTAGTGGACGTCGTCCGCGCCCGCTACGGTTCCAATGCGCTCGCGAACGTGTCGGCGCTCGTCATCGTGCTGTTCTTCGCCGCCACCATGGTGGCCCAGTTCGTCGGAGGCGCGAAGCTCTTCGAGGCGGTGACCGGGTACTCCTACCTGGTGGGTCTGGCGCTGTTCGGGGTGGCGGTCGTCCTGTTCACCACCATCGGCGGCTTTCGCGGCGTGGCCGTGACCGATGCCCTCTGCGGCATCATGATGCTCGTGGGAATCGTGGTGCTCGCCGGGGGCATTCTGTCCGCCGGGAGCGGCTACGAGGCCATCATGACCTCCATTAAGGAGACCTCGCCTCAGATGCTTGAGCCCTTCGCCGGGGGCGCCATGCCGCCGTCTCTGTACTTCACCCAGTGGCTGCTCGTGGGCGTGTTCACCTTCGTGCTGCCTCAATCGGTGGTGCGCACCATGGGCTACAAGGACGTGAAGTCGCTGCACCGCGCCATGATCTGGGGCACGGTTATCATCGGCGCCATGATGATCGGCGTCACGTCGCTCGGCGTGCTCTCCGCCGGCGTTCTCATGGAGGATCTCGGCGCCTACGGGGGCAGCGTGGACAACATCATTCCGACGGTCATCACGGCATCGCTGCCGCCGGTGCTGGCGGGCATCGCCATCATAGGTCCAGTGGCCGCGTCCATCTCCACGGTGTCGTCGCTGCTCATCTCGTCGTCCTCGGCCATCATCAAGGACGTTTACCTGCACTGGTGCGATGACCGCGGACGCGCGCCCTCCCAGCGCTCCGTCGCCCTTTCCAGCCAGGCGGTGACGCTGGCGGTGGGCCTGCTCGTGTTCGTGCTCTCCATCGTGCCGCCGGACGTCATTTGGAAGATCAACATGTTCGCCTTCGGCGGCCTGGAGACGGCGTTTCTGTTCGTGCTCGTCTGCGGGTTGTTCTGGAAGCGGGCCAACGCCACGGGCGCTCTGCTCTCGCTCGCTGGCGGCACATTGGCCTATTGCGCCGCCATGGCCGCGGGCTTCAAAGTGGCCGATCTGCACCAGATCGTCATCGGCGTGACGGTGGCCGGCGTCCTCATGGTGGTGGGCACGCTCGCTGGCAAGCAGAAAGAAGCCGCCCGTATGGACGTCTTCTTCCCGACAGATTAAGTTCCTTTACAGCGCCGAGGGCGCCTCCTCGATGGCCTCCTTGGCCTCCAGAAACTCGGAGGCGGATTGGGCGCAGTTGGCGCCGTCGGCCACGGCAGTGACCACCTGGCGCAGCTCCTTGGTGCGCACGTCGCCGGCGGCGAACACGCCAGGCATCGTGGTTCTGCCCATGGCGTCGGCGACGATATAGCCTCCGCCATCGGTTTCCAGGTCGCCCTCCAAAAAAGCGGTGTAGGGCCTCATGCCGATGGCGATGAACACGGCCGAGGCGGCAAGCACTCGCTCGTCGTCAGTCTTCACGTTGCGCAGCTTGAGTCCCGTCACGCGCCCGCTCTCGCCCGTGATGAACTCCTCGGCAACGCTGTCCCAGCAGAACTCGACGTTGCCGAGCTCGCGTAGGCGTTCATGGTAGATGGCCGTGGCTCGCAGCTTGTCGCGCCGGTGCACCAGGTACACCTTGCGGCAGATGCGGGACAGGTAGATGACGTCGGCCGCCGCCGTGTTGCCGCCGCCGACCACCACCACGTCCTTGTCGCGATAGAAGTTGCCGTCGCAGGTGGCGCAATAGGATACGCCGCGGCCGCGCAGCTCATCCTCGTGGGGCAGCCCGAGCTGGCTGGCCACCGCGCCCGTGGCCACGATGACCGTGCGGGCGAAGTAGGTGTTAAAGGGTGTGACGAGCTTGTTGGGCTCGGCGGAGAAGTCCACGGAGGTGACGTCTTCCATGATGGCCTTCGCCCCGAAGGAGAGGGCCTGATCGTACATGTCCATGGATAGCTCGAAGCCGCTGGTGGATCGGGTGTAGCCGGGGTAGTTCTCCAAGTGCTCGGTTTGGGCGCACTGGCCGCCGGGGGAGAGGCGCTCGAATAGCGCGGTGGAGAGTCCGGCGCGGGCCGCGTACAGCGCCGCCGTGAGACCGGCTGGGCCCGCGCCGATGATGGCGAGGTCGTACACCTCCTGGCCCTCATCGGGCCCCACCGGCGCGCCCATGCGGTTGTCGGTAACTTGGTCAGTCATAGTCGTGAGTCTCCCTCGGGCGGGACCACGCGGTATTCTGATTCGCTCAGACAGTCCTCGCTCTGCGAAACAGGACATTTAGTCCTGTTTCGTTCGCTGCGGAACTCGCTCGGTCAGAACACCCCGTGTTCCCGCTAAACATTGCCACGGTTGAAGCTAGAGCATCGCCAAGATGTTCTGCTTGGGCTGGGCGCCGAGGCGCTCATTTTTGATCTGGCCGTTCTCGAAGACGATGAGGGTCGGCACGCTGGAGACCTGGTACTTGAAGGCCAAGTCCGGACTCTGATCGATGTCCACCTTGTAGACGGCCACCTGCCCCGCCTTCTCGGTCGCGATCTCGTCGATGACCGGCGCCACCATACGGCACGGGCCGCACCAGGTGGCGAAGAAGTCGACGAGCACCGGGGTCTTCGCCTCGAGCACCTTCGTCCGGAACTCGTCAGCCGTTTTGATTACCTCAGCCATGATATCCTCCTAAATGGATGTTCGTATAGCGCGGAATGGGCCGAACTCGCCTTGGCGCGCATCGGCTGGGATCCGCTTCCGCCTGGTATTCTAGCCAAAGGAGCTGCCGACGCGACGCCGCGTCAAGGGGCTGACACGAAACCGTGGCACAGACGGCAGATAATCTGCGGCTGAATCGCTCACGTCTTCAACAGTCTGTCATCGCCGCTCCCTGCATGCTGCCCACATTCGCTAAAATGCCTATAGTGGACTTGAATACCGCGCGTTCGCGCAGGGGAGAGAAAGGAAGCGTCATGGCGGTCGATCTGGTCTCGCTGGCCCTCATATCGCTGGTGTCCGTTGCGTGTCCCATCATCGCCGGGCTCATTCCGGGCAAGCCGATTCCCGAGACGGTGCTCCTTCTTCTGGCTGGGGCGCTGCTCGGCCCTCACGGGCTCGGCGCCATTCAGTCTACCGATGCCATCAACCTGCTGTCCGATTTGGGCCTCGCCTTTTTGTTCCTTCTCGCCGGCTACGAGATATCGCCGAAGAGCCTCACCGGCACGGAGGGGAAGCGCGGCGCCGTCACCTGGGCGGTCACCTTCGCCATCGCGTTCGTCGTCGTGGCCATTTGGCCGACGCTGTCGGCCTTCGAGCTGGACGGCCTGGCCGTGGTCATTGCGCTCACCACCACGGCCATGGGCACGCTTCTGCCCATTCTGCAGGAGCGCGGCATTCTGGGCACGCGGATGGGGAACGAGATCATCGCCTACGGCACCTGGGGCGAGCTGCTTCCCATCATCGCCATGGCGCTTCTGCTCTCGACCCGGGCCACCTGGCAGACGGTGGTCATCCTCCTCGCCTTCCTCGCCATCGCCGTGGCGGCCGCCGCTGTGCCGAAGATCGCCGAGCGCATCGGCGGCTACGTGCACCGGTTCATCGTCGCCAATGCCAACACCAACACGCAGATGGTCATCCGTTCGGTGAATCTGCTGCTCATCGGCCTGACGGCTGTTTCTGCCGTCTTCGATTTGGATATCGTGCTCGGTGCCTTCGCCGCCGGCTTCATCCTGCGCTATCTCATTCCTGAGGGCGACCAGACCATGGAGATGAAGCACAACGCCATCGCCTACGGTTTCCTCGTGCCGCTGTTCTTCGTGGTGTCCGGGGCGAAGGTGGACGTGCGGGCCATCGGAGACGAGCCGGAGCTTTTGGGGCTGTTCATCCTCCTTCTGCTGTTCGTGCGCGCGCTGCCCATCTTCGTGGGCCTCTCCACGGGACGCGAGTCGCGCACCATGGACGTGCGCGAGCGGCTCACCATCGCCTTCTACTGCACGACGGCGCTTCCCATCATCGTGGCCGTCACCAGTGTGGCTGTCTCCGCCGAGGCCATGAGCCAGCAGACCGCCTCCGTGCTCGTGGCCGCCGGCGGCGTCACGGTGTTCCTCATGCCGCTGCTCGCCTCCGTCATGGCCCATTCGGTCAATGCCGATCTGGGCGAGGCGCTGCATGAGATCCGCGAGCAGCCCCGGGCCGTGGCCCATATTCTGGCCGAGCACCGCCGTCGCGAGCGCGAGCTGCACCGCCAGCTGAAGGCGCGCCTGGCCGCAGCGGGCGCGCGCCATGCCGACACCTTTGACCTCACCGAGCGCTGCCCCGGGGGCGTCTGCAACGTTCCAGATTCCGAAGACGACGGCCATTAGGTAGATGGCACCCTCGGCACTTGCCCCTTCTGCTACAATGCAAAGTTGCGCCTTGAGGGCGCTTACTAACCCACACCGTTTCACGCAAAGGAAGCACCCATGCAGGAAACTGATATGAAAGAGAAGCTCCAGAAGATCATGGAAGCCTATGACGAGCTACAGGCCAAGATGGGCGATCCGGCAGTGCTCGCCGATCAGAAGGAGTACAACCGCTTGGCCAAGGAGTACGCCTCCCAAGGTCCGCTCGCCAAGAAGGCGGCCGAGTACGTGAGCGCCATGGACGACTTGGAGGCGGCTAAGGAGATGCTCTCCGACGCCGACATGAAGGAGTTCGCCCAGGAGGAGATCGCCTCCATCGAGGCCAAGCTGCCCCAGCTGGAGGAGGACATCAAGTTCATGCTCATCCCGGCCGACCCGGCCGACGAGAAGGACATCATCGTGGAGATCCGCGCGGCGGCCGGCGGCGACGAGGCCGCCATTTTCGCCGGCGACCTCTACAAGATGTACGAGCGCTTCGCCGCGGCCCAGGGTTGGAAGACCGAGACCATGGACGCCTCGCCCTCCGAGGCCGGCGGTTTCAAGGAGATCCAGTTCAAGGTGAAGGGCGATCATGTGTACTCGGTCATGAAGTTCGAGTCCGGCGTGCACCGCGTCCAGCGCGTGCCCAAGACCGAGTCCCAGGGGCGCATCCACACCTCCACGGCCACCGTGGCCGTGCTTCCCGAGGCCGACGAGGTGGAAGTGGAGATCAACGAGGGCGACCTGCGCATCGACGTATACCGCGCTGGCGGCCCGGGTGGCCAGTGCGTGAACACGACCGACTCCGCCGTGCGCATCACGCACCTGCCCACGGGTCTCGTGGTGCAGTCCCAGGACCAGAAGTCGCAGCTGCAGAACAAGATCGCGGCCATGGCCGTGCTGCGCGCCCGCCTCTACGAGAAGATGCTCGCCGAGCAGCAGGCCGCCGAGGGCGCCGAGCGCCTGGCCCAGATCGGCTCCGGCGATCGTTCCGAGAAGATCCGCACTTACAACGGGCCCCAGGACCGCGTGACCGACCACCGCATCGGGTTCAACTCCACCTACAACGGGGTGCTTCTGGGCGACAACCTGGGAGATGTGATCACGGCTCTGCAGGCGGCCGACCGCGCGCAGAAACTCGAGGCTGCCGTCTAATGAGCGAATGGACTGTCAAATCTGCCCTCGATTGGACAACTGAATACCTCGAAGGAAAAGGGGATGAGAATCCCCTTCTTTCTTCGCAGTGGCTTCTGGGGGAGGCAACGGGTCTATCTCGGGTTCAGCTTTATATGAACTACGATCGGCCGCTCTCGGAGGACGAGCGTGGGGTGCTGCGCGACTATGTGCGGCGGCGCGGGTCCGGGGAGCCGTTGCAGTACATCACCGGGGAGGTGGCCTTCCGACACATCACGGTGAAGGTGCGGCCCGGCGTGCTCATTCCGCGGCCCGAGACCGAGGTGCTTGTGAGCGAAGTGCTGGCGGCTCTACCGGCGCCCTGCCCCCGTGACGTGGCGTGGAATCCCGAGGCCGCCGAGCAGGAGCGCGAGGCCGTCGCCGCCGTGAAGAAGGCCCTGGTAGAGGCGGGGGAATCCGTTTCCCCTTCGGAAAATACCGAATCGAACGAGACCGAGGAAGATGTCGCCGTAGGGGGCGACTTTGGTCGCTCCTCGTCTGCAGGCATGGATGAGACTCGCAAAAGCCTTCTTGTGGCCGACCTGTGCACGGGATCCGGCTGCATCGCCTGCTCGCTGGCCTACGAGCACCCGAATGTGCGGGTCATCGCCACGGACATCGCCTCAGAGGCGGTGGCGCTCGCCAAGGAAAACGCCGAGGCTCTGGGGCTCGCCGATCGTGTGGCCGTGCTGCAGTGCTCGCTCGGATCCGGCATCGGCGAGAAGCGCATGGGCACCTTCGACGCCGTGGTTTCCAACCCGCCCTACGTGCCCACCGCCGTCATGGCCGTCATTCCTCGCGAGGTGGCCGACTTCGAGCCGACGCTCGCTCTGGACGGGGGCGCCGATGGGCTCGATCTGTTCAGGCCTCTGGCCGCCTGGGCCGCCCGGGCCCTGAAGCCCGGCGGCGTGCTCGCCTGCGAGTTGCACGAGGGCCATATGGATGCGGCCCGCGCCGTGGCCGAGGCCGCCGGATTTTCCGACTGCCGCATCGTGGACGACCTCGCCGGTCGCCCCCGCGTGCTTGTGGCGAGACGCTAGGAAGGACAACGCTCATGGCCCTGGAAAACCTGAGAGAGACGTTGGATGCAGCCCAGGCGATGATGGGAGAGCGTCTCGGCGCATTCCGGCCGGAAGTCGGTCTCATTTTGGGATCGGGGCTCGGCCCTCTAGCCGAGCGCATCGCCGACCCTATCTTCATCCCCTTCGGCGAGGTGCCCGGCATGGGCGTGTCCACGGCCAACGGGCACGTGGGGCGCTTCGTGGCCGGCGAGCTGGGCGGCAAGCGCGTGCTCGCCATGCAGGGGCGCCTTCACGGCTACGAGGGCTATACCGCTCAAGAGGTCGCCTTCCCCGTGTGGCTCATGGCCCGGCTCGGGGCGGCAACGCTTGTCACCACCAACGCCGCCGGCGCCATCAACGAGTCCTTTCGTGTCGGCGACTTCTGCATCATGACCGACCAGCTGAACTTCACGGGCCGCAACCCCGTCACGGGCACCGAGCCCGACGCCATGGCCCCGCGCTTCTTCAGCATGCTGGACGCTTACGATCCGTCTCTGCGCCAGCTGGCCCGACAGACCGCCGAGGCGTTGGCCATCCCCGTGCAGGAGGGCGTCTACCTGGGCCTGCTCGGCCCGTCCTTCGAGACGCCCGCGGAAATCCGGATGTTCCGCGCGTGGGGCGCCGATACCGTGGCCATGTCCGTGTGCGAGGAGGTCATCGCCGCGCGGCATGTGGGGCTGCGCGTGCTCGGCATCTCGCTCGTGAGCAACATGGCCTGCGGCGTTGAGGGCGCGAGCCCCTCCGACGAGGAGGTTCACGAGGTGGCCCAAACAAGAGAAGCCGACTTCTGCCGGCTCCTCGAAGGAATTCTGCAAGCGATGTAGTTGGTCGCTCGAAAGCACTTTTGCTCGTTTTGGACAAATGATGCTCCGAATGAGCTCCCGTCAGCGGAAGGACATTCGCAGGGTGGCCATAATTTATGAATTAGGTTAACGACTCTTTGAAAACGAGGCTTGTGAAAGCATAGAAACCGGGTAAAGTTCGATGCTGCGGTTCACTCGGAGCGTATTTTGTCCAAAATGAGAAAAGTGCTCTTCCTTGGAAACAGTTCTGGGCTGATGCGGCTCGGAGGATCTGCCCGCTAGTCCTGCGCGAGCGCGATGGTGCGCGCGTCGGCGGGAATGTCGGCGCCCCAGTAGAGGATGCCCTGTTCGGCCAAGTCGCGTCCAATGGCGGCATAGCCCCGGGCCGCCTCGCGGTTGCCCTCGATCTCCTCCAGGGTGAGCTGGCGGCGCACCTTCGCCGGCACGCCCACCACGAGCGACCCCTCCGGCACCTGCGTACCCTCGGTCACCAGAGCGCTGGCGGCCACCAGCGAGTTCGCGCCGATGACGGCCCCGTTCATGACGACGGCCCCCATACCCACGAGCACGTTGTCTCCGAGCGTGCAGCCGTGCACCACGGCCCCGTGTCCGATGGTCACGCCGCGGCCCACGATGCAGTCCTGGTTGAAATCGAGGTGCAGGCAGCTGTTCTCCTGCACGTTGGAGCCCTCGCCCACGACGATGCGGCTGCCGTAGTCGCCGCGCAGGGTGGCGTTGAACAGGATCGTGGCGTCCTTGGCCACTTCCACCTGGCCTACCAGCGTGGCGTTGGGGGCGATGCGCGACTCGGGATGTACGGTGACTTGGCGGTAGTTCATGGGGTCTCCTCGCGACGAATTCCAAAGGTCAGCCCCACATATTACTGTTCTTCTGAAGCGGCGAAAACACCCAAACGGTTGGAATCGTTGCGAAGATCTGCGGTGCGCCCGTCTTTTTTAGGCCTCATGCACCGTGAAGGCGAGGGCGGCGGCGCCGGTGATGTCGCCGAAGGCCCATCCCTTGGCAGAACGGCTTGCGCTTGTCGGGTCGTGCAGCACGATGCGGGAGTCCTTGTCGATGTCGTCGAGCACCACCACCGAGGCAGCGGGCGCGAAGGTGCCGGGCTGTGTGACGACGAGCACGGGCACGTTCGAGACGATGGCGTGGCGCAGCGTCCGGTCGTCGACGGCCATGGGCTCGACGGCGAGCCCGAAGGCGGAGCCCGCTTGCTGCAGGAAGGCGCCGATGGTGTCGACGCCGGCGGCCGTGAGATCATGGTCGGTGGCCCATTGCGCGAACTCGACGGGAGTGTAGGTGGTGTCGCCGGTCGCCGCCACATAAGCCATGGCCAGGGACACCGGCGCCGCGCCGGTGGAGGCGAGCGTGGCCTGGCCGTAGGGCACATCGGCCCAAGAGGTGTCGCTTTGGTATAGCGAGGGCACTACGCCCTGCTCCCACCGGTCCACGGCCGTGCTCTGGGCGGTGCCCGCATCAGCGGTGGCGTAGGGCGAGTCGGCCGCCGCAGGCGCCGGCAGCAGCCACCAATAGGCCAAAAGCGCCACAAGGAGCAGCACCAAGGCCGCGGCCACCGCGAAAATCGCCAGACGCAGCCCTTGGTGGGCCCGCATCATGGGAACGAGCCCCTGGGCCTTCAGCTCGGAAAGCTGCGGATGGTTCGAGGCATAGGCGCGGAAGGCGTGCCATGACGGCGTGAGCATCGGATGCTCGGCGCGGTCGGTCAGCTCGAGGGTGACGGGGTCGGGAACGAAGTTGCTCGCGGCGACGGCGCGCGGGTGCAGCGAGGCGGCGCGGACGGGGCGCCTCGCTTGCCCGGTGTCCTGCGGCCGCGCGGCGCCCTGGGGGCTGGCTGCAAGGGGAGGGCGCGGAGAGCGGGGTTTCGGCTTCGCTGTGGAACCGCTCGGAGGGACGGTACCGGTAGCCGACAGCTTGCGACGATGGACGGTGGCGGTACTCATGGCCGTATCCTCTCCTGAATAGACGTTTCCCTTTCCCGACCAGTTTACGGAAGGGGCGATCGGCGGGGATGACGGCTCGTCAAGCGTCACGGCGGCGCGGCCCATTTGTCACCGCTCGTGCCCGTTTCGTCAGATTCCCGAAAAAATATGAGCGAAAAGCCTTGCGAATGTCCACGAGAGTGCTAAACTCCCGAGCCAAGTTAATACCGATGAAATGCGTTGACGAGGAAAAGTAGGGGCGAACCCATCTGAAGAGAGCCTGCGGTTGGTGCGAGCAGGCGGTGGGCGACCCGAACAGCCACCTCTGAGCAGTTCGGTGCGAACGACCTTTCGGTTGACAGGCTTACCGCCGGGCCGAAGGGGGCAAGTAGCGTCGGACCGGCGACACCGTTATCTGTCGTAGAGCCTCCCTGCGCGTCGTCGCGCGGGCGTCTCGTTTTCCGGCCCGGTGCATCTTGCAGCGGGTTTTTGTGTTTTCGGCGTTGGAACGCGAGAGGAAGCGAGGCCTATGGAGTTGAGAAGCGACCAGATCAAGCGAGGGGTGGCGCGCGCGCCGCACCGCAGCCTGCTCAAGGCGGACGGCATCACCGACGAGGAGATGGATCGCCCCTTCATCGCGGTGCTGGGCTCGCGCAACGACATCATCCCCGGGCACACCAACCTCGACAAGATCGCCGAGGCCGTGAAGGCCGGCATCTACATGGCCGGCGGCGTCCCCTTCGAAATCAGCACCATCGGCGTGTGCGACGGCATCGCCATGAACCATGAGGGCATGCACTACTCGCTCGTCTCGCGCGAGGTCATTGCCGATTCCGTTGAATGCGCCGTCATGGGGCACGCCTTTGACGGCTTGGTGTGCATCCCGAACTGCGACAAGATCGTTCCCGGCATGATCCTGGGGGCCTTGCGGGCGAACGTGCCCACGGTCTTCGTCTCCGGCGGCCCCATGCTCCCCGGCACGGGCCCCGACGGGGAGGGCTCCACCGATCTGAACACGCTCTTCGACGGGGCGGGGAAGGTGGCGGCCGGCACCATGACCGAAGAGGAGCTCGCCTACTTCGAGGACACGGCTTGTCCCACCTGCGGCAGCTGCTCGGGCATGTTCACGGCGAACTCGATGAACTGCCTGTGCGAGGCCTTGGGGATCGCCCTTCCGGGCAACGGCACCGTGCCGGCCGTCTACTCCGAGCGCATCCGTCTGGCCAAGCGCGCCGGCATGAAGGTGATAGAACTGCTCCGCGACAACGTGCGCATCAAGGACATTTTGAACGCCGCTGCCGTGCACAACGCTATGGAATGCGACATGGCCTTCGGCGGCTCCACGAACACGGTGCTGCACCTGACGGCCATCGCGGCGGCGGCCGGCTGCCCTATCACCATGGCCGACTGGGACGCGGCCAGCGCGCGCACGCCGCATCTGGTGAAGCTCGCCCCCTCCGGCCCGCGGCCGCTCATCGACCTGTACCGCGTGGGCGGAGTGCCGGCGGTCATGGGGGAGCTGGGACGGATGGGCCTGCTCGACGAGAGCGCGCTCACCTGCATGGGGCCTTTGCCCGAGTACCTGGCGGCCTGCTGCCCGCCGGCCGACGGCGAGGTGTGCCGCACGGGCGAGAACCCCTATTCCGGGGTGGGCGCCCTCAAGGTGCTCTACGGCAACCTGGCGCCTGACGGCTCGGTGGTGAAGAAAGCGGCGGTGGATCCGTCCATGCTGCGGCACACCGGCCCGGCCCGCGTGTTCGATTCGGAGGAGGCGGCCTGTGCGGCCATCGGCGCCGGCGCGATCGTCCCGGGAGACGTGGTGGTCATCCGCTACGAGGGACCGGCGGGAGGCCCGGGCATGCGCGAGATGCTCTCGCCCACCTCGGCCATCTGCGGCATGGGGCTTTCCACCTCGGTGGCCCTCATCACCGACGGGCGCTTCTCCGGCGCCACCAAAGGGCCGGCCGTGGGCCACGTGAGCCCCGAGGCGGCGGCCGGCGGCCCCATCGCTCTTATCTGCGAGGGCGATTCCATCACGGTGGACATCGAGGGCGGCGCGCTGACGCTGAACGTGAGCGACGAGGAGCTCGCACGCCGGCGCGCGGCGTGGGAGCCCCCGGCGCCCAAGCACGATGCGGGCGTGCTGGCCAAGTACGCGAAACTGGTAACTTCCGCCGACAAGGGGGCGATCATCCTGTGAGCGACATCAACGACACGAAGGCAGCGGCCGGCGCGACGGCGGCCGAGGGCAAGTCCGCGCCCCAGGCCCGGCGCAACGCCGCCACCCAGGGGGCGCCCCGGGGCGCGGGATCCCGCACGGCCAAGCAGGGCCGCGCCATGCTCGGCGCCGAGGCCGTCATCGCGAGCCTCGAGGCCGAGGGGGTCACGACGGTGTTCGGCTACCCGGGCGGCCAGGCCATCAAGCTCTACGACGCGCTGTACGATTCCGACCAGATCACCCACGTGCTCGCCCGCCACGAGCAGGGGGCCGTCCACATGGCCGACGGCTACGCCCGCTCCACCGGGCGCGCCGGCGTGGCCATCGTCACCTCGGGGCCCGGCGCCACGAACACCGTGACCGGCATCGCCACGGCCTACATGGACTCCGTGCCCCTCGTCATCATCACCGGCCAGGTGGGGCGGGGGGTCATCGGCACCGACTCCTTCCAGGAATCCGACATTGTGGGCATCACGATGCCGGTGGTCAAGCACTCCTACCTGCTGCAATCCACCGAAGAGCTCACCCGCACCATCCGCGAGGCCTTCCATATCGCCGTCACGGGGCGCCCCGGCCCGGTGCTCATCGACATCCCGAGCGACGTGGCCGGCGAGACCATGGTCTTCGAATACCCCGATACGGTGAACTTGCCCTCCTACAAGCCCACCTACCGCGGCAACGCCAAGCAGATCCGCGCCGCCTGCCGCCTTCTGGAGGAGGCCGAGCAGCCCCTGCTCTACGTCGGGGGCGGCGTCATCGCGTCGGAGGCCACCGAGGAAATCGTGGCCCTCATGGACAAGATGCACATCCCCGCCGTCGCCACCCTCATGGGCAAGGGCGGCGTGCCGGCAAGCCATCCTCTGAACCTGGGGCCAGTGGGCATGCACGGGGCGAAGTACTCGAACATGGCCATGACCGAGGCCGACCTCATCATCGCTGCCGGCGCGCGCTTCTCCGACCGCGTCACCGGGCGTGTGTCCGAGTTCGCCCCCAACGCGAAGATCGTGCACATCGACATCGACCCGGCGGAAATCGGCAAGATTCGCGACGCCGACGTGCCCATCGTGGGCGATTTGAAGGGCGTGCTTTCCGGCATGCTGGAGACGCTCGATAAAGACGGCGCCGTCCCGTGCGACGATCAGTGGATCGCCGACATCAACGCCTGGCGCGCTCGTTACCCGTTCTACCATCCGAACATGGCGGAGAACGAGCAGACCGGCGAGATCGTCCCCGAGCTCGTCATCGCGGAGCTTGGGCGCCAGCTGGATCCGGCGACCTCCATCGTCACCACGGAGGTGGGCCAGCACCAGATGTGGGCCCACCAGTTTTTGCCCCGGGAGTTCCCGCGCACCTTCCTCTCGTCAGGGGGGTTGGGCACCATGGGCTTCGGCTTCCCGGCCGCCATCGGGGCCGCCGTGGCGAACCCCGGAGCCACGGTGGTCTGCATCGCCGGCGACGGGTCGTTCCAGATGAACTCCCAGGAAATGGCCACGGCCGCCATCAACGGCGTGCCCGTGAAGGTCATGATCCTGGACAACCGCTGCCTCGGCATGGTGCACCAGTGGCAGAAGCTGTTCTACGACAAGCGCTATTCCCAGACGCTGCTCGAGCCGGTGCCCGACTTCGTGAAGCTGGCCGAGGCCTACGGCTGGGAGGGCGAGCGCGTGGAGGCGCCCGGTGAGGTCGCCGCCGCTATCGAGCGCATGCTGGCGGCGGAAGGCCCCTATCTCTTGGATGTGGCCATCTCTCCCGAGCAGAACGTGTACCCCATGGTTGCGCCGGGGGCGGCCCTCGACAACGTCATGGGGGCCATCGACGTGGCCGTGGGCGCTGTGCGCACCGACGTGCCCGCCGCCCCGGGCTCCCCCCGGGCCCAGGCGGCCGCGAGCGCCGCGCCGGTCGCCGCCTCTCCCTGCGCCAAGCTGGACGCCCAATTCGGCGGCCGCTGGGAGATAGATCCCGAGGACACCGGCGCCCGCCTGGGCCAGGACGGCTCCACGGTGGACGTGCGCCCCGAAGACTGGAAGACCCTCTTCCGCGAGGCCGATGCCGAGATGCCGGCATTTTCCGACGAGAAGGGAGGCGCGCGATGAAGCACGTTCTGTCTGTCCTGGTGGAGAACCGTCCCGGCGTGCTGTCCCGCGTGACGGGCCTCATCTCCCGGCGCGGCTTCAACATCGAGTCGCTGTCCGTGGGCCCCACCGAAAACCCCACCATGTCGCGGGTCACCGCCATCGTGCTCGCCGACGACGTGGCCTACGAGCAGATCACCAAGCAGTTGCACAAGCTCATCAGCGTGCACAAGATCACCGATCTCACCGACGAGGGCGCCATCGAGCGCGAACTAGTGCTGTTCAAGGTGAACGCCGCGCCCGAGCGCCGCAGCGAGATCATCGAGATCGCCAACATCTTCCGCGCGAAGATCGTCGACGTGGGCAAAAGCTCGCTCACCATCGAGGCCACCGGCGACGACGCGAAGCTTCGTGGCCTGGAAGACCTGCTGCGCGCCTACGGCATCAAGGAAACCGTCCGCACCGGCAAAGTAGCCCTCTCCCGCAGCTCGCGAGATTAGGAAATAGAAAAGGCAACAAGAGAAAGGAATCTCATTCATGGCCGTCACCATCTACTACGAGCAGGACTGCAACCCCGATATCATCAAGGACAAGAAGATCGCCATCATCGGCTACGGCTCCCAGGGCCATGCGCATGCGCTGAACCTCAAGGATTCCGGCTGCGACGTGCGCGTGGGCCTGCGCGAGGGCTCGCACTCCATCGAGGCCGCCGAGGAGGCCGGCCTGCGCGTCACCGACATGGCCACGGCCGCCGAGGAGGCCGACCTCATCATGGTGCTCGTGCCCGACGAGCTGCAGCCCGAGGTGTACGAGACCTCTATCGCCCCGCACTTGAAGGCCGGCGACACCCTCGCCTTCGCCCACGGCTTCAACATCCATTACGGCTACATCACCCCGCCTGAGGACGTGAACGTCATCATGTGCGCGCCGAAGGGCCCCGGCCACATCGTGCGCCGCCAGTACACCGAGGGCTCCGGCGTGCCCGACCTCATCTGCGTGGCCCAGGACGCCACGGGAGACGCCTGGGATATCGCGCTGTCCTATGCCTGGGGCGTGGGCGGGGCGCGCGCCGGCGTCATCAAGGCCACCTTCGCCCAGGAGACAGAAGAGGACCTCTTCGGCGAGCAGGCCGTGCTCTGCGGCGGTCTGGTGGAGCTCGTGAAGGCCGGCTTCGAAACGCTGGTCGAGGCGGGCTATCCGCCGGAGCTCGCCTACTTCGAGTGCTACCACGAGATGAAGATGATCGTCGACCTCATGTACGAGAGCGGCATCCACTTCATGAACTACTCCATCTCCAACACCGCCGAGTACGGCGAGTACTACGCGGGACCGAAGGTCATCAACGAGCAGAGCCGCGAGGCCATGCGCGAGATTTTGGCCCGCATCCAGGACGGCACCTTCGCCGAGGAGTTCGTCGCCGACTGCAAGAACGGGCACGCGTGGCTCCTCGAGCAGCGCGAGGCCATCAACAACCACGAGATCGAGAAGACCGGCGAGCGCATCCGCGGCATGTTCAGCTGGATTCACGAGTAGGAAAAATCTCCCATAGTTGTTCCGTAGGGGCTGACCCTTGGTCAGCCCTTTTTTGCGTAAGCTTCTGACCAGCGAAAACGAGCTTTGTCACGCAAAGGTGTGATAGGAAAATTTCTTCGCCGCGTGACAAAATCATGGGTCTGCGTGATAGGCAGGAGGCTTGGAAGGAGGCATAGTGGGCGGCGTCAAAACACAAGAAACCGTGAAGCGCGGCGCAAGGTTGGAACCAGCCGGCTTCGAAGCAAAGAAGGAGACCATCTCATGAAGATTCTCGGACTGGGCGTGCCTGAGCTCGTTATCATCCTCGTCGTCGTGCTGCTCATCTTCGGACCGAAGAACCTCCCCAAACTCGGCGCCTCTCTTGGCAAGACCGTGAAGAGCCTGCGCGAGGGCATGGCCTTCGACAAGGACAAGGATGAGGAAGTCGAGGAGATCGTCGAGATCGTTGAAGACGAGCCCGAGGTCGCCTACGCCACCGCCGGCGAGTCCGAGACCAAGGTGGTCAAGAAGGTCGTTCGCAAGAAGGCCGAATAACATTCGTGAACCGTCCCTGCGCCTTCGGGTGCGGGGTTCGTTTCAACCCTCCCTCCCAAGAGAAGCGGCAGCTGCCCGATATGGTCAGCGCCGCTTCTCTTCATGTTGCCATAGGCGGTTCATTTCGTCGGATGTTTCCGTCGGCGGGAGCCGATTCGCTTCGTTGCGATAGAATACCTCATTGTTAATGCGAGCAAGAAAGGGGAGGCCATGGCGACGATGACGCTTTCGCGTTTGCGCCAAGCGCGCTATGCCATCCTCGGTTTCGGCTGCAACCAGGCCTTTCTCTTCGCCATGCTGTATTTGGGCTCCTATAACGAGAGCAGCCAGCACGGGTTCCTCATCGATCGGGCCGACCTGCTCTGCGTGCTCCTCGTCATGGCCGCCACCTTCGCGTTCATGACCTGCGAGCGCCCGCGTCGGCATCTGATGGCCGCGGCCGAGGGCCTCGCGCGCTGCTACGCGCTGCCGTTGGTGGGAGCGCTGTACCTCATCGTTGCGCTGCATAGCCTTGTGCCCGGCATTCCGTGGCTCGCGCTTGCCGCCGTGGAGGGGCTGGCCGCCGGCGTTCCGCTCGCGCTCCTTCTATGCCGGTGGGGCCGGGTGCTGGGGGAGACTTCCATCGACCAGTCCGTGCCCGAGGTGTTCATTGGGAGCGCCCTTGGGGCGGCGGTGTGCTTCTTCGTCGTCGCCATTCCCGTGGAGGGCGCCTATATCCTACTGTACGTGCTGCCCGTGGGAAGTGCTTGGGCCCTGCGTGCGCTCGGCGAGCCTGATGGCCGCGACGCCGAGTCCGCGGCTGCCGACGATCCAACCGAGGAGGCCGCCAAGCTCTCCGGGCGCATTATCGCCGGCACGGTGGTCTACGGCTTGGCCACCGGCGCCGTGGAGGCCCTTGCCACCAGCGCCGATGGGGGAGCTGCGTCATCGCTTTCCGTCACCTTTGTGCTCTTCGTGCTGTACTGCGCCGCCGCACTGCAGCTCTACGGGGGCCGTCCGCTCTCGGTGGGCGTGCGCGCCGTGCTGCCCACGGGGCCCGATCAGGAAGTGGGGCCGCTCGGGGGCGCCTACCGGCTCGCCATCCTGCTCATGGTGGGCGGCTTTGTCGCCGTGCCGCTGCTTGAGAGCGTGGGCGTCTCTGGCGTGGCCGTGGTGCTCGCCGGCTACCTCGGGGTGTTCTCGGTGCTCGTCTCGCTGTTCCTCATCATGGGCCGCATCGGCGGCGGGGACGCGGCGCGCTCCTTCGCCCGGGGCTTCGCCGCGCTGTTCGCGGGCGAGATCACCGGCGTGCTCGTCGGCGGCGTGCTCGGGGCGCTCCCCGGCGCCTTCGACGTGTCGGCGGCGCTCGTGGCCCTGGCCGGCGTGGCGGTGCTGTACACGTACCTGTTCCTGTTCACCGATCGCGACATGGCAGCGCTCTCGGTGGTCATCGCCCAGAGCGACCGTTTCGAGGAGGCCTGCGATCTCATCGCGCGCACGGCCAAGCTCTCGAAGCGCGAGGCCGAGATCTTGCCGCTCGCCCTGCGCGGCCGCACCGCCGAGCGCATCGCTGGCGAGTTCTTCATCTCGAAGAACACCGTGGACACCCACCTGCGCCGCATCTACGCCAAGTGCGGTGTGCACACGCGCCAGGAGCTCATCGACCTGGGCGAGCGCACGGAAGCGGAGCTGTAGCCCCATGACCGCGCAATCTGGCTTCTCCTTCAACGACTTTGCCGCCGCGAGACATGTGGCGGCCTCACCCGAGCACCAAGGAGCTCCCATGGAAGTGACCCTGTACTCCGACGGCTCGTCCCGGGGCAATCCCGGGCCGGGCGGCTACGGCACCATTCTGCGCTACACGGCGCCCTCGGGCGCGGTGCACGAGAAGGAGCTCTCGGCCGGCTTTTCCTGTACCACCAACAACCGCATGGAGCTGCTCGGCTGCATCGTGGGCCTGGAGGCCTTAAAGCGCCCCTGCACGGTGACGGTGTACTCGGATTCGCAGTACCTCGTGAACGCCTTCAACCAAAACTGGGTGGCCGGCTGGCTCAAGCGAGGCTGGAAGAACTCGCAAAAGCAGCCCGTGAAGAACGTCGATCTGTGGAAGCGGCTGCTCGCTGCCAAAGAGCCCCACACCGTGAAGTTCGTTTGGGTGAAGGGCCACGCGGGGCATCCCGAGAACGAGCGCTGCGACGAGCTCGCCACCATCGCCGCCGACAACCCCGCCTGCCACCAGAAAGACAAAGGATTCAAAGAATAACGTACAAATGTACGACAACTTATGATATAATCGACATGGGGTTAGGCGGTGGGCTGCTTCTCTTCTGAAGGGGGGTGGCTTATGGTTACTTGGACTGAACTGCTAGCGTTTGTCCTCGTGCTGTTCGCGGCCATCAAGCTCGGGAAATCGCTTCGGAAGTAGCTGGGGCGATGGAAAGAGAAAGGCCGCCCCCTTGCGTTACGAGAGCGGCTCTTCAATCACATAACCCGAGCTTATGTGAAGCAGCCGCCCGTAGCCGCGGGTGACCGGACGGCGTAAAGTTGATGGGGCGGAGGCTCCTACATCCTAGAAGGCCATGCTCGCCACCACCGCCGCCGACAACCCGGCGTGCCATCAGGTGGACGCGGGCTTCAAGGGGTAGGGCCCTCGGAAGCTCACTGCCCCGTGCAGACTCAAGGCGAGGACGGCACGGGCACCATGATGACTCGCGTGCCTCGCCCAGCGGCAGCTGGGAGGTGGCCTCGATAGCGTTGTCGGCGGCGTTGCCGATAAGTGTGCACAAATCGAAATCGTTGATGAAGCCCAGTCGACTCCCGTCCACGAAGAATGTCGGGCGTATGCCCGCGCCCAGGCATTGGCGGCGCTTCTCCGTAAGCAGCACGTCGACGGCGACGATCTTCCCGATTTCCGTGCAGAGGAGGAACACGCAGGCAAGGTAGAGGGCCTGACCGCGGCGAGTGCGCCCGACCAGTGCGATGAACCCGGTAACAAGCGCGATGTTGACGAGGAAGTCGAAGGCGAAATCGAAGTGCAGCAGGTGGTTGCCGTGCCACAGCACCGCCAGGACCGCCAGCAGCGCGAACGATCTCGTAAGATTGTCACGCCGCCGCTCGAGGGGGCGCAGGAACAGCACGAGCAGTCCCAGTTCCAAGGCCGTGGAGAGCAGCCACAGGGGGCTCGTATAGTGGATCATGAGGTCGGTTATCATCGGGCGCTCCCCATGTCTTCGGCGTGGCTGATGCCAACTGGAAGGAGTACGTGCAGAAGAACGCCCCCGAGCACGTTTATCCGGGCACGGGCGGCTTCCACGACGGCGGCTTCCTCCAGTCGCTGGAGGAGGAGCTGCCCCAAGTCATCGCCGCGGGGGCCGAGGGCCACAAGATTCGCGGCTGCGTCACCTATGCGGGCAACACACTGGAGGAGCTTGCCGACAACATGGGGCTTGCTGCCGAGGTGAAGGAGAACTTCCTCGCCTCCATGGGCAAGATCGTCGGCGAGACCGTGGCGGCGTTGTAATTCGTTCACTCAGCCTTCCCCACAAAGGCCCCCGCGCATCAGTGCGGGGGCCTTTGTGGGGAAGGCCTTTTCAGCCCTAAAGGTCGGCGCAGTAACCGCGGGTTTGGATGCGGCGGTCGCTTTCCGGGAACAGGTGGCGGTAGATGGCCATGAAGTAGCTGTCAGTCATGGATGCCATGTAGTCCACCACGATCTGGTCCGGCTCGCCGGCCAGATATTCCGCAGGCACGATGGACCGCGACGCCGCGGCGAGGCGCCGCACATGGTGCTGGAAAATGGGACTTTCCCGGCGCTCTTCCAAAAGGTCGGCCAGAAGCCGCGCGTACATCTCCTCGAACATCTCCTCCACGAGGTTCTCGGTGTCGTCCACCATGCCCTCTTTCAAGTAGATGACCTCGTAGTTCTGCTTCTTCGCCAGCTTCAGGTCGCGGAAGACCTCCTCGCTCATGGCAATCTCCGGCTTGCCGTAGGAGTTGTTCACGATGTCCACGGTGAGGTTGTTGATGATCTTCGCGTTGGTCACGCCGATCGCCTCGGAATCGAAGGGGGAAAGCGAATCGATGACCCCCATGGCCAGCGCGTCCTGGCGATCCTTGCCGATGTAGGCGATCATGTCGGCCACGCGCACCACGCAGCCCTCCAGCGTGGAAGGGCGCAGGGTCTTGATGGTGGACTCGTCGGCCGTGCAGGCCTCCACCAAGTTGTCCAGCTGCTCGAACGTGGCCGTCTCTCCCAGGCGCAGCACCTGCTGGGCGAACTCGCCGTTGTGGCAGAGCACACCGTCGAGCGTCTGCAGCGAGATGTTGCGGCGGTACAGGTTGTCGAGCACCCGCACCGAGTGCACGTTGTGGTTGAAGGTGCGCCCGGTGCGCGCGTGGTAGCAGGCCGACAGAAAGCGCTCGCCGGCGTGGCCGAAGGGCGTGTGGCCCGTGTCGTGGCCCAGCGCGATGGCCTCGATGAGGTCGCAGTTCAGCCCGAGCAGGCTCCCGATGCCCCGGGCCACGCGGCTCACCAGCTGCACGTGCAGGCCGCGCCGCGAGATCTCGTCGTTCTCGGCGAAGGAGAACACCTGGGTCTTGTCGGCATAGCGGTTGTAGGCGGGCAGGTTCAAGATCTTCTCGATGTCGCGCACGAAGGCCGGGCGCGTGAGCGTGGCCCGGTCGTGGGCGAAGTCCTCGCGGCGCACCACGGCGTTGTCGTCGGTGCGGTAGGGGCTCGTTCGCCCGGCGGCCCGATCAGCCCGGATGGCCTCTTCCACGTCGGGATCGAGGGTAAGGTAGGGGACGTTGTTCTCTGCCATGGCTCGCTCGCTTTCGCTGGTCGTTAGTTTTGCCGCTATTGTAGCTTGAGGAACATCTGTTTGCGAACGAGGTGCTATACTTTCCAGAAAACGACGAAGAGAAAGCGGGGGCGCGTGGCCGGCATCAGCGACGAGGATATCCAGAAAGTTCGCGACGCGAGCGATCTCGTGGCGGTCATCGGCGAGCGCACCCCCGTCAAGCAGAAGGGCCGCGACTTCTGGTGCTGCTGCCCGCTGCATCAGGAGAAGACCCCCTCGTTCAAGATCGACCCCGCCACCCAGCTGTGGCACTGCTTCGGCTGCGGGGAAGGGGGCGACGTCTTCTCGTTCATCATGAAGACCGAGGACTTCAACTTTCCCGAGGCCGTGCGCTATCTGGCCGACCGCGCCCACATCGACATCGCGGAGGACGCGCGGGGCGGGGGCGTGTCGCGCTCGGTGAAGAGCCGCATGAAGGAGATCTGCGCGCGCACGGCCGAGTTCTACCACACCCAGCTCATGCGCGGCCGCGGCGAGGGGCCCGACGCGGCGCGGAAGTATTTGGCCTCCCGCGGCTTCGGCGGCGAGGTGCCGAAGAAGTGGATGCTCGGCTACGCCCCGGGACGCGGCGCGCTCGTGCGGCACCTGTCGGCCTTGGGCTTCAAACCCGATGAGATGATCCGCGCCAACGTGGCCCTCGATGGGCGCGGGGGCCCGGTGCGCGACCGCTTCTACGAGCGCGTGATGTTCCCCATCTTCGACGCCCAGGGCGACTGCGTGGCCTTCGGGGGCCGCGTCATCGGCACCGGCGAGCCGAAGTACCTGAACTCCCAGGAAACGCCGCTGTTCCACAAGTCCCAGGTGCTCTACGGGCTTAATCAGGCGAAGGCTCGCATGGCCTCCACCGGCTGCGCCATCGTGGTGGAGGGCTACACCGACGTCATCGCGCTGCACGAGGCCGGGGTCACCAACGTGGTGGCCACCCTGGGCACGGCGCTCACCATGCGGCACATCCGGGTGCTCGCCAAGCACGCGCCCAAGAAGATCGTCTACCTGTTCGACGGCGACGCGGCGGGCCAGAAGGCGGCCGATCGCGCCCTGGCCTTCATCGGCGAGAGCATCTCCGACAAGAACCGCAACTCCGTGGAGCTTCTGGCCGTCACCCTGCCGAACAACCAGGATCCGGCCGAGTTCGTGCAAGCGGAAGGCGCGGAAGCCCTGGAGAAGGTGGTGGAAGGGGCGCTGCCGCTCATCGAGTTCGGCCTCGAGCGGCGCCTCGACAGCTTCAACTTGGACACGGCGCCCGGCCGCGATCGCGCGCTGGACGCGTGCCTGGCGGTGCTCGCCCCCATCAAGGACACGCTGGTGGCGAAGGACTACGCCGTGCGCACCTGGTCGCGCCTGCGGGCCCATGGCCGTCTCGGCATCGAGGAGGCCGACGTGCTGGAGCGCCTGGCGGCCCTGGAGGTGCCCCGCAGCGCCGGCGAGGAGGAGGCCGCCCCCGAAGCTTCCATGTCCCAGCCCGCGCGCCGCGCGCTTTCCCAGGCCGAGCGCAACCGCCTGCGCTTCGAGCGAGAGTTTCTGGCCCTGGCCTGCCAGCACCCGCTCGTGGGGCTCGCCCATGCCGACGCGCTCGCCCAGGTGCAGTGGCACGAGGAGGTGCACCGGCTTCTCGCCGAGAGCGTGCTGGCGACCCTCTCCGAGAACCCGGGCGCCACACCGGCCGACATCGTCACGAAGGCGACGCTCGCCACGCCCCATGCTGCCCGCGTGCTCACCGCCGGGTCGTCCTATCCGTCGAGCACCCCGGAGGCCATCGGCGCCTACTTGGCCGAGGAGCTGGCCTTAGGCGATGCCGAGGAGGCCATAGGCGCGCTGACGGCCCAGATGAACGCCGGGGCCGACGCCGAGGAGGCCGAGCTTCTGCACGCCGCCGTCACCACCCTTCAGATGGACGTGGCCGCCCGCCGCGTCGCCCACCGAGCGCTGCCCGCCAGCTAGGGCACCCGCCGCCGTCCGTCCGTAGATTTCGCGGGTCATCTGGACAGGAGGGGCCTCGCGCTTCACAATGTCCCAAGCAACTGATACGATCCCAGGCCCCCTCAGAGCTGCCCGGGGTTGCCGCAGCGCATTGACACTTCACTATACAGAGTAAGGAATACCGTGCTTCCCATTGTTATTTCCCCCGACCCCATTCTCGCCACGGTCTGCGAGCCGTGCGAGCCCGGCGACAAGTCGCTTAAGCGCCTCTCCAAGCAGATGGCCCACGCCATGTACAAGAACTACGGTTGCGGCATCGCTGCCCCTCAGGTGGGCGTCACCAAGCGCCTCGTCGTCATCGACGTCGACTGGGACGGCGAGAAGGGCGAGAAGAACCCCATCGTGCTCGTGAACCCCGAGATCGTGGAGCTGGCCGGCGAGCCGGAGGAGGGCGGCGAGGGCTGCCTTTCGTGCCCCGGCGTCACGGTGCCGGTGAAGCGCCAGCCCTGGGCGCGCGTGCAGTACTACGACCTGGACGGCGAGTTGTGGGAGATCGAGGGCGACGGCCTGCTCGGCCGCTGCCTGCAGCACGAGATCGACCACTTGAACGGCAAAACGCTCTTCGAGAGCTGCGATCCGGTGACCCGCATCGAGGCCCTGCGCGCCTACGAGGAGGCCAAGGCCAACGGGGCGCGTCCCGGCGACACCGATATCGAGGTGAAGTAGCGTGCGCGTCGTCTTCATGGGAACGCCTCGCTTCGCGGCGGAAATTCTGGACGAGTTGGCGGAGTTCCACGAGATCGCGGCTGTCTACACGCGTCCCGATGCGGTGCGCGGCCGGGGGAAGGCGCTCGCGCCCTCCCCGGTGAAGGAGGTGGCCGAGCGGCGAGGATTTCCCGTGCGCACGCCGCGCACGCTGCGCGACGCCGAGGTGCTCTCGGAACTCGCCGCGTTCGCGCCCGATGTCATCTGCGTGGCGGCCTATGGGGCGATTCTCCCTAAGGACGTGCTCGACCTGCCGCCCTTCGGCTGCCTGAACGTGCACGGGTCCCTGCTTCCGCGCTGGCGCGGGGCGGCCCCCATCGAGCGGGCCATCCTCGCCGGCGACGAGGAGATCGGCGTGTGCATCATGGCCATGGAGGAGGGGCTCGACACCGGCGACTACTGCGTGTGCCGCTCGCTGCCCGCAGGTTCGCGCACAGCCGCCGAGCTCACCGAGGAGCTGGCAGCTCTGGGCGCCAGCGCGCTGCTCACGGCGCTGGCCCAGGCCGAGGGCGGCAATCTACGCTGGGTGGCCCAGGACGAGGCGCTGGTCACCTACGCCGAGAAGATCGCCAAAGGCGAACTGAACCTCGATCCTGCCGAGAGCGCCGTTGCGAACGATCGCCGCGTGCGCGCCTCGGGCGGCGCCCATCCCGCCCGAACCGTCATTGCTGGCCGGCCGCTGACGGTGCTGGCGGCCCGCGTGGCCGGCGATGCTCCCGCCGACCGCCTGGGCTCTGGAGCGGCGGCCCTTATCGCGAACCGACTGCTTCTCGGCTGCGCCGAGGGGGTCTTGGAAGTAACCGAAGTAAAACCGGACGGCAAGCGCGCCATGGACGCGAGCTCGTTTGCCGCCGGCGTCCCCGCGCTGCGGGGCGAGGAAGGAACATGGTCCCGTGCATAACGATCATCGATCCCACAACCAGAGACGATCCTACGACCGAGCGAGCCAGGGCGATCGCAACGCCCAGGGCGGCGCGCGGCAGAACCGCGGGCCGCGCCCCGGCGGCAAGTCCGGCGACTTCCGCAAGGGAGGCAAGCCCGGCGGGTTCCGCAAGGACAGCAAGCCGGGTGGCTACCGCAAGGATGACCGGGGGCCTCGTGACGGGAAGCCGAGCGACTTCCGCAAAGGGGGCAAGCCCGGCGGGTTCCGCAAAGACGGGAAGCCGGGTAGCTTCCGCAAGGATGATCGCGGCCCCCGCGACGGGAAGCCCGGCGACTTTCGCAAGGGCGGCAAGCCCGGCGGATTCCGCAAGGACGACCGGGGCCCGCGTGACGAGCAGCGATCCGGCGCCGACCGGAAGGACTTCCGTGCCCGCGATGGCAAGCCAACTGGTGGGAGCGCCCCTCACAAGGATTTCGGCCCTCGGCGCGATTCCCGCGAGGCGGGCCACCCGCGCGAGGTGTTCATCGACGGCAAGCTCATGGCGGCCCCCGACCAAGACGCCCCGCAGGATCGCGGCCCGCGCTTCGAGGGGCCTCGCGACGGCGGCCGCGGAGGCGCGGCGCGCCGCGACCAGGTGCGCCGGCAGAAGGCCCACAAGGCCACGACGGCCCGCGAGCTTGCCCTGGCGGCCATCCACCAGCTGAGGGAACGCGACGCGTTCGCCCAGGACATCATCGCCAAGACCATCGATATCTCGCCCCTGTCGCGGGAGGATCGGGCCTTCGCCACCCGGCTCGTGCTGGGCGTGGTCAGCACGCGCGGCACCCTGGAGGACATCATCACGGGCTGCATGGACTCGCCCGACGATGCGGCCCCGGCAGTGCGCGACGCGCTGTGCCTGTCGGCCTACGAGATCATCTTTCTGCAGAAGAGCCCCCATGCCGCCGTCGATCAGGGCGTCGAACTGGTGAAGTCGGTGGCGCCGCGCGCGGGCGGTCTCGCCAATGCGGTGCTGCGCCGCGTGGTGCGCGCCAAAGAGGCCTTCCCCTTCGGCGACCCGCGCACCGATATCGCCGCCTATGCGCGGCTGCACGGCTTCCCGGTGTGGCTCGCCAAGCGGCTCATCGCGGAGCTCGGACCCGAGGGCGCCCGCGACTTCATGGTGGCCTCGAACGAGCCGGCTCCGGTCTACATCGCCGTCAACGCGCTGAAGGCCGCCACCGACGAGGAGGTCGTCTCGGTTCTCGCGGCGGCTCACGCCGAGCCTGAAGCCATGGCGCTGGGCGGCTGTGCCGTACCCGGCTGCTACAAAGTGGCGTCGGGCGTGCCCCTGCTCGATGGCCGGGTGCGCCGCATGATAAACCAGGGCTTGCTTCTCGTGTCCGACGCCACCTCCCAGGCGGTGGCGGATCTGGTGGTGGGAGATACGGCACCGGAGTCGTTCTTGGAGATCGGCGCCGGCCGCGCCACCAAGACCATCCTCGACCAGAGCATCGCCTACCGGCGACACGGCAAGCAGATCCCCGAGTACGTTACGGTGGACGTGCACGCCTTCAAGACCAAGCTGCTCCAAGAGCGCGCCGAGCAGTACGGGGCTCATGTGAGCGAGGCCATCATCGGCGACGCCACCGACTTGGACGCCCTGGTGGGCGAGCGCACCTTCGATCGCGTGTTCATCGACTCCCCGTGCACGGGGCTGGGCACGCTCCGGCGTCATGCGGACATCCGCTGGCGCCTGCGCCCCGAAACCATTGCCGAATCGGCCGAGCTGGACGCGCGTCTCTTGGAATCGGCGGCATCCCATGTGGCCCCCGGCGGCATTCTTGCCTATGCCACCTGCACGGTCACCCACGAGGAGAACGCCGATGCTGTGGAGGCCTTCCTGGCCACCGAGGCCGGTGCGGCCTTCGAGGTGGTGCCCTGCCGAAACCCCGATCTCGACATCGAGCTGCCGTTCTTCTCCACCGTTTTGGAGCCCGGCGGCCCCGACGCCCACTTCCTCGCCCTCCTGCGCCGCAAAGCCTAGGCTCGCGCGCACCGCGATCTCAAGGCGCCCTTCGGGGCGCCTTCGTTTTCGCGTCTGGCGATGGCGAAGCTGCGGGAAAAACTATAGGCGCATCGCCGACTTTTTAACCGATTGGAAATGTTGACCGCCGAGATGCCAGTAAAATAGCGTGCTACAGTCATTTTCGAGAACCGATAAGGAGGTCGCAGGTCGTGGAGCCGAATATCAAAGAGGTGGCGGGGCGTATTCGCGCTCTGCGAGAGGACATGGACCTCACATTGCAGGAGATGGCCGAGGCCACGGGCCGGTCGACGGCGGAGTACGCCGCGCAAGAGTCCGGCGAGGAGGACCTCTCCTTCACCTTCCTGTACAAGTGCGCCGAGAAGTTCGGCGTCGACGTCATCGAGCTGCTCACCGGCGAGAACCCGCACCTGACGGGCTACTCGCTCACGCGCGAGGGGGCGGGTCTTTCCATCAAGCGCCGTGCCGGCTTCGAGTACCTGCACAAGGCTCCGCATTTCCGCCACAAGCTGGCCGAGCCCTTTGTGGTCACCGCCCCCTATTTGGAAGAGGAGCAGGACGTGCCCGTGCACCTGTCCCGCCACGAGGGCCAGGAGCTCGACTTCATCATCTCCGGCCAGATGCGCTTCGCCTACGAGGATCACGAGGAGATCCTAAATCCGGGGGATGTCGTCATGTACGACTCCGGTCGCGGCCACGGCATGATTGCTACCGGAGGGGAGCCCTGCGTGTTTCTCGCCATTGTGATGAAGCCCGAGGGGGAGAAGATTATCTAGGCGGCCCGACTCGCGGGTGCGGCCGGCGTTCTTTGGCCCGGCCGCGCGCCCGCGCATCCGGCGTCGCCGAACCCAAGGTAATCGCCCGCCCTTTCAAGACTTCACCCAAGGATATCATCATGAGAAACATCAACTTGCGTTACGTGGACGAGGCCTACGACGAGAACGGTCTGCTCACGAAGTTCGACATCACCATGCCCGACGACTTCAACTTCGCCTACGACGTCGTGGACGACATCGCGATCAACGACCCCGAGCGCACCGCCATGGTCTGGTGCAATCCGGAAGGGGAGGAGCATGTCTTCACCTTCGCCGACATGAAGACGTGGTCGGACAAGACGGCGAACTTCCTGGCGGACTGCGGCATCGGGCGCGGCGACTTCGTCATGGTCATCCTGCGCCGCCACTACCAGTTCTGGTTCACGATGCTGGCCCTGGAGAAACTGGGGGCGGTGGCGGTACCGGCCACCTTCATGCTGAAGGAACACGACCTCACCTATCGCCTGAACGGGGCGGATATCAAGGCCATCATCGCCACCTCGGCCGGGGACATCGCCGACACCATCGACGCGGTGGTAGAGGAGTGCCCCAGCGTGGAGACGCTCATCCTCGTGAACCCTGCCGGCGCCGGGCTCACCCCTCGCGACGGGAACGGGAACTGGGTCGCTCCCGCCGGCGAGCTTGTCGGCGAGGCGCTCTCGGGCCCTGCGGGCATCTGCGCGGCCCCCGTCGCGCGCGAGGGCTGGCGCGACTTCAACAGCGAGGTGCTCGCCGCCTCGGCCGATTTCACCCGCCGCGAGACGGCGGGCGCCGATCCCATGCTCATGTACTTCTCCTCGGGCACTTCGGGCAATCCCAAGATGGTGCTCCACGATTCCGGCTACGCGCTGGCGCACCTCATCACGGCCAAGCACTGGCACAACGTAAACCCCGAGGGGCTGCACTTCACCATCGCCGACACCGGCTGGGGCAAGGCGGTCTGGGGCAAGTTCTTCGGCCAGTGGCTCATGGAGGCCGCAGTGCTCACCTACGACTTCGACCGCTACGATCCGGCCGAGATTCTCTCCCTCGTCGGTCGCTACGGCGTGACGACGCTCTGCTGCCCGCCGACGATGTACCGCCTCATGACCGAGGTGGACGTGGACGCCTTCGACCTGTCCAGCTTGGAGTACTGCACCACGGCCGGCGAAGCGCTGAACCCCGATCTGTTCGACTTCTGGCGCGAGCATACCGGCCTTACCATCTACGAAGGCTTCGGCCAGACGGAGACCCCGCTCACCGTGGGCAACCTCACGAACTCCACGCCGCGCCCGGGCTCCATGGGCAAGCCGGTGCCGATGTACGTCATGAAGGTCCTCCGCGAGGACGGCACCGAGTGCGACACCGGCGAGACCGGCGAGATCTGCATCGCCATCGATCCGCATCCGGCCGGCATCATGATGGAGTACTACCGTAATCCCGAGAAGACCGCCGAGGCCATGCACGACGGCTGGTACCACACCGGCGACACCGCCTGGCGCGACGAGGAGGGCAACTACTGGTACGTGGGCCGCAACGACGACGTCATCAAGTCGAGCGGCTACCGCATCGGCCCCTTCGAGATCGAGTCGGTCATGCTCGAGCACGACGCCGTGCGCGAGGTGGCCGTCACCGGCGTGCCCGATCCGGTGCGCGGCTTCGCCGTGAAGGCGACGGTGGTGCTTGCCGACGGCTGGCAGGGAAGCGACGAGCTTACCGCCGAGCTGCAGAAGTGGGTGAAGCGCCAGACGGCCCCCTACAAGTACCCGCGCATCATCGAGTACGTCGACGAGCTGCCCCGCACCGTCAACGGCAAGATTCGCCGCGCCGCCATCCGCGAGCAGGACAAGACCCACCACGCCTCCCAGAAAACCCCCGAGGGACTCATCTGATGACGGCGGGCGCATCTACTGGACTCCCGTTCCCGTTGGAGCCGGTTGTGGTGGTGACGGGGCATTACGGGGTGGGGAAGACCAACTTCTCCCTCAACCTCGCCATGGATGCCGCCGCGGCGGGGTACCGGGTGACGCTCGCCGACATGGACGTCGTGAACCCGTACTTCCGTTCCAACGAGTACCGCGATCTTCTGGAAGCGGCCGGGGTGCGGCTCATCGCGCCGGTGTTCGGCCACGTGGGCACGAGCCTCGATGTGCCGTCAGTCACCGGCGAGCTGGCCGTGACGGCGGCGGAGGCCTACCGCGACGAGACGGGCCGCACGGTCGTCATCGTTGATGCCGGCGGCGACGATGTGGGCGCCACGGCGCTCGCCCGCTTCGCGCCGGCCCTCGCGGCGGGTCCCTACGCCATGCTCTACGTGGTGAACGCCTTCCGCAACCTCACGCAGGCCCCCGCCGATGCGGTGGCGGTGCTGCGCGAGATCGAGGCCAAGAGCCATCTGGCGGCCACGGCCGTGGTGGGGAACTCCCACCTGCAGGCCGAGACCACTCTGGGACATATCGCCGAAAGTGTCCCGTATGCCCAGGCAGTGGCCTCGGCGGCAGGCCTTCCCGTCGCCTGCATTACCGCCCCCATTCAGGCCATTCGGCAGGAAAACACGGGGTCAACAGCCCTGGCGGACATTCCCAATGGCTATGCTGTGGAGGTGTACGTCAAGCCTCCCTGGTCCTAAGGGCGGCCCATTTTATACGAGAGAGGAGCGCGGGCGCAGCGGCCCGTGCGCGAGTTAAGCAAGGGAGGTTTCCATGGCGCGAGTCACCATCGACGATTTCTTCTGCAAGGGGTGCGGGCTGTGCACCGACGTCTGCCCGGTGGGCATCCTCGAGCTCGATCCGGATGTCATCACGGCCAAGGGCTATCACCCGGCCCATTGCACCGACGAGGACAAGTGCACCGGTTGCGCCACCTGCGCGACCATGTGCCCCGATGTGGCCATCACGGTTGAAAGGTAGTTCAATGGCTGAGAAAGTACTCATGAAGGGCAACGAGGCCATGGCCGAGGCGGCCATGCGCGCCGGCTGCCGCTTCTTCTTCGGTTACCCCATCACGCCCCAGACCGAGGTGGCCGCCTATATGGCGAAGATGATGCCGAAAGTGGGGGGCACCTACCTTCAGGCGGAGTCCGAAGTGGCGGCCATCAACATGGTCTACGGCGCGTCGGCGGCCGGTGCCCGCGTGATGACCTCCTCGTCGTCCCCGGGAATCTCGCTGAAGAGCGAGGGCATCTCGTATATGGCCGGCGCCGATCTGCCCGGCGTCATCGTCAACGTGCAGCGCGGCGGCCCGGGTCTGGGCTCCATCCAGCCCTCCCAGGCCGACTACTGGCAGGCCACCAAGGCCACCGGCCACGGCGACTTCCACATCGTCGTGTACGCGCCCTCCACGGTGCAGGAGATGGCCGACTACGCCTTCAAGGCCTTCGACACGGCCGACAAGTACCGTGTGCCGGTCATGATCATGGCCGACGGCATGCTCGGCCAGATGATGGAGCCCGTAGTGCTGCCCGAGGCCCTCGCCTTAGAGGATCTGCCGGAGAAGCCCTGGGCCACCTGCGGCCACGGCCACAAACGTCCCCACAACGTGGCGAACTCGCTGTATCTGACCGCGTCCGATCTGGAGGACCTCGTTCGCGAGCGCTACGAGCGCTACGCCGTCATCGAAGAGACCGAGCAGGAGGCCGAAACCTACCTCACCGAGGATGCCGACATCGTGCTCGTGGCCTTCGGCGGTGCCGCCCGCGTGGCCCGCTCGGCGGTGAACGCCGCCCGCGAGCAGGGCATCAAGGCGGGGCTTGTGCGCCCCATCACGCTGTGGCCCTTCCCGACCCGCGCCATCGAGGCGGTCGTTCCCACGGCCAAGGCCTTCCTCGATGTGGAGATGAACATGGGTCAGATGCTGGAGGACGTCCGTCTGGCGGTGGCCGGCCGCGTGCCGGTGGAGTTCTACGGCCGCACCGGCGGCGTCATCCCGACCCCCGACGAGGTGCTGGCGGCCATTGTCGCTTTGAACGAGAAGGTAGGTGAGTAGCATGGCCGAGACGACTGAGAAGGAAATGAAGGTGGTCTTCGAGCGACCCCACTCCCTGTTGCCCGTGGTCACGAACTTCTGCCCCGGCTGCCCCCACGGCATCGTGGAGCGTCTGGTGTGCGAGGTCATGGACGAGCTGGACATCGAAGGCGAGACGATCGGCGTGGCGCCCGTGGGCTGTTCGGTCATCTCCTACGACTTCTTCGGCTGCGACATGATCGAGGCCGCCCACGGCCGAGCGCCCGCGGTGGCCACGGCGGTGAAGCGCGTGCATCCCGACAAGGTGGTCTTCGCCTACCAGGGCGACGGAGATCTGGCCTCCATCGGCATGGCCGAGACGGTCCATGCGGCCACCCGAGGCGAGAACATCACCATCATCTTCATCAACAACGCCATCTACGGCATGACCGGCGGCCAGATGGCCCCCACCTCGCTGCCGAACCAGGTGACCCAGACGAGCCCCTACGGGCGCGACGTGTCCACAGCCGGCAACCCCATCCGCGTGAGCGAGCTTCTGAACGCGCTGGACGGCCCGGCCTACATCGAGCGCGTCTGCGTCGATACGCCGAAGAACGTGCGCAAGGCCAAAAAGGCCATCAAGAAGGCCTTCCAGAACCAGATCGACGGCGTGGGCTACTCGTTCATCGAGGTGGTCTCCACCTGTCCCACCAACTGGGGCATGACGCCGCAGGACGCTTTCGAGTGGATGCGCGTGAACATGCTGCCGTACTACCCGCTCGGGGTGGTGCGCGATGTGACCGCCGACGGCTTCGCCAATGCTGCCGAGGCGGCGAGCGCCCGCAATGCCGCCTGCCCCATCGCCCATCCCGAGGCTGTGTCAGAAGGAGGCAACTAATGGGCAAGGATCTTACCTGTGTCGTCGCCGGCTTCGGCGGCCAAGGGTCGCTGTTCGCCGGCAAGGTCATCGCCACGGCCGGCCTCATCGAGGACCGCGAGGTGTCGTGGATGCCCTCCTACGGCCCCGAGATGCGCGGCGGCACCGCCAACTGCTCGGTGACGCTGTCCGATGAGCCCATCGGCAGCCCGCTGATCACGCGCCCGCGCGCACTCATCGCCCTGAACCAGCCCTCCTTTGACAAGTTCATCGACAACGTGGAAGAGGGCGGCATCGTGGTGGTTGACACGGCCATGGTGCCGAGCCTCACCGAGCCTGAGGGCGTGACGGTCATCGGCATTCCCGCGACGAAGATGTGCGAGGAGGCCGGCCTCAAAGGCCTCGGCAACATCGTGCTCATCGGCAAGCTGTGGGCCGAGACCGGCTTCTGCTCCGAGGAGGCGCTCGACGGCGCCATCGCAAAGGTGGCCGGCAAGAAGCCCGAGAAGCTGGAGCAGAACCGCCAAGCCATCAAACTCGGCATCAACGCCTGATTTTCTGGTAACGGCTAAGTAGGCGGAGGCGCGACGGGCTCTCCCGCGCGCAAGTTGCGCAGCGAACGGAACAGCCCAGTGGGCTGTTCCGCCGAGCGAGCCATTGCTTGAGCGCGGGAGAGGCCGTCGCGCCTCCGCCGACGGCACCTGCGCGCGGGGACACCCGACCGCCTCCAGCCCTCGGGGATTGAATAAGGCACCGTCCAGTCAGGGGCGGGACAAGATAGAAGGACGAACATGGAAGAAGAGAACCTGAAAGACTTGGGCGAGCGCCTGCAGGGCCTGCGCGAGGCCTGCGACGTGTCGCGCCACACCATGGCCGAGGAGCTCGGCGTCGATATCGACACCTACCGCGGCTGGGAGGAGACCGGCGAGGACATCCCCATCTCGGCCATCTACCACATGGCCCGCAAGTTCAACGTCGACCTCACCGAGATCCTCACAGGAACCGCACCGAAGCTGGACACCTACCATTTGGTGCGCCGCGGCGAGACCGAGGAGGTCGAGCGCTTCCCGGGGTACCACTACGAGGACATGGCCAGCCGCTACGCCCGCAAGATCATGCAGCCGCTGCTGGTCATCTTGGACCCGTGTGACGAGCCGGCCGAGCTGGTGTGCCACGATGGCCAGGAGTTCAACTACGTGCTGGAAGGGTCGCTCATCCTCACCTTCGGCGACCGCGACATCCAGCTGAACGCCGGCGACAGCATCTACTTCAACCCGACCTACCCCCACGGCCAGCGCTGCAACGGCGACGTCCCCTGCAAATTCATCACCATCATCGCGGAATAGCACTATAACGTTTTCGTAAGAGCAGCGTCGCGATTTCGGGTGCTTCGACCGAGCGAGTTCCGCAGCGAACGAAACAGTCCAGTGGACTGTTTCGCAGAGCGAGGACTGTCTGAGCGAATCGAAGTACCCGGAAGCGCGATGCGGAGGACAACAAATAGGAGAGCAGAGAGAAGCACCACTATGGATCATGTTCTGAAGAAGTACTGCCCGAGAATTGAATTCGATTCCTACGAGGACTTCGCCGAGAACTTCACCATCGAGGTTCCCGAGGCCTTCAACTTCGGTTTCGACGTCGTCGACGAGTGGGCCGCCGTGGAGCCCGACAAGCGGGCGCTTCTGTGGACCAACGACGCCGGCGAGGAGCGTGTGTTCACGTTCACCGACATCAAGCGCCTGTCCAACCAGGCCGCCAACGCCTTTAAGGAGCTCGGCATCGGCAAGGGCGACGTGGTCATGTGCATCCTGCGCCGCCGCTGGGAGTACTGGGTGTGCGCCGTGGCCCTCTGCAAGTTGGGCGCCACCATCATCCCCGCGTCGCTGCAGCTCACGCGCAAGGATGTGGTCTACCGTGCCAACAGCGCCGACGTGAAGGCCATCGTCGCCGTGAACGACGAGTACGTCTGCACGCAGGTGGAAGAGGCCATGCCCGATTGCCCCACGGTGCGCGAGAAGTTCATCGTGGACGGCTCCCGCGAGGGCTGGGTCGATTTCGACGAGCTCATCGCCGGCTACCCCGATACCTTCGAGCGTCCGACCGGCGAGGCGGGCGTCACCTCCAAAGACATCATGCTCATGTACTTCACGAGCGGCACGACGGGCAACCCCAAGGCCGTGGAGCACAACTTCGCCCATCCGCTCGGCCACATCATAACGGCGAAGTACTGGCAGCAGGTGCAGGAGAACAAGCTGCACATGTCGGTGACCGACTCCGGTTGGGCCAAGTTCGGCTGGGGCAAGATCTACGGCCAGTGGATCGCCGGCGCCACCATCTTCGCCTACGACATGGACAAGTTCGTGCCCACCAAGCTTCTCCAGAAGATCCAGGACTACAAGCTCACCACCTTCTGCGCGCCGCCCACCATGTACCGCTTCATGCTGCAGGAGGATGTGGCCGCCTACGATCTGTCCAGCGTGGAGAACTTCGCCACGGCCGGCGAGCCGCTGAACGCGGAGGTGACCATTCAATGGGAGCGCCTCACCGGCAAGAAGATCCGCGAGGGCTTCGGCCAGACCGAGGGCCCGGTGCTTCTGGCCACCTTCCCGTGGATCGAGCCGAGGCCCGGCTCCATGGGCAAGCCGTCGCCCCTGCTCAACGTGAAGCTGCTCGACGACGACGGCCGCGAGGTCGATGACGGCGAGGAGGGCGCCATCTGCGTGACGGGCCTGAAAGAGGCCTACCCGCCGGGGTTGTTCGTGGGCTACTACGGCAACCCGGAGCGTACGGAGGAGGCCGTGGGAGGGGAGTATTACAACCTCCACGACATGGCTTGGCGCGATTCCGACGGCTATTGCTACTTCGTGGGTCGCAACGACGATGTCATCAAGTGCTCCGGCTACCGCATCGGCCCCTTCGAGGTGGAAAGTGCGCTGGTGGAGCATCCGGCCGTGGTGGAGTGCGCTGTTACGGCGGCGCCGGATCCCATCCGCGGCAAAGTGGTGAAGGCCACCATCGTGCTCGCGAAGGGCTACGAGGGCACCGACGCGCTCACCCGCGAGCTGCAGGACCACGTGAAGAAGACCACGGCTCCCTACAAGTACCCGCGCATCATCGAGTACGTGGACGAGCTGCCCAAGACCATCGGCGGCAAGATCAAGCGCAAGCTCATCCGCCAGACCGACGGTATTCAGGAGTAGTTCCGTTCGCCCTGACGGGACGAACGGGAACGCCGACGCTGCGGCTCCGACAGGCACCTGGCCTTGCCCCTTGTTTTCACCTCGGCGCGTACCGAAGTACGCTTGGGTGAAAGGCGGGGCAATTCCAGGCACCTGTCGGAGCCTCGCTGATTTCCTTGGTCCAATTTCTCTCTCTTTTCTTCTCGATGGGCTAAAAACACCATTGGCGAGAATTTCGCGGTGATCGGCGTTGTCAATTGCAGCCAAGTTCAGGTATCATGCACATCGAAGCGAAACCCCAAGGGGCGATGGCGTCGCGCTTCGAATGGCGCCGCCCTTGCCCCTCGAGGTTCAGAGGTCAGCTGGGGAGGGCAGATCGCTCGCTTCGAAGGAAGGAGATGCCATAAGGGCATCTCGAGGATCCCCAACTGGAAGGAAGAGGCATGACAGAAGAAGAGAAAAAGGTGGACGGGCAGACTGCCGAGCCTGCCGCCCAGAAGAAAAAGAAGAAGTGGCCCATCGTCGTGGGCGTCGTCGTCGCTGTGCTCGTCGTGGCCGGCGCCGGCTTCTGGGTATGGCACGAGCAGCCGAGCTTCTGCAACGCCATCTGCCACACCCCGATGGACGCCTACCTGCCCACCTATGAGGCCGAGCCTGGCCAGGCCGCCACTGACGTGTGGGGCAACGAGGTCGCCAACGCCTCCGGCATGATGGCCGCTGTGCATCGCGCCCAGAACGGCACCACCTGCCTCGGTTGCCACGTGCCCACCCTGTCCGAGCAGATCGGCGAGGGCATGAGCTGGATCACCGGCAGCTACGAGGTTCTGAACACCCAGACCGGCCAGCAGGTCGTGCCCGAGAAGTCCCTGGAGGATCTCGTGGCCGCCCGCGGCATCGAGCCCGATCAGTTCTGCCTGAACGAGTCCTGCCACAACATGACTCGCGACGACCTGATCCAGGCCACCGCCGATCTGGAGCGCAACCCGCACGTGGCCCAGCACGGTGAGAACCAGTGCAGCGACTGCCACAAGGCGCACCGCGCTTCCGTGAACATGTGCTCGCAGTGCCACAACGACGCCCCCATCCCCGAGGGCTGGATCTCCGCTGCGGACAACACCGCGCTGGAGAAGGAGCTGGACAGCCTGAACAAGGCCTAAGCTTCTCGCCACGCAGAGCATCATGGGGAAGGCCGCCTTCGGGCGGCCTTCCCTTTTTGTCGGGGGTGCAATGGCGAAGTTACGATTACCCAACTCCTTAAGGTTAGCCGCCGCAACTCGCGGCGCCGAGTCTCACTATAGGTAGGACGATACGGCGCCCGCGCGAGCGAGGCCGTGGTGAAAGGAGTTGGAACCCATGGAACTTGAGAAGTCCCAGACATGGAAGAACCTGGAGAGCGCGCTCTCCCAGGAGGCCGTGGCCTACTGCGAGTACACGTTCTACGGCCAGCAGGCCGCCAAGGACGGCTACAAGCAGATCTCCGACATCTTCAACGAGACCGCCGACAACGAGCTGCACCACGCGAAGCTGCACTACAAGAAGATGCACGGCGGGAAGGTACCCGGCACGCTCGACAACCTGAAGGCCGCCGCTGCTAGCGAGGACGAGGAGGTCGGCATCTACACCGACTATGCCAAAACCGCCCGCGAGGAGGGCTTCGCCGATCTGGCCGACTTCTTCGAGGGCCTGGCCGCCATCGAGAAGAGCCACGAGAACCGCTACCAGCTGCTCATCGAGCGCATCGAGAACGACGAGGTGTTCCGCCGCAAGGAAGTGAAGGTGTGGGTGTGCACCGTGTGCGGCCACATCGAGATCGGCACCGAGCCCCCCGAGAAGTGCCCCGTCTGCGAGCACCCGCAGGGCTACTTCGAGATCAAGGCCGAGAACTTTTAGATTCCGTCGTTGCTGACGCAACAACGGGAATTCTCGACGCTGCGGCTCCGACAGGCACCTGCCCTTCGCATTCAGCGCTTTCCCTCACGGCCCCAAGGCCGCTCGGCCGCGCTTCAAGCGAATTGCAGGCACCTGTCGGAGCCTCGCTGACTTCCTTGGGCGAACCTGTGGCCATCCCATTTTCGCCTTTTTAGAAAAAATTCAATACAAGGCTTGCAAGTCATCTTTCTGCGGTGTATGGTGCAACCGTCCTTTAAATGCGGTACAGAGAGGCCGACAAGGTAACCCCAATCAGCGCAGCGCCCGTCAAGCGGGCGGCAAGCGCAACGACGCAGGAAGCCTAGTCGTCAGACGGGCTTTTTCTTTTGCCCGCGCGGCGGCACGAAGCTCGCGGAAAACTCGGACGCGGGGCTTCGCGGACTCGTCTGTACGCACTGACCTTACGAAGGGAGTGTGTATGAACGACGAGAGCATGGTCAAGTCGGTCTGCATGGATGCAGACGACATCGAGCGAGCGGTGACGCGCATGGCGCACCAGATTCTCGAGGCCAACAAGGGCGCGGAAAACCTCGCGCTCGTGGGCATCGTCACGCGAGGCGACCTTCTCGCGAAGATGCTCGTTCACAAGATCGAGGAGATCGAGGGGGTCAAGGTTCCCCTGGGCAAGCTGGACATCAGCTTCTATCGCGACGACTTCGCGACCCATATGTCCCCCGAGGTCCATTCCACCGACATCCCGTTTAGCATCGACGGCATGACCATCGTGCTCGTGGACGACGTGCTGTACACGGGCCGCACTATCCGTGCGGCGCTGGACGCCCTCATGGACATCGGCCGCCCCGCCGCCGTGGAGCTGGCGGTCCTCGTCGACCGCGGCCATCGCGAGCTGCCCATCCGCGCCGACTTCGTGGGCAAGAACGTCCCCTCGTCCTCCAGCGAGAACGTGCGCCTGTTCTTGGAGGAAGTCGACGGCATCTCGGCCGTGGAGATTCTGGACATCGAGCCGGGCAAGCGCGCAGGCGCCGCTGCCCTGACGAAAAAGGAAGGTGAGTAGGTCCATGGCCTTCGATCACAAGCACCTCATCGACATCACGGAGTACTCCGCCGATGACATCATGACCATCCTGGAGACGGCCAAGACCTTCAAGCAGGTCAACGAGCGGCGCATCAAGAAGGTACCGACGCTGAAGGGCTTCACCGTCGTGAACATGTTCAACGAGCCCTCCACCCGCACCCGCTCCTCCTTCGAGATCGCCGAGAAGCGCCTTTCCGCCGACTCTCTGAACTTCGGCGGTTCCTCCACGGCCACGGTGAAGGGCGAGAGCCTCGTGGACACCGTGAAGACGCTCTGCTCCTACAAGATCGACTGCATCGTGGTGCGCGACCGCTGGGCCGGCGTGCCCCGCAAGATCGCGGATGTGTCCGGCGTGTCGGTCATCGACGCCGGCGACGGCAAGCACCAGCATCCCACCCAGGCGCTGCTCGATCTGTACTCCATCTGGGAGGAGAAGGGCTCCTTCGACAACCTGCACGTGGGCGTGGTGGGCGACATCTCGCACTCCCGCGTGTGCGGCTCGCTCATTCCGGCGCTCAAGATCATGGGCTGCGAGGTGACGGTCATCGCACCGCCGACGCTGCTGCCCGCGCGCCCCGACATCCTGGGCGCCGACCATGTGACGAGCAACCTGGACGAGGCGCTGCCCGAGCTGGACGTGGTGTACATGTTGCGCATCCAGCGCGAGCGCTTCGAGGGCGCGCCCTACCCGAACCTGCGCGAGTACAACCTGCTCTACGGCCTCACCGAGGAGCGCGACCGTCTTTTGAAGCCCGACGCGTGCGTGTGCCACCCGGGCCCCATCAACCGCGGCGTGGAGCTGGACAGCTTCATGGCCGACCATCCCAAGCGCTCCATCATCCTCGACCAAGTTTACGCCGGCGTCCTCGTGCGCATGGCCGCCCTGTACCTGCTCCTAGGAGGTAGCAACGATGGCATTGATGCTTAAGAACGCCCGTCTGATCGACCCCCAGATCGGCCTTGATGAAGTGGCCGACATCCTCATCCGCGACGGCAAGATCGTGGAGGTGGGCCACGACCTCACCATGGAGAAGGGCGTCGAGCGCGACCTGTCCGGCAAGATCGTCACCCCCGGCCTCGTGGACATGCACGTGCACTTCCGCGATCCGGGCCAGGAGCAGAAGGAGGACATCGCCTCCGGCTCCCGTGCGGCGGCCCACGGCGGCTTCACCGCGGTGTGCACCATGCCGAACACGAGCCCGGTGGTCGACGACGCCGTGGCCGTGGAATATGTGAAGGCCCGCGCCGCGGCCGTGGGGAAGTGCCGCGTCGTGGTGGCCGGCGCCTGCTCCAAGGATCTGAAGGGCGAGGTGCTCTCCGACATGGGCGACATGTACGCCCACGGCGCGCCGGTGTTCACCGACGACGGCCACGGCATCCAGGACGCCGGCATGATGCGTCGCGTCATGGACTACGCCAACCAGTTCGACACCGTCATCATGGCCCACTGCCAGGACGACTCGCTCGTGGCCGACAGTCAGGTGAACGAGGGCGTGGCGAGCACGCGCCTGGGCATGGTGGGCTGGCCGGCCGAGGGCGAGGAGCTCGAGATCGCTCGCGACATCGCGCTGTGCCGCCTGACGGGCTGCCCGCTGCACATCCAGCACATCACCACCAAGCGCGGGCTCGATCTGGTGGCCGCCGCCAAGGCCGAGGGCCTGCCGGTGACCTGCGAAGTGACGCCGCACCACATGTTCCTCACCGAGGACGCCATCACCGCCGAGTACCAGACCGCGCTGAAGGTGAACCCGCCGCTGCGCACCGCCGAGGATGCCGCCGCGCTCATCGAGGGCCTCGCGAATGGTACCATCGACGCCATCGTCACCGATCACGCGCCCCACACCGATTGGGAGAAGGACCGCGAGTTCGAGCTGGCGCCCTTCGGCATGACCGGTCTTGAGACCTCGCTCTCCCTCGTGCTCACGAACCTCGTGCGCGCCGGCGTCATCGACTACGGCCGCATGATTCAGGCCATGGCCGTCGCCCCGCGCGAGATCCTGCGCCAGGAGCCGGTGAAAATCGAGGCCGGCAGCGTGGCCGACCTCACGGTCATCGACCCGGAGGCCGCCTGGACCGTGGAGGTGGGCGACTTCTACTCCAAGGCCAACAACTCCGGCTTCATCGGAGCCGAGCTTACGGGCCGCGCCACCGACGTCTACGTCGGCGGCTACGCCACCATGGAGGACGGCAAGATCGTCGAGTAGGTACCTGCCGACAACCAATGTCTTGCCTGGAAGGGGCCGTCTTCGGACGGTCCCTTCTCGTTTTCCCGCCTCAAGGGTGCTTTACGGGAAAGCGTCGGCTGGGCAACAGGCGAGGGGTAGACGCGGGAGTGGGGGGAGCTCCTGCCTAGAATGAGGCTAGCCGGTTGTGGATGTTTCCCGAAGGACTTGCATAAAAGTAAGCCAGTGATAACATTTGGCGCCATAAGTTCGCTGAAACTAACTGATTGCTCAGCTTTAGGAAAGGATGTGCTCATGCCCCCGATTTCCCGTCGCACCTTCGCAGCCTTCCTCGCTACCGCTGCCTTGACCCCTGTGCTCGGCGGCTGCTCCTCTTCTGCCGGCTCCTCTGCGGAAGGGGAGGGCACCGCGACGACCGATGCCGGCGCTTCTAACGCCGATGCCGCCGCAAGCGCTGCCACCCGCACCGTGGACACCGACAAGGGCCCGGTGGAGATTCCGACCAACCCCCAGACCATCGTCAGCGACTACTACCTCGGCGAGTTTCTGGCCGTGGACGTGAAGCCCGTCGTCGCGAGCCCCTACGCCCTGAACAACCCCTTCCTCGCCGGGCTGTGCGACGACATCGAGGCGCTGAACACCACCTCGGCCGAGACCTCGCTCGAGATGATCGCCGAGAAGCAGCCGGATCTCATCGTCACCATCACCGAGGCCGACTACGACAAGTACGCCAAGATCGCGCCGACGGTCTACATCGCCGATGGCACGCGCTCCGACGAGGATCTGTTCCGCTACATCGCCGATTTGGTGGGCAAAAAGGATGCCGCCGAGGCGTACATCGCCGAGTTCAACGACAAGGTGGCCACGGTGAAGGACGAGATCACAGGTATCGTGGGCGACCGCACCGTGTCCATTCTGGAGGTGTGGCCCCAGGAGATCTACACCATGGGCAGCCACTTCGCCCGTGGCGGCTCCATTCTTTACGATATGTGGGGGCTGAAGGCGCCCGAGGCCATCCAGGGCCCCATGGTAGAGGGCGACGAGGCCTACAAGGTGATCTCCGTGGAGGCGCTGCCCGACTACGCCGGCGACTTCATCTGCTACGGCGTGCTGGACGGCGCGGACTCGGCCTACGTGGACGACTCGCAGCTATGGAAGAACCTGCCCGCCGTCAAGGCCGGTCGCCTCATGCCCTACGAGCAGGTGGCCTTCATGCACCGCGACCCCATCACGCTCACCAACCAGCTCGAGGCCTTCACCGACTTCTTCCGTGCCCATGCGGATGCGGCGGCCTAGCAGGGACGCTTCGTGTCGCGCCTCAGGACATCGATCTTCCTGATCGGGGGAGTCGTCGCGGTCGCGCTGGCCGCGGGGCTCTCCCTGTTCTTCGGCAGCACCCCCATTCCGCCCGACCAGGTGCTGGGGGCGCTCTTCTCGCCGGATATGGCGAATCAGGAGCACGTGGCCATCCTTGAGCTGCGCGGGCCCCGTACGGTGGGCTGCATCCTCGTGGGGGCGGCCTTCGCCGTGGCCGGCGCCGTCATGCAGGGCGTGACCCGCAACCCCCTGGCCGACTCGGGGCTTCTGGGCATCAACGCCGGGGCCGCCTTCGCGCTGGCGCTGTGCCTGGCGCTACTGCCGGGTATGAGCTTCGCTGGGGTGGTGGGGTGCTCGTTTGTAGGCGCCGCCTTCGCCCTGGCCGTGGTCTTCGGGGCCGTGAGCTTCCGCCGGCGCAACATGGATCCCGTCCTGCTGGTGCTGGCGGGCTGCGCAGTGGGGCTCTTCCTCACGGCGCTCGCCCAGGGCGTGGCCATCTTCTTCAATATCGGCTACTCGCTCACCTTCTGGACCGCCGGCGGCGTGGCCGGCATCCGCGCCGACACACTGGCCATGACCGCTCCGTTCATCGTGGCGGCGCTGGCGGCCTCCTGGGCGCTGGCGCGGCGGGTGACGGTGCTCTCGCTGGGCGAGGAGGCCGCCTCGGGGCTCGGCGTGAACGTGGGGAAATCCCGCACGCTGTGCTTGCTCGTGGTGCTCGTCCTGGCGGGAGCGGCCGTGGCCCTGGCCGGGCCGGTGGCCTTCGTGGGCCTCATGGTGCCGCACATGGTGCGCCGCTTCGTGGGATCGGACTACCGGGCCGTCATCCCCGCCTCCATGGTGGGAGGGGCCCTGTTCATGCTGCTGGCCGACGTGCTCGCCCGCACGCTCATGGCGCCGAGCGAGATTCCCATCGGCGCCATCTTCGCCATCGTCGGCGTGCCGTTCTTCATTTGGTGCGCGCGGAGGGAGGCGACCGGCCTTGACTGAGCGAAAGAAACGGCTGCGCACGGGCGCGGTGCTGGCGATCCTCGCCGTGTTGGCGCTTTTGGCCCTGTGGTGCGACATCAACGCCGGCTACCGCAGTATTTCCTTGGAAGAGCTGGGACAGATCCTCTCCGGCACGGCGAGCCGGAGCCTCACCTACACGCTGGTGGACCTGCGGCTGCCCCGGGTGCTCACCTCTCTTCTGGTGGGCGTGGGGCTGTCGCTTTCCGGGTGCCTTCTGCAGGGCGTCTCCCGCAACGACATGGCCGACCCGGGCGTGCTCGGCATCAATGCCGGCGCGGGGCTGCTCGTGGCCGCCTTCGTCGTCTTCGTGCCCGCGGGGCTTGTTCCCTCCGCCGTGGCCCTGCCCCTGCTCGCCTTCGCGGGCTCGGCGGCGGTGGCCTTCCTCGGCTGGAGGCTGTCGGTGGTGCGCGGCGCCTCCAGCCCGCGCCGGCTGCTGCTCATCGGCGTCGCTTTGGCCACGGGGCTCTCCAGCGCGACGTCGCTGCTCATGCTGCGCATGTCCGACGGCGACTACGCCTTCGTGCAGAACTGGATCGCCGGCAGCATCTGGGGTGCCAGTTGGGAGAATGTGGCCATCCTCGCCGTGGGGCTGGCACTGCTCACGGCCGGCGCCCTCTACGCCTCGCGCACACTGAACGTGCTGGGACTCGGCGAGGCAGCGGCCACGGGACTCGGCGTGAACGTGCCCCGGGCCCGCGCTGCCCTCACCGCCGTTGCCGTGGGGGCATCGGGGCTCGCCTGCGCCGTGGGCGGCGGCCTCACCTTCGTGGGGCTCGTGTGCCCGCATATGGCGCGGCGCCTCGTGGGGCCGAACTTCCGGACGCTCGTGCCGGCATGCGTGCTCGTGGGCGCGGTGCTCATGCTCCTGGCCGACATCATCTCGCGCACGCTGCTCGCCCCCAACGAGATTCCCGTCGGCATCGTGGCGGCCGTCATCGGCGCGCCCTATTTCCTGTACCTGTTGGCGAGATCCTAGGAGAAGGTGACGCTTGTGAAGAAGCCGAACGCAGCGGATTTCCGCGATTCCCCCCGCGAAGGCGCTTCCGGGGCATTCGAAATCGGCGGCGAGCCCTTGCTCTGCGAGACCTGCGACCGCACCTGCGAGCGCTTCTCGGACGCGGCCCTGCGCGGCGAGGCCGTGTCGGTGGGCTACGGCGACCGTGTCATCATCAAGCCCATGGACGTGGCCGTGCCCGCGGGAGAGATCACCTCCATCATCGGCCCGAACGGCTGCGGGAAATCCACGCTTCTAAAGGCGCTCTCGCGCACCATGCCCCTGCGCGGCGGGGCAGTGTACTTAAACGGGACGGCCATCGCCACCATGCCCACGGCCGAGGTCGCCCGCCAGATGGCGCTTCTGCCGCAATCGCCCCAGGCGCCGGCTGGGCTCACCGTGGGCGAGCTGGTAGCCCTTGGCCGCTACCCGCACCAGAGGGGCTTCGGACGCCTGACCGACGATGATCGGCGCATCATCGACTGGGCCCTTTCCATCACGCACTTGGACGGCCTGGCCGAGCGCCCCATCGACGCGCTTTCCGGCGGCCAGCGCCAGCGGGCCTGGATCGCCATGGCGCTCGCCCAGGACACGGGCCTCATCCTTCTGGACGAGCCCACCACCTACCTGGACATGGCCCACCAACTGGAGGTGCTGGAGCTTCTGCAGACGCTCAACCGCGACCAGGGCAAGACCATCGCGCTCGTCATCCACGAGCTGAACCTGGCCGCCCGCTTCTCCGACTGGATGATCGCCCTGAAATCCGGCGCCATCCGCGGCGCGGGCACGCCGGCCGAGGTGATGACCCCGGCCCTCCTACGCGAGGTCTTCGGCCTGGACGCCCTCATCGCCCCCGACCCCTGGACCGGCCGCCCCAGTCTTGTGAGTTACCGCCTGGCAGGGGAGGAATAAACCGTTGGATGCTCTGGAGCTTCGGGCGAACTTTCCGGCGTGCTCTCTATGCGTGTCCTAGGCGAACGCGAGAACCTTCTTCTCCTCGGCGCATTGCACCAGGTAGAGGTTTATCAGGTTCTGGTAAGGGATGCTGATTGACCGAACCCAGCGCAGCACAAACAAGCTCGTAGGTCGAAAGGGACAGTTGCCCGAGCGGTTCGTCCCTCAAAAGCTTGTCGCGACGCACCTCCACAAGGGGCTCGACTTGCACCCAGGAGGGCCGACGGAGTCCGCAGGATTCCCAGTCGGAGATCTCGACGAAATCGGACAGTCCGTAGTTTGCCGACGTCGTTACCTTCGCGGTAATGACGCTCGCCTTTCCCGAAGCGTCCAAGATGACAACGGGTCGCACCTTGCCCACGCCTTCGTGGTCGGCGAACTCGTCGTAGGCGAGCCAGATGTCGCGCGGCGCGGGATCACACGAGGTCATCGTAGAGCCCCTCGTCCTCTGGGGCGTCCATCCAGGCCGGAAGGACGGTGACGCCCGTGGCGGGATCCGGGCGCAGCGTCTCCCGGCCCGTCAGGACGGGGGAAGGCTCGGGGCGCAGGTCGAAGGGGAGGCCGCCCACCTCGACGGACTTGCGCATGAAGAGGTTGAAGGCCTCGCTTAAGGTGAGACCCCATCGGTCGTAGACGCGCCGGGTCTGCCGCTTCAGCTCGTCGCTCGTGCGGAACTTTATCTCGGCGTCCTTCGTTGCAGTTGGCATGATGCACCTCCTTGTTGTAGCCCCAATGTTACCACAAGAGGGCATGCGTCTGAAATGGGGGGCAGCAGGCGGTGCTCTGCTGTGGACATAGGCTTGTCGCGCATTCCGTTAGCGAAAAATTCCTGATGGCGTCGCCAAGCTGTGCTAAACTTGCCGACATGCTGTTAACGAAGCGCACATATACGTGCCTGGGGGGTCTCACCGCTAAGTCGGCCCGAACCTTCGCGCGCTAGCGTAGCATTCCCGCGGGACGCGTTCCCGCAGCAACCGAGTAGATACAACCGAATAGAGAGCTTCGAGGCCCAAGGGTTCTTGGGTTCTTTTGCGCTTTGGAGCGGGAAGGGGCCATGAGCGGGCTTTCCACGACTTTATCGATCTGATGGACTGAAGCAGATATCCGAGAAAGGAAGGTAGGCACGTATGTTCTGTCCTAAGTGCGGGAATGAGATCGCGGAGGGGTCGGCCTTCTGCGGGAAGTGCGGGGCGCCGGTGGGCGCTCAGGCGGGCGGTTCGGCCCCGGTCGGGGGCGCGCAGGGCGCGGCTTCAGGCAGCGCGGGGGCCGGGGCGCCGACGCCCAAGAGGAACGGCGCCAAGATCGGCGCCATCGCGGCCGTTGTCGTGGTTGCGTTGGTGCTCGTCGCCGGGTTCGCGACGAACTGGTTCGGGCTCGCAGGCGTGCAGCCCAAGGAGGCGGTGGAGGTTCCCGCCGCGAGCCAGGGCGCGGACGAGGCGCAGGGCGCGAACGCGGCCGACGGCCAGAGCGCCGATGCTAACGAGAGCGCGGGCGACGCCCAGGGCGGCTCCCAGGATGCGACCGGCGCGGCGGTGAAGTCGGCGGTGGAGGCCTACACGTGGGACGAGCTTTCCCGGATCTCGGCCGAGATCGGCGCGGCCGGCGACGAGGCGGCGGCCATCGAGGTGGCGAAGAAATACAACCTGTGCACGCCCGAGGGCAAGCTGGACGGCACCCAGGTGAAGTCGGTGGCGCTGGCCGACGGCACCCAGACCACCGTGCAGATCGTCGGGTTCGCCCACGACGACAAGACCGCGGGCGGCAAGGCCGGCATCACGTTCATCTTCGGGGATTGTGTAGGCGAGGCGCCCATGAACTCGACCGACACCAATGCCGGCGGTTGGGAGGCCTCCCAGATGCGCGCCTATCTCAACGGCGACTGGCGAACCCAGCTGCCCCAGGATCTGGACGCTGTTATCGTGCCAGTCGATAAGCTCTCCAACAACGTGGGCGAGACGGATGCAGTATCTGCGGTAACGACAACATCCGATGCCCTTTGGTTATTTTCGCTATCAGAGCTTGCAGGTGCCGTCCCCGCAGGTCGTACAGGGGAGGGCTATGGCCTTTTGAGGAGGGCTATGTGGACGTTCTGGATGCAGCGGGATCGCAATACGGGCTTTTCTGCGACATGGGCGTGGGCATGGGAAACAGCGAAAATGCCTGCCTCGTTAAGACGCGCACAGACACGTACGCTTTCTGGTGGCTACGTACCTCGGAGCCACGCGACGGGTACTGCTTTCTGCGTGTCGACCAACACGGATATACACCTTCGGGATCCGACGGTGCTAGCTGCGCAAATTACATGGTTCCTGGCTTTTGCATTTAAGCCCATCCAAGTATCCAAGAACCTGCACGCACGTGACGCGAACAGGCGGAAAGGGCTTCCAATGAGCAGCGCGTTTCTTATCGAAGCTGGAATCATCGGTGGGCCGGTGGGAAAGGAAAGGATTCGCATGGGATTTCTGGACAATGTGACCTCGGCGGTGAACCGGAGGACGGCGGCCGCGGGGCGCGGCGCCGACAAGATCAAGCTGAACGCCCGCATCGGCGAGCTAAACAAGCAGCGCCAGGGGCTGGCCGCCCAGCTGGGGACGAGCCTGTACGAGGCCGCGGCGAACGAGAAGGACGGGGAGTAGCCATGTTCTGCACCAATTGCGGCAACCAGATGCTGGACGGTTCCAAGTTCTGCACAAAGTGCGGCGCTCCGATGGGCGCCCTGGCGCCGGAGGTTCCGGCAGAGGGTGCGTCCGCGGGCGGCGCGGACGCCGGGGACGCTCCCGCCCATGGCGGCGCGACCCAGGGAGCGGCTGCTGCTGCCGGCCCTTCGCCGGCCCCTTCCAAGAAGAAGCGCACCGGTCTTGTTGTCGGCATAGCCGCGACGGTCGTGGTGGCGTTGGCGGCGGTGGGCATCGCGGTGGCGAACCCGTTCGCCGCGCCCGCCCCGGAGCCGGAGCTCGGGTCCGTGCAGGCGTCAGACCCGCAGCCTGCGCCTGAACCCGCGCCCGAGCCCGAGTCGGATCCCACGGCCGATCCCGCGGCCGAGCCGGCGCTCGCTATTCCGAACCGCTACTTCATCTCGAGCACCAACTTCCATCCAAGCGGCACTTACGACGTGTGCCTCACCGATCTCGAGGGCAACGAGGTCGTCTTCGAGAACCCCGACATGAGGCCCATGGGCGGCTTCTCGGAGGGCAAGGTGCTCGTCACGTGGGAGACGAGCGAGTACGACGAGGAATGGGACACCGAGTTCGACGAAATGATCCACTATGGCCTGGTGGACGATACGGGCGCCCTGGTCGTCGACCTTACCGATCTCGTCCACGGCTACGGATACACTTTCCAGGGCAATCTACAGGATGCATCGGTGACCAACTCTCCCACTTACGCCGACGGACGACTCGTTCTCTTCATCGAGTGGAGCGGCGGCAGCTACGGAGCCGTCGTCGTCCTGGACGAGCAGGGGAAGGTCGTGTTCACCGTCGGCGACGCAGAGGCCTTCCAGTTCGCCGACGAGGGCGCGGCCGGCCGGGAATTCACCTACAACCTCGCCATGATGAATGCCCCCGACTGCTATCGAGACGGCGTCCTCGCACTGCAGGGCATCGACGGAGCCATGTTCCTCGATGTTGACGGCAACGTCCTCTACCAGGCCGAGGGCTACCCGACTTCGATCGGCGGCGGCTGCGTCATTCCCGACGATTCTGGTACCGTGGTGACGGACTACGCGAGCAACGTGCTGTTGGACATCGCCTCGTTCAATGTGGAGGGCGACATCGACGGCGCGGCTTTCACGGGCGACCAGGTTTCGTCGGGCGGCGTGGTGTGCGTGCGCGCCGAGAAGGTGAACCCCCACGGAGGCGCCAACAAGAATCTCGTGGGGCTGTACAGCGTTTCCGCCAAGAAGTGGATCGTTCCTTTGGCCGAGGGTTCGCTGAGCTTCACTGCCGCCGACGGCCTCGTCTACGTCACCGCGGACTCGAAGGAGCGTCTGATCGAGGGCTACGGCGCCGAGGGTGACGGATCGTCCGATGCGTACAGCTGTCTGATGGACTTGCAAGGCGCCATCGTCGCTGACGCCGCTACGCTGGCCGCCTCAGGGGCTGACCTTTCCGCAGATTTCGACGGGCGTTACCTGCAGGATGGGTACTGGCTTCTCGGGGAAAGGGAAGGGGGCCTTGTGGCCTACGCCGAGAATGGTAAGGTCGCGGGCATCGCGCCGGCTCCGGAGCACGGCGTCGATGTAACGCTCTATCCGGATACCGAGCCTTGCTACACTTGATGGTTCTGCGGCATCGACGCACAATTCCCCGCGAAGGGCCGCATGCAGCGGCCCTTCGTTTATAATCGGGGAAACGCTACGAAGGAGAAAGGCCGCACCATGACGGGCACCTACGAGAACGGCATCTATCGCGAGGGCGACGTGCGCCTGTCCGACCTGTCCGGCCGTCGGCGTCTGCCCATCGGGCGCGACGGGTTCGCCACAGCAGTGCAGGAGTCGGTGGTCATCGACAAGTCTCTGCTCATCGCCGACGTTCTCAACAGTTCTGCCGCCGTCACGCTGTTCTGCCGCCCGCGCCGTTTCGGCAAGTCGCTGAACATGACCATGCTCAAGTCGTTCTTCGAGATTCCCCCGGCGAGCGACCCGAACGCCGAGGACGCCGCCTATCTCTTCGAGGGCCTTTCCATTTGGGACGCCGACGACGGTCGCTATCGCGAGCATCAGGGCGCTTATCCCGTTATCTACATCAGCTTCAATCCGGTGAAGAAACAGTGCTGGGAAGATGCTTGGGGCGCCCTGAACCAGCTGATCGTATGGGAATACATCCGTCACGGATACTTGTCCGACAGCGCCGAGCTGAACGAACAAGAGCGCGCCTACTTCGATCGTGTTGCGGGATGGGAGGCGGCGGACGGAGACATCGAGTCGTCCCTCATAAACCTCACTCGTCTGCTTTTCAAGCACCATGGGCGTCGCCCCGTCGTCCTCATTGACGAGTACGACGCGCCGGTCATGGCGGCTCGGGACAACGGGTACTACGACGAGATGGTCTCGTTTCTCAAAGGATGGCTTACGGCGGCCTTGAAGGACGGAGGGCAGGCCCTGGCCTTCGCGTGCCTCACGGGCGTGCAGCGCATCTCGAAAGAGTCCATTTTCTCTGATTTGAACAACTTGGTGGTGAACACCTCCCTCAACGCCAAGTACGACGAGCGCTACGGCTTCACGGAAGACGAGGTGCGCGCGCTCGCTAACTACCTGGGCCAGTCCGCTCACTTCCCCGAGATGCGCCAATGGTACGACGGCTACCGCTTCGGCTCGGTGGATGTGTACAACCCTTGGAGCGTGCTCAACTACTTCGACAACGATTGCGAGTGCGCGCCCTATTGGGGCAACACGTCTTCGAACGCGCCCATCGCCGCTATGGTGCGCGGGGGAGACGCGCGTCTGATGCGGAAGGTGTACGAGCTGCTTAAGGCGGGCGGGTCGGTGGAGGCCGCCCTCGATTTGTCGGTGGTGTTCGGCGATTTGGATGCCCGCCCCGAGGCCCTTTGGTCGCTTTTGTACCTTGCCGGCTATCTGACCACCGACGATACGGAGCAGCCCAATTCGAAGGACGTCGTGCGGCGGCTGCGCATTCCCAATTTGGAGATCGCGTCGTTGTACCGTAGCGAGATTATCGACCGTTTCGCGCAGATCGCCGGCGGTCGCGACTGCCTCATCGACCTTCACCGCGCGCTTGTCGACGGGGACGCCGGCCTGCTCGCCGAGGAGCTGGAGGACGTGCTGCTGAACTCGGCGAGCTTCTATGACCTTACGAGCGAAAACAGCTACCACATGCTTTTGGTGGGCCTTCTGTTCGGGGTACCCGGTTACGGGAACCCGGCCTCGAATCGCGAGGCGGGGCGCGGGCGCTTCGACATCCGGCTGGCTCCCGAGCGGGCGGGGCTACCGGCGGTCACCCTGGAGCTGAAGTTCGAGCACGGGGCCGACGCGTCCCGCCTTCAGGTGCTGGCCACCGAGGCCCTGGCCCAGATAGAGGCGCGGGCCTACGACGCGGACACGGCCAGGGGCGGCGCGGGCGCTCCGTCTACGGCGGGCAGCCTGCGCTACGGCATCGCCTTCTCCGGAAAATCTCTGGCTGTGGTCGTCGACCGCAGGCCTTCATAGGCCACGACGTTTCGGAGTCCTCGCGGTGCCATTCGGCTGTCGTCTTCGGCCGCTTATTTTTGTGCAGATGCATACCTAGCAAGGTGCCTTATGCTCAAAAACGACCTTTAACGGACGGTACCGAGAGACCGGCAAGGTGCGATGAGCGAACTTCATCTTGTGTGCTTGTAAGCGCTCCCGTCCAAGGCGGGAGCGCTTTTTTTGCGGGCGCTGCCGAGGGGCGGACCGTGCTTTCGCGAGAGTGCGGAGACGCAGGGACGGCAAGGAGCCGGGAGCACGTGAGACGAAAATGAGCGAGTCGCGGAAAGGACGGATGCTTTGAGCAAGATTGCGGAGAAGATGCGGGCGGCCACGTCGAAACCGGCGGCCGTGCCGGCGCTGCTCGTGCTGGAGGACGGCGCGGTGTTCGCCGGCACCTCCTGCGGCGCGCCCGGCGAGGCGTTTGGGGAGATCTGCTTCAACACCTCTCTGGAGAGCTATCTGGAAATCGTCACCGACCCCTCCTACGCGGGGCAGATCGTGGCGCTGACCTACCCGCAGGTGGGCAACTACGGAGTGAACGCCGACGACGCCCAGGCGGAGAGGCCGGCCCTGCGGGCGCTCGTGGTGCGCGACCTGTGCCCCACGCCTTCCAGCTGGCGCAGCCAGGAGAGCCTCGGCGACTATCTGACGCGCGAGGGCGTCGTGGCCATCGAGGGCATCGACACCCGTGCGCTCGTGCGCCACATCCGCGACCATGGCGCCCAGCGGGCCGTCGTTTCCACCACGGACGCGGATGTCGCCTCGCTGCTCGAGAAGGTGCGCCGAAGCCCGTCGCTAGTAGGCGTGAACCTGGCCGCCGACGTGTCCTGCGACGGCGCCTACTCCTACACCGCCGCGAACCTGCCCGCTTCCCATGGCTTCGCCCTGGCCGCCCCGGCCGAGCCCCGCTTCAAGGTGGTCGTCTACCACTGCGGCGTGAAGCGCTCCATCTTAGACGGTCTGGTGGCGAGTGGCTGCGAGCTCACCGTCGTGCCCTGGGACACTCCGGCCGAAGAGGTGCTGGCGATGGGCCCCGACGGCGTGTTCCTCTCCAACGGCCCGGGCGACCCGGAGGCGGTGGGGGAGACCTATCGCCAGGCCGAGAAGCTGCTGGGCCGCGTGCCGCTGTTCGGCATCTGCCTGGGGCACCAGATGATGGCCAAGGCCGCGGGCGCGGAAATCGACAAGCTGAAGTTCGGCCATCACGGCGGCAACCACCCGGTGCAGAACCTGCTGACCGGCCGCGTGGAGGTAACGGCCCAGAACCACGGCTTCTGCCCCTGCTTCCAGAGCCTCGGCGCGCTTGTGCCCGAGCTCTCCGGAGGTGCGACCGAGCACGTGGAAGACCTGCGCGAATGGGGCCGGCGCGGCATTGCCCCCGTCGTGGCCAACGAGCGCTTCGGGCGCATCCGGCTGACGCACGTGAACCTCGACGACGGCACCGCCGAGGGCTTCGCCTTCCTGGACGTGCCGGCTTTCAGCGTGCAGTACCACCCGGAGGCGGCCCCGGGCCCCACCGACGCCCACTACCTGTTCACCGCCTTCGCGCGCCTTATGGAGGGCCGTGAGGACTACCTGGACATCGACATCGCGACCGACCGCCTGTCCGGTTGGAAGTTCGGAGCTGACACGGAAGGGGAGGTGGCGTAAATGCCCAAGCGCGAGGATATCAAGAGCATTCTCGTTATAGGGAGCGGCCCCATCGTCATCGGCCAGGCCTGCGAGTTCGACTACTCCGGCGCCCAGGCCTGCAAGGTGCTGCGCGAGGAGGGCTACCGGGTCATTCTCGTAAACTCGAACCCGGCCACCATCATGACCGACCCGGAGCTGGCCGACGCCACCTACGTGGAGCCCATTACACCGTCTTTCGTGGAAAAAGTCATCGCGAAGGAGCGGCCCGATGCGTGCCTGCCCACCCTCGGCGGCCAGACGGGCCTGAACACGGCCGTGGAACTGGCCAAGTCCGGCATGCTCGAGCGCTATGGCGTGGAGCTCATCGGCTGCGACGTGGACGTCATCGAGCGCGGCGAGGACCGCAAACTCTTCAACGAGTGCATGGCCGACCTCGGCATCGAGGTCTCGCGGGCCGGCTACGCCTACTCCGTGGAAGACGCCCTGCGCATCGCCGGCGAGCTCGGGTTCCCCGTGGTACTGCGCCCGTCGTTCACCATGGGCGGCGCCGGCGGCGGCATTGCGCGCGACGAGGACGAGCTCGTCCGCATCGTCTCCCAGGGGCTGGAGCTTTCGCCGGCCGGCGAGGTGCTCGTGGAGGAGTCCATCGAGGGCTGGAAGGAATACGAGATGGAGGTCATGCGCGACGCGGCCGGCAACGGCATCATCGTGTGCTCCATCGAGAACATGGATCCCATGGGCGTGCACACCGGCGACTCCATCACCGTGGCCCCGGCCCAGACCTTGACCGACCTGGAGTACCAGCGCATGCGCGCCGCGTCGCTCGCGGTGCTCGAGCGCGTGGGCGTGGCCACGGGCGGCTCCAACGTGCAGTTCGCCATGCACCCCGAGACGGGCCGCATGGTCATCATCGAGATGAACCCCCGCGTGTCGCGCTCCTCGGCGCTGGCGTCGAAGGCCACGGGCTTTCCCATCGCGAAGGCGGCGGCGCGCCTGGCCGTGGGCTACACGCTCGACGAGATCGTGAACGACATGACCGGCACCACGCCGGCCTGCTTCGAGCCCTCTATCGACTATTGCGTCGTGAAGGCCCCGCGCTTCGCCTTCGAGAAGTTCCAGGGGGCCGACGACACGCTGACCACCCGCATGAAGGCCGTCGGCGAGGTCATGGCCGTCGGGCGCACTTTCGAGGAGGCGCTGGGGAAGGCTCTGCGCTCCCTGGAGACGGGCCGCGCCGGTTTCGGGGCCGACGGGCGCGGGGAAGAGGCGGCGCTTTCCGACGAGGAGCTCTTCGCCGCGCTCTCGCGCCCCACGGCCGAGCGCATCTTCTTGGCAGACGAGGCCCTGCGCCGGGGCATGAGCGCGGAAGAGCTGCACGAGCGCACGGCCATCGACCCGTTCTTCTGCGCGCGCATGGCCGATATGGTGGCCGTGCAGGAGGCCCTGCGCGGGTGCGCCTTGGAGGACATGGACGCCGAGGCCTTCCAAATGGCGAAGCGCTACGGGCTCTCCGACGCCGAGATCGCCGTGCTCACGGGGTCCGACGAGCGCACGGTGCGCGCGTGCCGCAAGATCCTCGGCGTGCGCCCGGCCTTCAAAACCGTGGACACCTGCGCAGCAGAGTTCCCCACGAAAACCGCCTACCACTACAAGACCTACGACGCCGACGAGTCCGAGGTGGCGGCCAAGGAGCGCCCGCGCGCCCTCATCCTGGGCGCGGGCCCCAACCGCATCGGCCAGGGCATCGAGTTCGACTACTGCTGCGTGCACGCCAGCTACGCGCTGGCCGACGCCGGGTACGAGACCATCATGGTGAACTGCAACCCCGAGACGGTCTCCACCGACTATGACACCTCCGACATGCTGTTCTTCGAGCCGCTCACCTACGAGGACGTCATGGACGTCATCGACGCGACCGATCCCGACGGCGTCGTGGTCACCCTCGGCGGTCAGACGCCGCTGAAGCTGGCCCGTGCTTTGGAGGAGGCCGGGGTGCCCATCATGGGCACGAGCCCGGACGCCATCGATCTGGCCGAGGACCGCGACCGGTTCGCCGCGCTGCTCGATTCCCTCGACATCGCCTATCCGCGCTCGGCCATGGCCGCAGGGCTCGATGAGGCCCGCGCCGCCGCCCGCGAGATCGGCTACCCGCTGCTCGTGCGTCCCAGTTACGTGCTCGGCGGCCGAGGGATGGGCATCGTCTACGATGACGCGGGGCTCGCGCGCTACGTGGCCGAGGCGACCGCCGTTTCTCCAGATCACCCGGTCTACCTGGATAAGTTCCTCGAAGGTGCCGTGGAATGCGACCTGGACGCCCTGTGCGACGGCGAGGAGGTGTACATCGGCGGCATTCTGGAGCACATCGAGATGGCCGGCATCCACTCGGGCGACTCGGCCTGCTGCCTGCCGCCCTTCTCGCTGTCGGCGAAGGTGCAGGACGAGATGGCGAGCGTCGCCCGTCGGATCGCGCTGGCCTTGGGCGTGCGCGGCCTGGTGAACATCCAGTTCGCCGTGAAAGACGGGGTCGTCTACGTCATCGAGGCCAACCCTCGGGCGAGCCGCACGGTGCCCTTCATCTCGAAGGCCACAGGCGTGCCCTTGGCGAAGCTTGCGAGCCGCATCATGGCGGGGGAGAAGCTGGCCGTGCTCAACCTTCCGGAGCATTTCGCGAAGCCGGGCCGCTACTTCGTGAAGGAGGCCGTCATGCCCTTCGGGCGGTTCCCGGGGGCCGACGCGCTACTGGGGCAGGAGATGCGCTCCACCGGCGAGGTCATGGGCATCGCGGAAAGTTTCCCGGCGGCCTATATGAAGACCCAGATGGCCATCGACTACGCCGAACCGGAGGGTGGCGTGGCCTTCATCTCCGTGAACGACCAGGACAAGCGCGCCGTGGCCTTCATCGCCCGAGAGCTTGTGCGCCTCGGCTTCTCGCTTCTGGCCACCGAGGGCACCGCGGCCGTGCTGCGCGCCTCCGGCGTGCCCTGCGAGGTGACCGGCAAGATCCACGAGGGGGCAAGCTCGGTGGTGGACGCCATCGCCGCCGGCGAGATCTCGCTCATGATCAACACGCCGCTCGGCGTGGCCACCCGCGACGACGGCTACGAGCTGCGACGCGCCGCCGTCCGCCACGGCATCACCTATGCCACCACGCTGGCCGCCGCCCAGGCCCTCATAGCCGGCATGCAAGCCGCCCGCTCCGGCGAACTAAACGTCGCCCCTTTGCAGGAACTGTAAAAACACACCCCCGTGTCATCCTGCGCTCGGGTCGCCGCGTCATCCTGAGCGCGAGCCGAAGGATCCCTCCCATACTCGGTAGATCCTTCGGCTCGCTTCTTTGTGCGCTAAACTAGAGCGCCGATGGGATAAATTTAACGCATCTATATCTCTACACTGTCGATTTGTCTATGATTCCGGCTGTTTGGAGGTACGAATGTTCACTATAGAAGGGAAATGCGGTACAGCGGCTTGCTATGCCACAAATATCGAAGATGAGGCTATCGAGCAGATACGTACAATGCTCGACATGCCCTTCGCGAAAGACGCGAACACCGCGATCATGCCCGATGCGCATTTTGGAAAAGGCTGCACTATCGGAACGACCATGAAGGTCACTGACAAGGCGGTTCCCAATTTGGTCGGTGTCGATATCGGATGCGGTATGCTAACGGCAGATCTGGGTCGCAAAAGCATCAATCTCCCGGAATTCGACGATGCATGCCACCAGGTTCCCTCTGGTTCTAGTGTATGGGATGGGCGTAGAGAGCGTTTCGATCTGGAAGAGCTCCGATGCTATCGCGCGCTCAAAGACACGAAGCGCATCGGGCGTTCGCTGGGCTCCTTGGGAGGCGGCAACCATTTTATAGAGATCGATCGGGCATCTGACGGCATGCAACGCTTGGTCATCCATACTGGATCCCGCAACCTGGGCTTACAGGTAGCTACGTACTACCAGCAATTGGTCATCGATCTTCATCAAGGAAAGGAAGACCTTTTCGAGAAGCGTCAAGCGCTCATCGATTCTTATAAGGCTCAGGGCCGTAGAGGGGAAATCCAGGCTGCACTTAAGGAGTTGAACAGCGGATTCGAAACGCGTCCCCTTGATGCCCCCCTCGATCTTTGCTGGCTCTACGGTACCTATCTTGATGACTACTTGCACGACGTGGCCATCTGTCAGAGCTTCGCCATGCGAAATCGCGAGCGCATTCTGATCGAGCTGCTTTCGCTTACAGGTCTGAATGCATCGTCGGTTTTTCACACGGTTCACAACTACATTGATACCGGCGAAATGATCTTGCGCAAAGGCGCCATTGCCGCCCATGAAGGCGAAAAGGTGCTTATCCCCCTGAACATGCGCGATGGGTCCATTGTCGCCGTGGGGAAGGGAAGTGAGGAGTGGAATTACTCAGCGCCTCATGGCGCAGGTCGTGTACTATCGCGCACGAACGCGAAGGCCACTTTGAGCATGGATGACTATCGTACGGCAATGGAGGGAATATACTGTCGCATAAGGGGGTATGTCGCGATTGCTTAAGCCTCGAGGTGACCATCGGTAGGAAGCAAGTCAGACGATTCATTTGTTGCCTCATCCAACTTCAAGTACCCTCCTAAGCGATGTGTGTCATAGTGATTTGCAACTGAAGAGATGAAGATTGCCTCATGCGATAGATTCTCACCACTTGATTGATAAGGAGAAGACGTTAATGGGCGATAGCGACACCACTGACCTGGAGAGAACCGTATCCAGCCTGCTATTCTTTGCGTTTGGGTTTGACCTTAGCGATCTGCGTAATGCGGAGTCCGATTCGACAATCATCGATTGTCTCATCAAAAAGGCCTACGTTGATGCGACAAATCAAGGAGCGTTCAATGCTCAGGCTAAGAAACAGGAAGACGAAAAAAGAAGCAACGCTAAAATAAAAGGGGAAGTGATTCTGAAAAAACAAATTAGTAATTTGAAGGAAGATACCGACTTCGACGAATGGCATAAAAGCCTGTGCAGGGCTCTTGTTGAAGCATACGAAGAAGACTTTGCGGAGCGCTTCACGTACGGGAACGCACAAAAGTGGATCAATATGACCCTGAAATATGCGGACATGCTTTGTCCGCTCTACTCGCACTTGCCAATCGAGATGCCTTTATGGATGGACGCAATCGCAAAGCATCATGCAAATCTTCATTTGCCCGTCGACAGTTACATAATCGAAGCCGTTTGGAAATGCTGCGACGGGCTGAAACGTTCTGAACCGCAAAAGAACGAATTGCTTCCCCTGGCGATAGAGGAACTGGAGAGGGGCGGATGGGGGAAATACTCCCCAGATAAAGTTAAGAGTTGGAGCAAGTGGAATGAAGGCGATTATCTGAAGTTTCGTGAGCAGCTCAGGTTGATTTTGGAGGAAACCCCAATTGAATGGGAGGCTGAGGCCTGGATCAACATTGCAAAGCAGCGAAAGAGGGATTGAATAAGAGACGTTCTCTAGACGAACGCTGAGCAATGCTTTCAAGCTACGCCTCAGGCAGCGTTTCCCAGCCGTAGACTATGTTGGGCAGCTTAAAGAGGTCGACGAACTCGGTGGGAGAGAGAACGGGTACGGGAGACTTCTCGAAGTCGCGGCTGTTGCGGGTGACGATGAAGTCGATGCCCGTGCGATGCGCGGAATGAGCAATGAGGTCGTCCTCGTAGTCGCGGTGCTCGTGCTCATAGGCAGCGAGGCAATCGGCAGACGTGGTGTCGGCGATGGAAAAGAGTTGTAGCAAGTCTCCAAAGGCCCTCCGGGCATCAGCCGCTTTCATGAGCTTTCGTGCCGTGAGCAGGTAGCGAATAGAGGGTGTCGAACATGCGGGAAGCCAAAGCTTGAAGTCTCGCAACAGGGCAACGTCGACAGCGGTGAAAGCAGCTTTGAAGTCGTCGGTGTCGGTGAAAAGGTCGATGACGACATTGGTGTCGAAGAGGATGTTCATTACGCACCGCCGTGCTTCTCGAGAAGATGCTCGCGCCAATCTTCGCGCCAGTCATGGCCCTTCGGTGCGATGGGGGGCTCAAGGGCGTCAGGTGTCGGACGTGATGCGCGGACCATGGTTCGCAAAAGTTGGCGCTTTCCCTGGATATCGTCGCGAGGGGATGCATCGGCAAGAAACTCCGGAACTTGCTGACTGCGCTCAAGCTCGCAGAACAACTGCCGCACCGCCTCGGATACGCTGATGTGCTGCCTGGCGAGTACTTGCATTCCGTGCTCTTTCAGCTCTTCGGGGAGCCGTATGTTCAATGTGGCCGTTGCGCTCATCCTTGCCTCCTTAGTTTCCAAACATTATACTGCATTACGTAATGCAAGTAAAGGCTATGTACGCGGGTCTTGGAGTGGGCTCGCCTTTTGAGAACCTGCCTGTGCGTTTTTCGGCATCTGCTCCCTTCTCAACGGTTGCCATTGACGCCTTCGTTCTGAAGCTCCTATATGTTGCTGCAGAAGACCCATTTCAGAAAGAAGGCGAGGCCCATAGATGTCTCTCGTGAGCGCGGCGCAGTGTGCATACTGAAGAGGACGAAAGGAAAACAACAAGAGGAGACAAAATGGACATCTTTCTACTCGATAGGAACGGGGGCCTCGTTGATCTCTGGCAGCAGTATTTCAGCGAAGACAACGTCATGCCTGTTCGCGGTTTCTTCGATGTGTTCATGGACGCCTATGACGTGCAGTGCGTTGTCTCGCCGGCTAACTCTTACGGGATCATGGATGGCGGCTACGATGGCGCCATTACTCGCTATTTCGGAGATGGGCTCCAACGATGCGTTCAGGATCACATTATTAACCACTACTATGGCGAACAGCCTGTAGGGACGAGTTTTATGGTGGATATACCTGGTTGCGACAAGAAGCTTATTCATACGCCCACGATGCGCGCCCCTTCAGCTATCGCGGATCCCCTCGTTGTGTATCAGTGCATGAGAACGACGCTGATGTGCGCGCTGAACAATCGAGTTGAGAGTATCGTCATCCCGGCTTTCGGCGGAGCCACGGGTAATGTTCCCTATCGTTCCATTGCCGCACTTATGAAAGAAGCTTACGACCAGGTGATGAATCCGCCTAAAAGTTTGAATTGGGAATATGCCAATCGCTATTTGGAAGATCGGTTCAGGGAAATGTAGCGGCGATGTTGGCGTGCGCTTCGGGCGTTAGAAATCATCCAATGAAGAAGGCGGCCGTTCTCGTTGTTAATAAGCATTGGATAGCTTTGTGCCCCTTGAGCTTTGCCGAATGCTCTTTCCGATCGAGTTGTTGCGGAGCGTACCGGGAATATAGGCTAGAATAGCAGCTATTGACATGATGCCCGCTGACGCGACAGGAGAGCCTATGACGCTTTGCAACGAGAACGCGCCCATTCTGGTGAACGAGGAGATGGGGTGCAACATCTGGCTCATGACCGTGCGCGCGCCGGAAATCGCGACGACGGCGCGGCCGGGGCAGTTCGTGCACGTGAAGGTGCCGGGCATGGAGGCCCACATCCTGCGCCGCCCCTTCGGCGTGTACGCGGCCGATGCGGAGGCGGGCACGGTGGACATGATGTACCAGGTGCTCGGCTTCGGCACTGAGCACATGACAGAGCTCGCGGTCGGCGACGCGGTGGAGATGATCGGCCCCATCGGTCGCGGATGGCAGCCGCCCGAGGGCTGCAAGCGCGCGCTCATCGTGGCCGGCGGCGTGGGAAGCGCGCCGTTGTACCCCTTGGCCGAGGAGCTGACGGCGGCGGGCGTTGCCACCGACGCCATCCTCGGCGCCTCCACCATCGATGCGTTGGTGGCCCGCGAGCGCTACGGGGCCGTGCTCGGGTGCGAGCCTGCCTGCTCCACCGACGACGGCACCTACGGCCGCGCCGGCTTCTGCACGCCGCTTGTGGAAGAGGCCCTGGCGGCGGCCGCTGCGGAAGGCGCGCCCTACGACTACGTGGCCTGCTGCGGCCCGGAACCCCTCATGAAGATCGTGGCCGGCATGGCGGATGCGGCCGGCGTGTTCTGCGAGGTGTCCATGGAGAGGCGCATGGCCTGCGGCGTGGGGGCCTGTCTGTCCTGCGTGGTCGATACGACGGCCGGCAAGCGCCGCGCCTGCGTGGACGGCCCGGTGTTCTGTGCAAGCGAGGTGGTGTGGTAATGCAGCGCAAACCGAAAGAGACGAGCGTCAACCTGTCCGTGAACCTCGGCGGCATGGCCATGAAGAACCCGGTCACCGTGGCCTCGGGCACCTTCGGCGCCGGCATGGAGTACCACGACTTCGTGGACGTGGCGGCCCTGGGCGCCGTCACCACCAAGGGCGTGTCTTTGAACGGCTGGGAGGGCAACGCGAGCCCCCGCATTGCCGAGACGGCTTCGGGCATGTTGAACTCCATCGGCCTTCAGAACCCCGGTGTTGCGCACTTGAAGGCCGTCGAGCTGCCGTGGCTCGCCGAGATCGGCGCCACGGCCATGGTGAACGTCTCCGGCCACAGCTTCGACGAGTACGTGGCTGTCATCGAGGCCTTGGAGGAAGCCCCCGTGGCCGCCTACGAGGTGAATATCTCGTGCCCCAACGTGGACGCCGGCGGCATGACCATGGGCTGCCATGTGCCCAGCGTGGAGAAGGTGGTGTCGCTCTGCCGCGCCGCTACGAAGCGCCCGCTCATCGTGAAGCTCACGCCGAACGTCACCGATATCGCCGAGATCGCGAAGGCCGCCGAGGCCGCCGGAGCCGACGGCATCTCGCTCATCAACACGCTGCTCGGCATGGCCGTGGACGCCCGCACCCGCCGCCCGAAGCTGGCGCGCGTGGTGGGCGGCTACTCGGGGCCGGCCGTGAAGCCCGTGGCCCTGCGCATGGTGTGGCAGGTAGCCCAGGCCGTTTCCGTGCCGGTGCTCGGCATGGGCGGCATATCCACCGGCGAGGACGCCGTGGAGTTCATGCTGGCCGGCGCCACCGCGGTGGCCGTGGGCACGGCGAACTTCGTCAATCCCACCGCCACCGTCGACGTCATCGACGGCATCATCGACTACTGCGAATCCCAGGGCGTCAAAGACGTCAACGAGCTGATAGGAGCCCTGCAATGCTAACCGCCTTCGATTCCATTCCTGCTCGCGACCGCGTCATCGTGGCGCTCGACTGCGACGCCTGGGAGGCCATAGCCCTTGCCGACAAGCTGGAGGGCCACGCGAAGTGGCTCAAGATCGGCATGACGCTGTACTACGCCGAGGGCCCGGCCATCGTGAAGATGTTCAAGCGCCGCGGTTTCAACGTGTTCCTCGACCTGAAGTTCCACGACATCCCGCACCAGGTGCAGGGCGCGGCGCGCTCGGCGGCGGCCAGCGGGGCCGACATGCTCACCATGCACACCGTGGGCGGCACCGCCATGATGGAGGCGGGCCAGCGCGGCGCCGAGGAGGGCGCGGCGGAGTACGGCGGGGACGTGCCGGCGACCCTCGGCATCACGGTGCTCACCTCCATGAGTCCCGAGGCGCTTGCGGCCACCGGCGTCGCCCGACCCCTGCCCGAACAGGTGGCGGCCCTCGCGGCCCAGGCCAAGGAGGCGGGCATCTCCGGCGTGGTGGCCTCGCCCCAGGAGGCGGCCGCCCTGCGCGAGATCTTGGGCCCCGACGCCTTCATCGTCACCCCCGGCGTGCGCCCGGCCGGCGCCGCCCTGGGAGACCAGAGCCGCGTGGCCACGCCCGCCCAGGCCTTCGCGAACGGAGCGTCGCACATCGTGGTGGGCCGGCCCATCACCGAGGCGGACGATCCCGTGGCGGCCTTCGAGGCCATCGCCGCGGAATTGGAGTAGCTCCAAAGCGTTTTATCCCTGAATAAGGCCCGTGTATAGCCGATAATTGGGGAAAAATGCCGCATTTATTGATTCCGAGTAAATTAGGTGTTGATTCCTCATCAATGCGTGGTACTATGCCCTCAGCCCGAACTGGAAGGAGAACAGAAATGGCAATTCCCCAACTCAGCCCCGAGGCCCGCGCTGAAGCGCTTGAAAAGGCAAAGGCCGCACGCATCAAGCGGGCGGAGGTACGAGAAGAGCTGAAGACGGGCAAGCTCACCGTCGCTCAGGTTCTCGATATGCGCGACGACCCTGTCGTGGGCCGTATGAAGATTTCCACGCTCATCGAGACGCTGCCCGGGTACGGCAAGGCCAAGGCCGAGCGCATCATGAAGGAGCTGCAGATCGCCGAGAGCCGCCGCATCCGCGGTATCGGCGAGCGTCAGCGCGAGGCTCTGCTTGCGCGCCTGTCCAAGTAGAACGTCAACGTCACAAAGGAATTCATGAGACACGGAAACCTCTTCGTCGTAAGCGGTCCGTCCGGGACCGGCAAGGGAACTCTCATCGCGCGTCTTCTCGAGGAAGTGCCCGACGCTTGGTTGTCCGTCTCCGCCACCACAAGGCGCCCTCGTCCCGGTGAGGAGGAGGGCGTCAGCTATTACTTCCTCACGAAGGAGGAGTTCTTAAGCCTGGCGGAGGAGGGCGGCTTTCTGGAATGGGCCGAGTACTCCGGCAGCTGCTACGGCACCCCGCGCGCCTCGGTGGAGCGCGAGATGGCGGCGGGACGCCAGGTCATCCTCGAGATCGAGGTTCAAGGGGCGCTCCAGGTGCGCGAGAAGATGCCCGAGGCGCACCTCGTGTTCATCGAGCCCCCCTCGCTCGAGGAGCTGGAGCGGCGCCTGCGCGGGCGCGGCACCGAGACCGATGACGTGGTGGATATGCGCATGCGCACCGCTCTGGTGGAACTTTCCCAGAAAATGGAGTATGATTATCGGCTTGTGAACGACGATTTGGACGAGGCCACTCGCCAGCTCGTCGCTTACGTCAACGAAATCGCCGAGCAACAGTAAGAGGATATCCGCCCTATGAGCATTATCGAACCGAAGATCGACGTCCTGCTTGACCGCACCGACAACGACCGTTTTCTTCTGTGCGCGCTGGCTTCCAAGCGTGCGCACGACATCAACGACATGATGCGCGGCCAGCGCGATCGCGCCATCCAGCTGCAGACGGCCGTGGAAATCGCCCGTGCCGCCGATACGAAGCCCTTGTCCATGGCCTTCAACGAGATCGCCCGTGGCGAGGTTTCGTACGATCCTGAGTCGATCGACGTGAAAAACCACTAAATGGAAGAGTTCCAGAGAATCATTCTCGTGCATTATCACGAGATCGGGCTCAAGGGACGCAACCGTGGAGTATTCGAGAAGCGCCTTCAGAAGAACCTGGAGGCGCTTCTTGGCGCGTATCCCGTTGTCACCATCCACCGCATCTCCGGGCGCCTGCTCGTCTTCTTGCGGGAGGGAACCACGCTTGAGGTAGCGAACCAGTGCACCGATGCCATTCTGGGCGTGCCCGGCGTGGCCCGCGCATCCTGCGGCTTCAAGTGCGATCTGGACATCAAGGTCATGGGGCGCGCCGCTTGCATCGCCCTGGCCGAGGCGGAGCCCTTCTCCACCTTCAAGGTATCCGCGCGGCGCAACCACACGGTGTTCCCCATCGACTCCATGCAGATGAACCGAGACATCGGGGAGGTGCTCTGCGAGCGGTTCCCCGAGAAGCGGGTGCAGATGAAGGGCCAGGACGTCACCGTGGGCGTCGAGGCCGTGGAGGGCACCGCCTACGTGTACGCGCGGTCCGTCCGCGGGATCGGCGGCCTGCCCGTGGGTTCGTCGGGCAAGGTGGTGTGCCTTCTGTCCTCGGGCATCGACTCGCCCGTGGCCACCTGGCGCATGGCTCGCCGCGGGGCCGTGCCCATCGGCGTGCACTTCTCGGGACGCCCCCAGACCTCCGACGCCTCGGAGTACCTCGTGGACGACATCGCGCACGTGCTCGAGCGCACCGGCTGCATCGGGCGCGTCTACGTGGTGCCCTTCGGCGACTACCAACGCGAGATATCTCTCTCCTGCCCACCCTCTCTGCGGGTCATCCTGTACCGGCGCCTCATGTTCCGCGTGGCCGAGGAGCTTGCGCGGCGGGAAGGGGCCGGAGCGCTGGTGACCGGAGAGAGCCTAGGGCAGGTGGCCTCGCAGACCCTGGACAACATCCGCGCCACGAACGACGCGGTGGAATTGCCAGTGTTGCGGCCGCTCATTGGCTCGGACAAGCTGGAGATCATCGAGGCGGCCCAGGAGCTGGGCACCTTCGAGATCTCGTCCATGGACGCGCCGGACTGCTGCACGCTGTTCATGCCGCGCAACCCCGAGACCCACGCGAAACTGGAGGCGGTGCGCGAGGCCGAGGCCGCCTTCCCTGTGGAGGAATGGGTGACCGCCCTCGCCGATGCGGCCGAGCCCCATGACTACGCCTGCCCGGCCTACAAGCCGCCCAGCAAATGCCGACGATAGAGAGCTTCGGATTTCCGTGTCTCAATCGCGCTTCTCCGTAGGGGGCGACCTTGGTCGCCCCTTTTTTGTCACGCGCCTCTGTTCCACTCGCGAGGGCAGACCAAGGTCTGCCCCTACGGATGGTACCGAGGGATGAGGATTGGGACAGGGACGGGACGCGGCCACGGTCGGCGCGGGGAACGGATCGAGACATTCCCGCGTCATAAATACGGTCGTGTGCTCGTATCCTTTTTCCAATTCGGGAGAAGGAGGAGATCATGGCCTTTCAAGATCGTGCGGAATCGCTCGCGGAGAGATTGCATCTGGGTCGCGTGCCCCGGTCGGTCTTCGTCGCTGTGGCATTGGCGCTGGTGCTCATGATCGTACTCGCAGGGTACGCCTTCTGCGCTTCGCTCGGCGGCGGATTCGAGGTGAGGGCGCAGGATGCGGCCTCGGCGAGCGTATCGGGGGACGCTGGCAACGAAGCGGTGCAAGCCGTCGAAGGCGAGGAGGGTGACGCCGAGAAGGCCGCGTCGGGCCAAAGCGTCGAGAACGTGGTGCTCCCCTCGAGCGGCGATGAGACGGGGCAGCTGTGCATTCACGTTGACGGGTGCGTGGCATCGCCCGGCGTCTACTATCTGCCCGCAGGCAGCCGGGTGATCGATGCGGTGACGGCGGCCGGCGGCGCCACCGAAAAGGCGCGGACCGATGCGGTGAACTTGGCCCAGGAGCTGCAGGACGGCCAGCAGATCGTCATCCCCTCCCGCAGCGAGAGCCAGGCGACTCCCTCCGATGGGGGCGCCGTGGCAGCTTCCGGCGGCGCGCAGGGCTCTGGGGAAGGCGCGTCCTCCTCAGGGGCTGACGGGATGGTCAACATCAACACGGCCACGGCCGAGGAATTCGAAACGCTCAAGGGCATCGGCGCGGCGACGGCGGAGAAGATCGTGGCCGACCGCGAGGCGAACGGGCCGTTTTCGTCCATCGACGATTTGACGCGGGTCTCCGGCATCGGCGAGAAGAAGCTCGCGGCCGTGCGGGATCGGCTCTGCCTGTGACGGGCGATCTCGACAGCAGGCCGCCGCGCCCCTTTCTGCCGCCCCTGCTGGTGGCAGGACTCGTCCTGTGGGCTGCAACGGCGCTGATTTGGCCGACCCTGCGCCTTGCGCCCACCGCGGCCCTTCCCGTACTGGGGATGCTTGCGCTGGGCGCTGCCGTGTGGCTGGCATCCCATGCCTTGCGCGCGGCCCGAGGCGGCGGTTTCTCGCTCGGCGCTCTGGCGGCGCTCTCCCTCGCCGCTGCCGTGGCTCTCTGCTCCTTTTGGGGCGGCGCTCTTCGCGGCTCTATGGCCTACGCAGAGGCGCAGGGAGGCGATTCGGCGCCGGCAACCTGGCACGCCGAGCTCACCGAGGATGCCCGTCGCGGAGATTTCGGATGGCACGCCGAGGCGCGGCTTCGTGGCGCAGATGGCCGCGTGCTACGGGTGCGGCTTAACCTGCCCGAGGATGCGGCGCTGCTGCAAGGGCAGTCTATGACGGTATCCGGAACGCTCAAGCCGCCCGCAAAGGCAGTGGCAGCATACTACTGGGACACCGGGCTGGCCGGCTCTCTCACCGCGAGCGAAAGCGCGTTTGTCTCGGAAGAAGCAGCGCTCGATAGCGGCCCCTTTGTCCATCTGCGGCGATGCGCCCTGGATCTCATCGCCGCGTGCGGGGGAGACAATGCGCCACTTCTACAGGCTCTTGTGTGCGGTTGGCGGCCGGCCATCGAGGAATCGGGGCTCTACGATTGCTTCAAGGCCGTGGGGCTGGCCCATCTCGTGGCGGTATCGGGGGCGCACCTCTCCATTGTGGTTCTGTTCGTTGCGGGAGGATTGAAGCTGCTGCGGCTCGGCCGCAAGGCGACGACGGTGGCCAGCGCCCTGTTTCTTGTCGGCTACGTCGCGTTCACCGGGATGCCGGTATCGGCACTGCGGGCGGCGGTCATGGCCGCGACGGGACTGTTCGCGCTCTGGGCCAACCGCCGTAATTCGGCGCTCAGCGCGTTGGGACTGTGCCTTCTGCTTTTCGTGGGGGCGGATCCAGCCTGCGCCCTTTCGGCCTCCTTCGCCTTGTCGGCGGGATCCACCCTGGGAATCGTTCTATTCGCACCGCTGCTGTCCTCGGCCTTCGCGGGGCTCCCTCGATTGAAGAAGGTCGTGGGCGATCCCCTCGTCCTCACCGGCTCCTCGGCCCTGGCGACGCAGCCCTATGCGGCGGCGCTCTTCTCTCAACTGCCGCTCCTGTCGCCGTTGGCCAACCTGGTAGCGGGGCCGCTGTTTTCCTTGGCGTGCCTCGTCGGGTTCGTCGCCGTACTGCTCGCATGCCTTGCCCCCGCTGCGGCACCGGGGCTCATCGGCGCGGCGGCCCTGGCATGCGCCCCGCTCTCAGCCGTCGTTAACGCCCTCGCTTCGCTGCAGGGCTCCTGCGTGCCCATCGATGCCGCGCCTCTGGCGGCGGCCGTGCTTTCCGGCGCACTCTGCATCGGGTTGTGGGCCTGGTGGCCGCGAGTGAGCATCGGGGGGCTGGCGGGGACGGCGGCCGCGGCCGTTTTGGCGCTTTTCGTGCTGCGCCCTCCCCTCGGCATGCCCACCGATGCCATCGTCATGCTGGACGTGGGCCAGGGGGACGCGTTTCTCGTGCGAAGCGGCGCGAGCGCGCTGCTCATCGACACCGGCAACCAGGATTCCCTGCTCAAAGCCGCCCTGGCGCGCCAGCGAGTGGGCCGCCTCGATGCTGTGGCCGTCACCCACAGCGACGACGACCACTGCGGATCGCTTTCCGTGCTCGGGGATGTGGCTCCCGCATCGGCGCTGCTGGTGCCCGAGGGACTTCCCGACTGCTCTTGCAAAGCATGCTCGGAGCTCATGGCCGCAGCGCGGACAGAGGGACTCGCCGACGCCCTCGTCGAGCTGTCGCCGGGCGATACGGTGCGCTGCGGCAAATTCTCGATAACGGTGCTCTGGCCCGAGCGATTGGCCGACGGCGGCGGCAACGCCGACAGCCTCTGCCTGCTCGCCGCCTGGGACGGCGATGGCGACGGGGCAGCGAAGTGGACGGCCCTGTTCACCGGCGATGCCGAGGCCGAGCAGCTGGATCAGCTGACCAACAAGCTGCCCGCAAGCGGGGTGGAGGTACTGAAGGTGGGCCACCACGGCTCGAAAAAGAGCCTCGATGCCTCTTTGGCGGAGCGCCTGTCTCCCAAGGTGGCGCTCATCGGCGTCGGCGAGGCCAACCGCTACGGTCACCCTTCGCAAAACACGCTGGACTTCCTTGAGAAAACCGGGTGCGCCACCTACTGCAGCGACGAGTCGGGAGATGTGGTCGTGGCGTTTTCCGAAGATACGCTCACGGTCTCCACCCAAAGGTAGGGGATGCAGTAGCGATGGGGTACAATGGGGCCATGAGCGACAGCCAACATACCGATCTCCTTCCCGCCTATTTGGCCGTGGGCGAGGACGCCCTCAAGCGCGAGGCGGTCATCGCCCGCCTCAAGGCGCGCTTGGCCACGATGGGCGATTTGTCCTTCAACTCCGACGAGTTCGATGGGGAGGTGGCCGAGGGCGCCGCCATCGCAGCCGCCTGCAACACCATGCCCTTCGCAAGTCCCGTGCGCCTCGTCTACGTGCGCAACGCCGACAAGCTGAAAAAGGCCGACGCCGAGGAGCTCGTCAACTACCTCAAGGCTCCCAGCGCCACCACGGTGCTCGCCTGCGAGGCGGAGAAGCTCGCCAAGAACACGCGGCTGTACAAGGCGCTCGCCGCCGCGGGCCCCAAGGCCGTCATCGACTGCGCCCCGCCCAAGAGCTGGGAGCTGCCCAAGCGCGTCCGCGCCATGGCTTGCACCCACGGCATCACGCTTACCGAGGGGGCGGCCTCGGCTCTGGTGGAGCTCGTGGGCGAGAACACCGTGCACCTTGACAACGAGCTGAAGAAGATCGCCCTGGCTCACGGCACGGCCGATGGGGTGGGGGAGCGCGAGGTGCGCGCGCTCGTGGCCCGCACCTCCGAGGTGAAGCCATGGGATTTCACGGCGGCCTTCGCCGAGCGCAACCTCGGTAAATGCCTCGCCCTCAGAGCGAAGATGGAGAGCGCCTCGCCCCATGTGCTCATCGCCCTGTGCACCACGCGCCTTCGCGAGCTCATGGCGGCCCAGTCCATGGCCCGTCGCGGCAACCCGCGCGGTCTCGCCAAAGCCCTCGGCGCGCCCGACTGGCGCGTGAAGAACCACGGCGCGTGGGCGCGGCAATGGCGTCCCGAGGAGCTGCGCCGGGCGCTCGCCTCCTCCCGCGACGCCGAGCAGGCCATGAAGAGCGGCAGCGATCCCGACGAGGTCTTCTACCGCTGGCTCGTGGAAACCCTCAAGCGCTAGCTAGCCGTCCCCGGCGCCAAGGCCAGGTTCTTGCGGTCGTAGGGCATGCGGAAGTAGTACTCGTGGCCGCAGATGCCCTGCAACACGCGGCCCTCGCGCACGAGGTAGATGAGGTGCGCCAGCGTCTCGCCCATGGAGAAGTACTTCTGATCGAGCGGCCAGCTCTTCCAATCGGGGTAGCGCCACGTGGCATGCTGGGAAATCTGAACGATGTCGTCGTGGCCGCCGGCCACCAGCTCGTAGATCTCCTCCAGGCGCTTGTGGTGGTGCTCGATGAGGAAGTCGACCCGCTCGCCCATGCCGGTGAAGGGCTTGCCGTGGGCCGGCAGCACCAGATCGACATCGTAGCCCCTCACTTTCTCAAGGCTATCCAGGAACTCCGCCAATGCGTTGTAGGCAGAAAACCACGACGATACCGACGGCGTGATGCGCTCCAAAACATGATCGCCGGACAGGAGGATCTTGTGGGCGGCCTCGTAGAGGCAGATGTGCCAGGGATCGTGGCCCGGCGTCTCGATCACCTCGAACTCGAACTCGCCGAGACTCAGGCGGTCGCCGTCGGCCAGATACGTCATGGTCGGATAGGTGGAAAGCGGCAGAAGCTCCGCCGACACGTGCAAACGCGGTCCCTCCTCGCCGAAGGTCATGTCTTGCTGCTGCTCGTAAGTGGCCGCTTGAAGGAGCAGCGGACCATAGACGTTGCCCTCCATCTCCATGAGGTTCTTCACCTCTTGGAAGGAGTGCAGGTTCGCGAGCACCGGCATGCCCTCGCGCCAAATGCGGTCGAGGTTGCCCGTGTGGTCGGGATGGGAGTGGGTGAGCAGCACCTGCACCTTGTCCCAGGAACGGCCGAGGGCGGCCAGGGCATCGCTTAGGGCCTGCTCGCAATCCGGATGGTTGAAGCCCACGTCCACGATGGTGGTGGTGCCGTCGTCGTCCAAAATGAAATAGGAGTTGAGGGCGTGCAGCGGGTTGTGGGGAAGGGGCACGCGCACCAGGTAGAGGTTGGGGTAGATGAGCACCGGCTTGCCGAATTCGGCGTTGCGGGCCGTCTCCGCCGCCAGCACCGCACCCTCGTCGGGCGTGATGCGCCCCCGCTCGCGGGCTCCGACCGTCTCTGCCATGTTGGCTCCTTCCGCGCTGGGCCCTCATCGGGCGGTTTCGCGTCTCGTTTTCTATTGTAAATAAAGGATGCGCTCGCGCAACGGAAAACCGCCGTCTTGTAGGCAGGTTGATCCCATGAAAAAGCGCCGCCCCAAACGGGACGGCGCTTCGGATCGCGAAGTCAGCGGAGCGCGCAGGCTACTCGGCGGCTTCCTCGGCCGGAGCCTCCTCAGCCTCGGCGGCAGCGGCCTCAGCCTCGGCCTTGGCGGCTTCCTCGGCCTCCTTGGCCTTGCGCTCGGCGGCCTTCTTCTCCTCCTTCAGCTGCTTCTCGCGGCGCTTCGCCTTCTCCTCGGAAGCGGCGGCCATGGCGGCCTTGCGGGCGGCCTTGGCCTCGGCCTTCTTGGAGCCGGTCTTCTGCGGCTTCGGCGCCGGCTTCTCGTAAGCGGCGATATCCTCGGCGGTCACCACGGTGTTGGCCAGGCGCATGATGCCGCTCTTGCGGTTGGCGGCCTGGTTCTTGTGGATGACGCCCTTGGAGGCGGCCTTGTCCATCAGACGGCAGGCCTCGCAGGCGAAGGCGTAGGCGTCCTTGCCGTTGCCCTCGGCCACGGCGTCCTTGACGTGACGGACGGCGGTCTTCAGCTCGCTCTTGACGGCGCGGTTGCGCATACGACGCTTCTCGTTGGTGATGATGCGCTTCTTCTGGGACTTGATGTTAGCCATGAATGCTAGCCCTTTCTGGTTCGGTCGTTTCCCATCTTCGGTGGTATCCAACGACACGAACGCGCGGCGGTATACCCCGCTGCGGGCCATCGTGCGAATCGGAAAGCGGCGGGATTTCTCCGCTTCCTCAGCCCCGAGACCGAATGCCTCGGAAAGCCGCCAGCAATCGTAATCTTAAAGCGCAGCCACGTCTGCAGATTTGGCGGTGGAATCACCGCGTGCACGTATCGCTGGATACACAATGCGGTAGAATACCAAAGATTCCCGTGAGCGCGGCGAAGAAAGTGGTCTTGCGGCCCCGAATCTTCGCGAGACGCACACATTGGGAGGGGAGAGGGGCCTCGCGGGCCCGCTCGCCCGGTAAGACCGCCGCCGATAAGAAAGACATTATGACCCACGAGCTTTCCCATATCCGCAACTTCTCGATCATCGCGCACATCGACCACGGCAAGTCCACGCTCTCCGACCGCATCCTGGAGCTCACGGGCACGGTGGCCAAGCGCGACATGCAGGCCCAGCTACTCGACTCCATGGATATCGAGCGCGAGCGCGGCATCACCATCAAGAGCCAGGCTGTGCGCGTCAGCTACACCGCAGACGACGGCGAGACCTACCAGTTGAACCTCATCGACACGCCGGGCCACGTGGACTTCACCTACGAGGTCTCCCGCAGCTTGGCCGCCTGCGACGGAGCCGTGCTCGTGGTGGACGCCACCCAAGGCGTGGAAGCGCAGACGGTGGCCAACGCGATGCTCGCCATGAACGCCGATTTGGAGATCATCCCGCTCATCAACAAGATCGACCTGCCGGCCGCGGAGCCCGAGCGCGTGAAGGCCGAGATCGAAGATGGCCTGGCCATTCCCGCCGACGACGCGGTGCTCGCCTCGGGCAAGACCGGCGAGGGCGTCCACGATCTTCTGGAAGCCGTGGTCTACAATATCCCGGCTCCGGAGGGCGATGGGGCGGCCCCCTTGCGCGCGCTCATTTTCGACAGCTACTTCGACGCCTACCGCGGCGTGGTGGCCCTCATCCGTGTGGTCGACGGGCACATCAAGAAGGGCGACAAGATCCGCATGATGGCCACGGGCACGGAAACGCTCGTGGAAGAGGTTGGCGCGCGGCACCCCCAGGAGGTGCCCGAGGAGGCGCTTTATGTGGGCGAGGTGGGCTACCTCGTCACGGGGCTCAAGGACGTGAGCCAGGTGAAGGTGGGCGACACCATCACCGTGGCCGACGGCGGCGTGAACGAGCCGCTTCCCGGCTACCGTGAGGCGAAGCCCATGGTGTTCACAGGTCTCTTTCCCATCGACGGCGACCAGTACGAGCCCTTGAAGGAGGCGCTGGAGAAGCTGTCACTGAACGACCCGGCGCTCGTGTGGGAGCCCGAGACCTCCCACGCCCTCGGCTTCGGCTTCCGCGTGGGCTTTCTGGGCCTTCTGCACATGGAGGTCATCAAGGAGCGGTTGGAGCGCGAGTTCGGGCTGGACCTTCTGGCCACGGCGCCCTCGGTGGAGTACCACGTGTACCTCAAGGGCGGCGAGATGGTGTCGCTCCACTCGCCCCAGGAGATGCCCGACCCCGGCTCCATCGATCACGTGGAAGAGCCCTATCTGAAGGCGAAGATCCTCATCCCGCCCGACTACGTGGGCGCTGTGATGGATCTGGCCGTGGGTCGGCGCGGCAACTTCGTCACCATGAACTACCTCTCCCAGACCACCGTCGAGATGCTCTGGGAGATCCCCTTATCCGAGCTCATCCTGGACTTCTTCGACAAGCTGAAGTCGAACACCAAAGGTTACGCGTCCCTCGACTACGAGATGGACGGCTACAAGCCCTCGCAGCTCGTGAAGTTGGACATCCTGCTGTCGGGCAAGCCCATCGACGCCCTGTCGTTCATCGTGCACAAGGACAAGGCCTACGACCGCGGGCGCGTGCTCTGCGACAAGCTGAAGGAGATCATCCCGCGCCAGATGTTCGAGGTGCCCATCCAGGCGGCCATCGGAGGTAGGGTGCTCGCGCGCCAGACCGTGAAGGCCAAGCGCAAGGACGTGCTCGCCAAGTGCTACGGCGGCGACATCACCCGCAAGCGCAAGCTTCTGGAGAAGCAGAAGGCCGGCAAGAAGCGCATGAAGGCCATCGGCAACGTGGAAGTGCCCCAGGAGGCCTTCATGGCCATTTTGAAGGTGGATGAGTAGGGGAAAAGCCTATCCCTCCAGCAGGTCCTCGCGGACGACGTTGGTCATCACCTTGGGCTCAAGCTCGGGCGGGTTGATGCCGGCGGCGCGGCCCGCTTCGATGCACTTGAGCATCCAGGCCATGTTGCGGCCGAGCACGCGCATGGTGTGCAGGCCCTCGCCGTCGCCCTGCGCCTCGCCGGGGTTGCGCCCGTAGGCAATGTTCCAGTAGGAGCTGGACACAATGGGCTGGCAGTTGATCTGGAAGTACTTGTTGATCTGGTCGGCCGCCTCGATGGCCCCGGCCCGGCGCGCCACAGCGACGCCGGCGGCCGGCTTCATGCGGAAGTTCGTGCCGCCGGCGTAGAACATGCGGTCCATGAGCGCCCGCAGCGATCCGGCCATACCGGCGTAGTACACCGGCGACCCCACGATGAAGCCATCGCACTCGGCGGCCTTCGCGATGAGCTCGTTGCAGCAGTCCTCGGCGAACACGCAACGCTTATCGCCGGTCTTGCCGCAAATGCCGCAGGCGATGCACCCGCGGATCTCCTTGTTGCCGATCCAGACAAGCTCGGTCTGAACGCCCTCGGCCTCAAGAGCAGCGGCCGCTTCCTCCAGCGCCCGGTTCGTGTTGCCCTTCCAGCGCGGGCTCCCGTTGATGAGCAGTACCTTCACGATCGTCTCCTCTTCTTGTGATCTTGCCGCGACCGCGGCGCGCATCCATTAAACTATGCTCATTCTACACCGTTAAACGCAGCAGTCGAAAGAAGCACCGATGGCCAAGGAACAAGAAGACTACGACTGGATCAACGACCCCTTCGACGAGAAGAAGATCGCCGAGGAGCGGGAGCACATGGGCATGAGCGGCACGTCCAAGACCTTCGTGGGCGTCGGGTGCCTTCTGTTCGTGCTCGGTTTCATCGTGCTCATCGGGCTTTTGCTGTTCGGGATTCTGTAGCTGTGGAGGGACTCTTCGGGAAATACCGGGTGCTGCTGGCGCCCATGGCCGGTGTGTCCGACATCGCTTTCCGGACGCTGTGCCGCGAGGCGGGGGCCGACATGGCCTTCACGGAGATGGTGTCGGCCAAGGGGCTCTCCTTTGCCAACGAGAAGACGCGGCATCTGCTGGCGCTCGCCGACGGCGAGTCCCAGGTGGCCGTGCAGCTGTTCGGCCACGAGCCGGAGGTGATGGCCTCCCAGGCCGCCTGGATCGAGGACGAAATGGGGGAGAGCCTGGCCTACCTGGACATTAACATGGGGTGTCCCGCCCGTAAGATCGTGTCGAAGGGGGACGGCTCGGCTCTTATGAAGGAGCCCGATCTGGCCGCCTCCGTCGTGCGGGCCGTGAAGGGCGTCGTGGAGCATCCGGTCACGGTGAAGTTCCGCCGGGGCTGGGCGGAAGGCGACGAGACGGCGTCGGCCTTCGCGCGCCGTATGGAGGAGGCCGGGGCCGACGGGGTCACGGTGCACGGGCGGTTCGCCGAGCAGCTGTACCGGGGGAGTGCCGACTGGGGCGTCATCGCTCGCGTGCGCGAGGCGGTGTCCGTGCCCGTCGTGGGCAACGGCGACATCCGCAGCGGAGCCGACGCCATGCGCATGGCGGTCGAGACCGGCTGCGACGCGGTGATGATCGCCCGGGGCGCCGAGGGCAACCCATGGCTGTTCTCCCAGGTACAAGCCGCTCTTGCCAGCGAACCCGAACCTGCGCCGCCCACGGTTGAGGAACGCATTGCCATGGCGCGCCGCCATGCGGAGCTGCTCACCCATCGCGAGGGGCGCAACATCGTGCGCATGCGCAAGCACGCCATGTGGTACATGGCGGGTCTCCCCGGCGCCGCCCAAGCCCGCGGCCGCATCAACTACTGCACAACGCTTTCGGACTTCGACGCGGTGTTCGACGAGCTTCTGGAGATTGCCCGGGAGCGTTCGTGATTTGTCCGTCTCGCGCCAATATCGCTCCGATTTCCTGCTGTCCATCTCGCATCAGGGTTGTCCGTCCGACGCTAGGAGGCATTGCAATTCGCTCAGACAGTCCTCGCCGGTATCGAAGGCGACAGGGTTCAATTTCCCGCATATCGCCGCGCCTTCGACACCGTCTGCGGAACTCGCTCGGTTGCAACGCCTCCTATCGTCGGACTACCCAGCCGGAAAGAGAGGTCTGTCGTGGCTTATGACCCTTATAAAGCACTGTACCTGCATATTCCGTTCTGCGTGAAGCGGTGCGGGTACTGCGATTTCGCCACTTCGGCGGTAGAACGGGACTCGCCGATTATTGACGAGTACGTGGAATCGCTCGTGATGGATATTCGCCGAGCCTCGAGGGAGGGGAAGCTCGGAGCCATTGAGACGGTGTATCTGGGCGGGGGGACGCCGAGCTATATCGGCATGAGACGACTTTCGATGCTTCTTTATGCGCTGTCGATGTCGATGCATCTCGAACCCGAGGTCGAGTGCACGATGGAGGCGAACCCCGAAAGTCTTACGGCGCCCATGGTGCGGGATATCTGGGCGCTCGGGGTGAACCGGCTCTCCCTTGGCGTGCAGTCCTTCGACGACGAGGTGCTGAGCATCCTCGGCCGCGCCCACGACGCCGAGGCGGCGCGGGCGGCGGTGCGCGCGGCCCGGGAGCGCTTCGAGAACGTATCGGTGGATCTGATGTGCGGCATCCCGGGTCAGAGCGAGGAGTCCTTCGCGGAAAGCGTGCGGGAGGCGGTGGCGCTCGGCGCGAACCATGTGTCGGTGTACCCGCTGACCATTGAACCCCATACGCCTTTCGATGCCGCCATTATGCGGGGCGAGATGCTCGAGCCCGACGAGGATGCGGAAGCGGCGGCCATGGAGGAGGCTCAGCGCATCCTGGAGGACGCGGGCTTTCACCGCTACGAGGTGGCAAGCTACGCGAGGCCCGGGTTCGAGAGCCGGCATAACACCGCCTATTGGACGGGCAAGCCCTATCTTGGCCTCGGTCGGTCAGCCGTCACCATGACCCAGAACGCCGAGCGTCGCATGCGGGTGCAGGACGGACAGGTGGTGGATGATCTGAACGCGCGGCAGATGGCCGCCGAGGACCTCATGCTGGGCATGCGCATGGCCCGCGGCGTCTCCGACAAGCAGGTGGCGCGGGCGGCGGCGGTCATCGACGGCACCGAAACGGGTGGGGGCACGCGGTTGGCCGCAGCGGCCTTTGAGAGCGAGGGCGGCTCGGTCCTCGCCGCCTTCGATGAACTGGCCGACCTGGGCCTGGTCGAACACGCGGACGGCCGTTGGCGCCCCACCGACGCCGGCTGGCTCTGCGGCAACGAGCTCTACGGCCGCCTCCTCGACCTCGCCCCGTAAGCCAACCCATCGTCCCTTCTTCGCATACCACCTCCGTAGGGGGCGACCAAGGTCGCCCCTCCTCAACGCCGAAAATTTTTCTTTCTCGGGAGGGCGGTGCAAGCACCGCCGCTCGAGAACGGGCGATCTTCTCGAAGAGGGCAGACCGAGGTCTGCCCCTACAGAAGCAGTGCACCAGGGGCACAGCCGCCTTCTGTCGGCGGTTGTGTGTCGCTTGCGTCGAGATGGGCGCTTCCATTAGCACTCTCGCCTTGCGGTTGCTAAAATGGCGTCAACAACGGAAGGTTCCGCGCCCGACGCGCGGGACGAGGCGGGAAGGCGAGAGGAGCGGATATGCTGTCGGAGAGGCGCCAGAGAGTGCTGCGCGCGCTGATCGAGGACTACATCGAGTACGCGCTCCCCGTGGGCTCGCGTACCCTGACCGAGCGGCACCGCCTGGGCGTGAGCCCCGCCACGGTGCGCAACGACCTCTCTGCTCTGGAAGACGCCGGCTTCATCCAGCAGCCGCACACCTCTGCCGGGCGCGTGCCCACCGACGCCGGCTACCGCACCTTCGTCGACGAGCTGCTCTCGTCGGGATTGGCCGAGGAAGAGCGCCCGCACCAGGCCATGGTTGACGAGCTGCGCGCCTCGGCCTCGGAGCTGGACGCGCTCATGGAACGCACCTCGGCGGCCCTCGCGCGGCTCACCAACTGCCTGTCCATTGTCATGGCGCCCTCGGTGCTCGCGGGCCGCATTCGTCAGATCACGCTGGTGTCGCTTTCGCCCTGGCAGGCCATCGTCATCGTGGTGGCCGAGGACGGCCAGGTGGTCAACCGCACGGTCACCTTCGCCGACGAGGTCTCCGCCGACGAGCTGGCAGGTGCCCAGAACCTGCTGAACCGGGTGCTCGCCGGGCACTCGGCCCGCGACGTGCGCCGCTCCATGGACGCCGGCACCGTAGAGGCCCTCAGCGACCCGCTCGTGCAGCTCATCATCGACGAGGTCATAGAATGCTTGGGCGAGTCCGAAAGCGCTCGTGCCCACAGCCTCGGTGTCTCGGCGCTTCTGCGCCAGCCGGAGTTCAGCGATTCGAAGGCCCTGCTGCCGGTCATAGAAGTGCTGGAGGACGACCGCGTGCTGCTGAACACCTTCGACGAGGCCGCCGCGGAAGGGGGGCCGGTCATGGTGCGCATCGGGCACGAGAACCCCGCCTCGGAGCTCGCTGGTGTCTCTATCGTGGCCTGCCCCTATGGGCGCGGCGAGTCCGAGGGCGTCGTCGCCGTCATCGGCCCCACCCGCATGAACTACGAGCGCGCCATCCGCGCCGTCCGCGCCGCCCAGTGCGCGCTGCACGGCGAGTAGACGTGCGTTACCCAAGAATACGGAAGAGCGAACGAAGAAAGGCAAGATTCACCTATCATGGCCGCAACTAAGGACCTCTACGAAATCCTCGGCGTCTCCCGCGACGCCTCCGAAGCCGAGATCAAGAAAGCATTTCGCCATAGGGCGCGGGAGCTGCACCCGGACGTGAACAAGGCACCGGATGCCGAAGACCAGTTCAAGGAGCTGAACGAGGCCTACGACGTGCTGTCCGACCCCCAGAAGAAGGCCCAGTACGACCGCTTTGGCACGATTCCCGGCGCGGCGAGTGGCGGCGGCCCCTACGGCGGCGTCGGCATCGATTTCGAGGACTTGTTCGGTGGCGGCTTCGGCGGCATGGGTGATATCTTCTCCACCTTCTTCGGCGGCGCGGCCGCAGGCGGCCGCCAGGTGCGCAAGGACGGCCGCGACATGGGCGTGGGCATCCGCATCACGCTGAAAGAGGCGGCGACCGGCGAGAAGAAGGAGATCGTTTACGACCGCCTGGCGCCGTGTCCCGATTGCGACGGCACGGGCCTGGGCGAGGACGGCAAGGAAGTGACCTGCGAGGAATGTCACGGTACCGGTCGGGTCGTCACCGTGCAGCACACCTTCTTGGGCGACATGCAATCGGCCACCACGTGCCCCGCCTGCCACGGCACCGGCACGGTCATCGACAACCCGTGCCCCGAATGCGAGGGCCAGGGGCGCGTGCCCGACCGCCAGCGCGTCTCGGTGGAGATCCCCAAGGGCATTCGCGACGGCCAGCAGCTGCGCATCCACGGCTTCGGCGAAGCGGGCATGCAGGGTGCGCCGGCCGGCGACCTTATCGTCACCGTGCGCATCGCCCCCGACGAGTTCTTCGAGCGCGACGGCGACAACCTGCACTGCAAGCTCGTGGTTCCCATGGTACAGGCGGCGCTCGGCGCCGATATCGAAATCGACGGCATCTACGAGGACGAGAAGGTCACGGTTGCCATCCCCGAGGGCTGCCAGAACGACCAGATCGTGCGCGTGAAGGGCTTCGGCATGCCGCGCCTGAAAAGCGACGCTCGCGGCGATTTGTTCGCGCACATCGCCGTGGAGGTGCCGAAGAAGCTCTCCAAGCGCGAGCGCGAGCTTTTGGAGGAGCTGGCCGAGGAGATGGGCGAGGACGTGAACGAGGAGAAGCGCTCGCCCTTGCAGAAGCTCCGCGACATTTTCGAGTAGGGCTACTGATCATGTCGTTGCCGCGCTTCTTCCTGGAAAACCAAGTGCTCGCTGCCGAAACGGAGGCAGTGTTCCCGCTGCGCCTTGAGTCCGACGACGCGAAGCACGCGCGGGTGCTCCGGCTGGCGGCGGGTGAGCACATCGCCGTGATCGACGCCGACCAGGATTACTTCGAATGCGAGATCGTCGATTTTGCGGACGAGCTGCCGCTCGTTTCCATTGCGCGCCATGAAGACGCGAGCGAGGCCGGCCCGCAGGTGATTCTGCTGCAGGGCCTGGCCAAGGGCGACAAGATGGAGACCGTCATCCGCCACGCCACCGAAGTAGGCGTGGCGGCCTTCGTCCCCCTTACCTGCGCCCGCTCCATCGTGAAGCTGGACGGCAAGAAGGCGGCTGCGAAGACGGAGCGGTGGCGGGCCATCGCCAAAAACGCAGCCATGCAATCGGGGCAGGCTCGGGTGCCGGAGGTCGCCGAGCCCGTCTCCGTGCGCGAGGCGGCCGCGATGCTCGGCCAGGCGACGGCCGTGCTCGTGTGCTGGGAAGAGGCGCCCGAGACAGCGAGTCTGAGCGAAGCCGTGCACGATGCGCTCCTCGCGACGTGCACGCCGGCCGCTGACGCCCGCATCGCCGTGGTCGTGGGCCCTGAGGGGGGCCTCGCCGAGGAGGAGGTGCGCTGCTTTCTCGGCTGCAACGACCGGGCGCGCCTCGTGACCCTGGGCCCGTCCATCCTGCGCACCGAGACCGCCGGCATCGTGGCCCCGGCGCTGGTGCTCTACGAGCTGGGCGGCATGGGGAATCGGCCCTCTCCCACTTACGAGGGCAACCGTGGGTAGGGCCCTCTTCGGCTACACGGTCGTGAACTTGGGCTGCAAGGTGAACCGCGTGGAGGCCGACGGTTTCGAGCGGCTGCTCGCGGAACGCGGGGGAGTGCCTGTTGGAGAGGCGGCGGCCGACCTCATCGTCGTGAACACCTGCACGGTCACCGGCGAGGCCGAGAAGAAGACCCGCAAGGCCGTGCGCCATGCCCTGTCGACCAACGACGGCGCACGCGTCGTCGTCACGGGATGCGCGAGCGAGCTCTCGTCGGAGACCTTCGCCGCTATGGATGATCGCGTCGTTGTCGTACCCAAGGCAGGCGCGGATCTCTATCTCAGCGAGTTGGAAATGAGCGGCGCAGCTCCTTGCGAAATGTCTGAATCTTTCTCGGCATCGCCCGCCGATGGCCGCACGCGCATCGGCATCAAAGTGCAGGACGGCTGCGACAACGCCTGCACCTACTGCATCGTGCACGTGGCCCGCGGCCGCGCGACGAGCCGACCGGCCGACGAGGTGGTGGCCGAGGCGGTGGCCCTCGCTGAATCCGGCGTCCGCGAGGTCGTGCTCACCGGCATCAACCTGGGCTCTTACGACGACGGCGGGACGGATCTGACCGACCTATGTCGCCGCCTTCTAACGGCCACCGCCGATCTGCACGGCGCGGGCGAGCCTCCCTGCCGCTTCCGCATCGGCTCCATCGAGCCTATGGACGTGACCGGCGAGTTCGTCTCTCTCCTCGCCGAGGCCGAGGGCCGCATCTGCCGCCATCTTCATCTGCCCTTGCAGTCCGGCTCGTCCCGGGTGCTGCGCGAGATGGCGCGCCCCTACGACGCCCACGAGTTCCGCCAGCTGGCCGACTTCCTGCGGGCGAGCGTCCCCTCCATCGCGCTGACCACCGACATCATCGTGGGCTTCCCCGGCGAGACCGATGAGGACTTCGAGGACACCTGCGCGCTCGCTCGCCACGTCGGCTTCTCGAAGATCCACGTGTTTCCCTACTCCAAGCGAGAGGGAACGCCCGCGGCCGCCCGTGCAGACCAAGTGCCGCCCGAGGCGAAGGCCGCCCGCGCCGCCCGCCTGCGCGCGCTTTCCGACGAGCTCGCCGCCGCCGACCGTGCCTCTCGCGTCGGCACCGTCGAACTTGCCCTCGTTGAAACCCCCGAGACGGCCACCACCGAGAGCTACCACGAAGTGCCTGCTCCCGCAGGTGCCAAGATCGGCTCTCTCGTCCCGGTGAAAGTAGGATAGCCGCGCAGCAGGGACGACTCTTCTTCCCGAAACGTGCTCCAGATTAAGGCTCGCGCCGCACGAGTGACCTTTTCGGTCGACGAACACCTCTCCTTCTGCATGAGATCTCGAGTTGTAAGCGTCTGGGGGACGCACTGGACTCGGCTATTCAATAGCCTATTTGGAAAACACCTGGTCACAGCAGTGCTGGCAACAGCGACGCTTTCCACCCTGAACAACTGCGCACGCGTAGACGCTTACAACTCGATATCTCGTGCAATTTCGGGGCAGTTCGTCGACCGAAGCTTGGCCGGAAGTTGACTGAGGTTTAGTTTTGGTTGAAGCGCGCTAACGGTCGAGTGCCGATGGGGTTTGGCTGCGACATCGATGGGAGTTTTGGAGCAGGCGCACAACAGATCGCACAAGATAGGTTACAATAACCGGCATGACTGATTTGATGCAGACAACGCTCACGGCGCCCGGCGGGGTGGACATGGCCCTCGTCGTCGGCGCCTCCGACGAGATTCTCCACGTGCTGGAGGAGTCCTTCGACGCTCGGCTCACCGTGCGGGGCGATCGCATCGTCATCGAGGGGAACGCCGTGGAGGTGCAGCAGCTCACCGCGCTGTTCGCCGACCTGTTCAAAACGGTGGAGGAAGGGCAGGCCCCCGACACCGACTCGGTGCGCCGTTCCGTCGAGCTGCTCCGCCAGGCGGAGTTCGCCCCCACCGCCCTGCGCGACGATGTTCTGCTCACCTACCGGGGCCGGGCCATTCGACCGAAGACCGCCGGCCAGAAGCACTACGTCGACGCCATCCGCGACAACACGGTCACTTTCGCCATAGGGCCGGCCGGCACGGGCAAGACCTACCTGGCCATGGCCATGGCGGTGGCGGCCTTGAAGCGCAAGGAAGTCGGCCGCATCGTGCTGTCGCGGCCCATCGTGGAGGCCGGCGAGAACCTCGGCTTTCTGCCGGGCACCCTCTTCGAGAAGGTGGATCCCTACATCCGACCGCTCTACGATGCGCTGTACTCCATGTTCGATCAGGAGCGAGCGAATGCCCTCATCGAGAACGGCACCATCGAGATCGCCCCTCTCGCCTTCATGCGCGGGCGCACCTTAAATGACGCCTTCATTATCTTGGACGAAGCCCAGAACACCACGCCCGAGCAGATGAAGATGGCACTGACGCGCTTGGGGTTCGGTTCGAAAATCGTCGTCACCGGCGACATCTCTCAAATCGATCTGCCCCGCGGGGAGAGCGGCCTTGTGCAAGTGCGCTCCGTCCTCGAGGGCATCGACGACATCGCGTTCTGCGATCTTTCCGGCAAAGACGTCGTGCGCCACTCTCTGGTGGCGACCATCGTGGCCGCCTACGAGCGCGCGGCGGGAAAGGCAAGATAGCCCATGGAAATCCTCATCACCTACGGACATCGCGAGGAAGACCTCGCCTCCCTTCCCATTCGCGACCTGGCCCTGTTCGTGCTCGAGCGCGAGGGGAAGCCCATCAACACGGAGGTCTCCATCAGCTTTGTGGACGATACGGCCATGGCCGAGCTGAACGAGCGCTTCCGCGGCATGGAAGGACCCACCGACGTGCTCTCCTTCGAATGCGACAACATCGACGACGACATCACCGCCGCCGACGGGCCGAGCTGCCCGGTCTACGAACTGGGCGACATCATCATCGCGCCCGACGTCGCGGCGCGTCAGAGCACCGAGTTCGGCAACTCCTTCGAGCAGGAAGTGTCGCTGCTCATCGTTCACGGGCTTCTGCACCTGTGCGGCTACGATCACATCGTGGACGAGGAGGCCGAGGTCATGGAGGCCCGCGAGCGCGAGCTGCTCACGGCCTGGACCGAGCGCGACCTGCCCGCTGTCTCCGAGAACCGCTGAGCGCTTGAGGGGCAGCCCGTTGGCTGGCGACGATAAGATGAGGCCGCTCGTGCGCAGAGCGGGGGAGAGCCGCCGGTGCGGGGAGGGGCGCTTCCCGCTCGTGTGCGCCTTTCGCTGCGCGGCCGCCGGCGTCGCCTACGCCTTTCGCTCTCAACGCAACCTGAAGATCCAGGTGATCCTGGGGCTTGCCGCCGTCGCGGCCGGATTCGCCCTGGGCATCAGCCGCGTCGATTGGCTCGCCATCGTGCTCTGCATCATCGTCGTGTCCGTGGCGGAGGTGGTGAACACCGCCATCGAGTCGGCGGTCGATCTCGCCTCGCCCGAGTGGCACGAGCTGGCCCGCGCGGCCAAGGACGCGGCGGCCGGCGCCGTGCTTTTGGCCTCAGCGGGCTCGGTAATTGTCGGGCTCATCGTCTTCGCACCCTACGCGCTCGACCTTCTCTAACGCACGACGCCCCACCTCTTCGAAAGGAACTTCATGGATCTCGACGCCTACTTCGCTGAAAACCCCATGGGGGGCTCATTTCCCACCAATCCCGACTTCAAGAGCGGGTTCGTGACGCTGGTCGGGCGCCCCAACGCCGGGAAGTCGACGCTTCTGAACACCATCATGGGCAAGAAGATCGCCATCACCTCGAACACGGCCCAGACGACGCGCCACCGCTTCCGTGCCGTGCACACCACCGATGACATGCAGATGATCATTGTGGACACTCCCGGTCTGCACAAGCCCCAGGACGCCCTCGGCGAGGAGCTGAACACGAGCGCGATCAAGGCTTTGGAGGACGTGGACGTCGTGGCCATGCTCATCGACGCATCGAAGCCCATCGGACGGGGCGACGAGTGGGTGGCCGCCCAGGTGCGCGCCGCGAAGGGCTCGGCGAAGATCTGCGTGCTTTCCAAGTCCGACCTGGCGAGCGATGCCGAGATCAGCGCCCAGCGCGAGGCGGCCGAGAAGCTCTGCGACTGGGACGCTATGGTGGCGCTGTCGGCCGAGACGGGCCGCAACGTGGACGCCTTCGTGGAGGAGGTGCAGTTCCTGCTGCCGGAGGGCCCGGCGTGGTTCCCGGCCGACATGGAGACCGATCAGCCGCTGGAGGTCATGGTGGCGGAATTCATCCGCGAGAAGATCCTGCGCAACTTCTTCGACGAGGTGCCCCATGCCATCGGGGTCGCCGTGGAGGAGATGGAGTTCGAGAAGCCGAACCTCTACCGCATCTACGCGGTCATCTATGTGGAGCGCGACAGCCAGAAGGGCATCATCATCGGCAAGCGCGGGGCAGCCATCAAGCGCATCGGCACCGAGGCCCGCAAGGACTTGGAGCTGCTGCTGGGGGCGAAGGTGTTTTTGGATCTTTCGGTGAAGGTGCGCAAGAACTGGCGCCGCGACGCCAACCAGATCCGCCGCTTCGGCTACGGCGAGGGAGCGTAGTCGTTCCGTTCGCCCTGACGGGACGAACGGACTGGCCGATGCTGCGGAGCCGACAGGTGCCCGCCCTCGCACCTCAAAGCTTTCCTTCGCGTACCTCAAGTACGCTCAGCCGCTTTTCGGCACGATTGCGGGCACCTGTCGGCCCCTCGCTGGCTTCCTTGGGCGAACCAGTAACTTTGTTGTTGCTGGGTGAGAGGGGTTTTCGGGAAATAATCGGGTACAATTCTCCTCATCTGTGCAATCAATGAGGAGAACGTCGATGAAATGCCCCCACTGCTCATTCGATAATCGTGACGACGCCGCGTTCTGCGAGAACTGCGGCGAGGTGTTCGTAGCCGCCGGCGCGGCTAAGGTATCGGTGCCCTCCGTGGTGGAGGTGCCTCCGGTCGTCCGCGTGCCCGACATCGCTCCAGCCTCTTCCAAGTCGGCCGTGCGGGCCTCGGTGGCCGATCTGGTCGACCCGGTGCCCGACGGCCCGGAGGTTCCCGATCTATCCGGCTTCGAGCGGTTGGTGGACTCCAGTTACGTGCCGCCTGAGGCAGCCCAGGCCGGCGACACGGCCGAGATTCCGCGCATCAACGAGGAGTACGTGCCGCGGGCCCGCAGCTATGCCATGGGGCCGACGGAGAAGGAGCTGCGGCGCCGCGATCGCCAGCAGAAAAAGCTGGCGAAGAAGTTCACGAAAATGCAGGAGAAGGAGGAGGCGCGCAAGGCCAAGGAGCTTCTGCGGGCCGAGAAGGAGCGCTTGCGCGCCGAAACGGCTGCGGAGAAGGAGCGTTTGCGTGCCGCCGAGGCCGAGGCCCGCGAGCAGCGGCGGATAGCCGAGGAGGAGGCCCGCGAGGCCCGGCGCGCTGCCGAGGCTGCCGAGCGTGAACGCCTTGCTGCGGCAGAGCGGGAAGAGCGCGAGCGTGCCGAGCAAGAGCGTCTCGAGCGCGAGCAGGCTGAGGCTCTGACGACGGCTGCTACGGTGGCTGCTGCGGCGATCGAAAACGAAGCGCGTTCCAAGGCGAGCGAGCCCGAGGGAGCCGCGCTCTCCATGGGCCCGTCCGCGAAGTCCGATGCCGCCGCCGAGACGCTCGTTGCCGTTGAGAGCGACGAGCTCGACGAGATCCTGTCCAGTGGGGACGAGGTGGTGAGTCTCTTCGAGCGGTCGGGCAAGCGCCCGGCGCGCATGGGCTCCCACGCCGCGCGCCCCTCGGTGAACCGCCAGAAGCGCAACCGCGGGCGGGGCGTCCCGGAGGAGGCGTCGGCGGCCCCAGAGAATCCGGAAGAGCCAGAGATGCCGGCGTCGTCGCCCGATGAGCCGGCCGACGTTCGCGCCACCGAGGAAACGGCGCTCATGGAGGCCGCTTCCGCCATTGTCGTCGCCGACCAGGCGGCGGTCACGACCGCCGAGGCCGAGGAAGCACTCGCGCCCCGGGCCACCGGCGAGCTGGCCGTTCCCGCGGCCATCGGCGAGGTGATTCCCGAGACAGAGCCTCCTGTAGATTACCAGGTACTCGAAGAGGACGCGTCGGCCCCCTACGAGGTCGACGACGAAACCTCCTCCCCGGCACCCACAGCGCGACCCCCGCGGGCCAAAGGCCCGATCATCGCGGCCGCATGCATCGTCCTGGCCGTGGTGCTCGCCGCTGTGGCGGGCGGCACCTATATGGCCGAGCTGTGGGGCGGCAAGACCATCCCCGAGGTGGTGGGGCTCTCCCAGCCCGAGGCGGTCGACGCCCTGGCGGCCAAGGGATTTGCCGCGCAAGCCGTCGAAATGAAGTCCGACGAGCCCCAGGGCACCGTGCTCTCAAGCGACCCCGAGCAGGGGCATCGCGCCGAGGAGGGCAGCACCGTGACGCTCTCCGTGGCCGCCCCGCGCATCGTGCCGGCCATTGTGGGCGCCACGAGCGACGAGGCCGCCCAGGCGCTCGAGGCCGAGGGCTTCACGGCGGTCACCTACACCGAGGAGAAGTCGAACGAGACCGCGGGCACCGTGCTGGCCGTGAGCCCGGAGGCGGGCACGGAGGCGAAATCCGGCGACGCTATCACCGTCACCGTGGCCGTTCCCTACACCGTGCCCGATGTGGAGGGCATGTCCGAAGCCGACGCCAAGGCCGCGCTTCAAGCCGAGGGCTACGAGGTGACGAGCGAGTGGTACACCACCGAGGACATTGAGGAGGGCACCGCCGTCTCCACCGACCCGGCCGCCGGAAGCGAGCTGAACTCCGGCTCCGAGGTCACACTGTACGTCGCCCACTCCCGCGGCACCGAGCTGGTGGACCTCACCCGCGAGATCCTGCCCGGGGCCAACCTCACCAACGACGAGGGCAGCTTCAAGGTGGAGAACATCAAGAGCTGCACCTACCGCGGCGACGGCGAGGTGCTCTACACCGTGGAGGCGCGCCAGTACGAGGTGGTCACGATGCCCTTCGGCCTGGGCCAGGAGACGGTGTTCGCCAAAAAGCTCACCACCATCGAGGGCGGCATCGTGTGGAACGACGACAATGAGGTCTCCTACGCCAGCCCCTCCATCCGCTACTAAGCGCGGGGCGGCTTCGTGGCGCAACCGACCTACTCCCTGCGCGCTCTCGTGCTGCGCCGCACGAAGCTGGGGGAGAGCGACCTCATCCTCACGCTGCTTTCCGAGGACGGCAGCCAAAAGCGGGCCGTGGCCAAAGGGGCGCGGCGGCCCAAGAGCAGCTTCGCGGCCCGCACCGAGCCTTTCTGCGTCATCGACGCCCTATGCGCGACGGGTCGAAGCCTCGACATTCTGAAGGAGGCCCGGCTCGTCGCGGCTCACGATGTTCTGCGCTGCAATCTGGAGGCCTCGGCCGCGGCCGCTCCCGTGGCAGAGCTGCTCGCCCGCATGAGCCAGCGCGACCTCGCCAACCCGCGCCTGTTCCAGTCGGCGATGCGCGTGCTGGACGCCATGGACGGCGCCGACGACAATCACTGCGCGGCGCTTTCGGCCGCGGAGCTGCTGAAGATCCTCGCGTTCTCAGGCCTGCGCCCGAGCCTCGAGGTCTGCGTCAGCTGCGGCGAGCCGGTGGCCCTCACCGAGGGCGCCCGCCTCCCGTTCTCGGCTGCAGGCGGCGGCGTGCTCTGCGAGAGCTGCCGGGGTTTGGACGAATCCGTGCTTGTGGATGCCGGCACCCTCTGCTGGGCGCAGTACTTCCTCACAACCCCCTTCGACGCCATTGCAGAAGGGCCGGCTGACCTTTCGGCCTCCTTCGCCGTCCTGCACCTCGTGCAGGATCTCGCCCGCGACCACATCGGCAGCTCGCTGAAGTCCCTCGAGTTCCTCTTCACGAGCGGCTTGTTCTAGTGTCGCACCGCTTTTTCGCAGCGCTCATCCAGCCCCAATATGCAGAAACCGTGTCGCTCGCGGAAACCTTAGGCGAGGTGCGCCGCAAGTGCCCTATACTGGGCGGGCTGCCAAAACGGCGGCGCAATTCGCCTTTGGTTCCCACGGACCACTTCCATGGCTACCCAAGGCGGATGAAAACGGTATGCCGCCCACAGGCGGTGAAGACGGGGGGAGACCCCCGGAAAGAAAGGTGGACCAGTTATGGCCAGCAAGCTCAGCATCTCCAAGGAGCGCACCGCGGAACTCATCAAGGAGTTCGGCAAGAACGATCAGGACTCCGGTTCCGCCGAGGTTCAGGTCGCCATCCTCTCGGAGCGCATCCGCAACCTCACCGAGCACCTGAAGACGCACAAGAAGGACAACCACACCCGTCGCGGCCTCATGATGCTCATCGGTAAGCGCCGCGGTATGCTGAAGTACATCAAGGAGCGCAACATCGAGGAGTACCGCGAGCTCATCAAGAAGCTCGGTATCCGCGACAACATCTAGCTCGAGCATGTACGGGGCCCCGCCTGGGGCCCCGTTTTCTGCTATAAGCGGTCGGAAGCGCATGAGGTGCCGACGGTCGCGGGGGCGGCGAATGTAAGTAGCCGCGCCCGAAGAAGTCCTCCGCAATGAGGCGGGGGAGTTGAAGAGAAAGAAAAGCGTTATGACGAAAATTGTCGAAGAATTCGAGTTGTACGGCAAGCAGTACCGTCTCGAGACCGGCGAGCTGGCCAAGCAGGCCACCGGCGCCGTGCTCGTGACCTGCGGTGCCACGAGTGTGCTCGTGACCGCCGTCGTCTCCAGCCAGGAGAAGGACTACGACTTCTTCCCGCTCACGGTCGACTACATCGAGAAGATGTACGCTGTGGGCCGCATCCCCGGCGGCTACCTGAAGCGCGAGGCGAAGCCCTCCGACCACGGCACCCTCGTGGCCCGCATGGTGGACCGCCCCATCCGCCCCGGGTTCCCCGACGGCTACAAGAACGAGGTGCACATCGTGGCCACCCCGTTCGTCATCGACGGCGAGAACCTGCCCGACACCATCTGCGTGGCCGGCGCCTCTGCGGCGCTGCTCGTGGGCGGCGCCCCCTTCGACGGCCCGGCGGCCTGCGTGCGCATCGGCCGCGACATCGAGACCGGCGAGTTCATCGTGAACCCCACCAACTCCGAGCAGGAGAACTCCGATCTGGAGCTCACCATCGCCGGCACCGCCGACTACATCTCCATGGTGGAGGCCGGCGCCGCTGAGATCTCCGAGGAGGACATGCTCGCCGCCATGACCTTCGGTCAGGAGGCCATCGCCGCCTTCTGCGAGAAGCAGGCTGCCTTCCTCGCCAAGGTGAACCCGACGCCCATGGACTACACCATCCACGCTGCCGACCCGTCCGTGGCCGAGCGCGTCGACGCCCACCTCGACGAGATGTCCGCAGCCCTGAAGGACGCCGACAAGGCCGCCCGTATGCAGAAGGTGGAAGAGCTCAAGTCCTCCATCATCGAGAATGACTTCACCGAGGAGGAGCGCGCCGCCTGGGGAAGCGACATCAAGGCGGCCCTCAAGGCCCTCGAGAAGCGGGCCATGCGCGCCATGATCCTCGAGACCGGCGAGCGCGTCGACGGCCGCACCCCCGAGGAGATCCGCCCGCTGTACATCGTGCCGGGATACCTGCCCCGCGTGCACGGCTCGGGCCTGTTCCAGCGCGGCCAGACCCAGGTCATGTCCGTGTGCACGTTGGGCATGCTGAACGAGTGGCAGCGCCTCGACACCATCTGGCCCGAAGAGGGCAAGCGCTACATGCACCAGTACAACTTCCCGCCCTACTGCACCGGCGAGACCGGACGGATGGGTGCGCCTAAGCGCCGTGAGGTGGGCCATGGTGCCCTGGCCGAGCGCGCGATTGTTCCCGTGCTGCCCGACACCGACACCTTCCCCTACGCCATCCGCGTGGTCTCCGAGGTGCTGGAGTCCAACGGTTCCTCCTCCATGGCCTCCACGTGCGGAAGCTGCCTGGCTCTGATGGACGCCGGCGTGCCGATCTCCGCACCCGTCTCCGGTGTGGCCATGGGCCTCATCAAGGAGGGCGACGACGTGGTCATCCTCTCCGACATCCAGGGCATCGAGGACTTCCTGGGCGACATGGACTTCAAGGTCTGCGGCACGCCCAACGGCATCACCGCCCTGCAGATGGACAACAAGGCCAAGGGCCTGTCCGTCGAGATCCTTGCCCGCGCCCTGAAGCAGGCCCACGAGGGCCGCGCCTTCATCCTGGCCGCCATGCTGGACACCATCGACGGCCCGCGCGCCGAGATGAAGGAGACCGCGCCGCGCATCGAGACCATCAAGATCCCCGTGGACAAGATCCGCGACGTCATCGGTTCCGGCGGCAAGGTGGTCCGCGGCATCCAGGAGGAGACCGGCGCTTCCATCGACATCCAGGAGGACGGCACCATCCACGTGGGCGCCGTCTCCGGCACCGCCATGCAGGCGGCCAAGGACATGATCCTGGGCATCGTGAAAGAGCCCGAGGTGGGCGAGGTCTTCGAGGGCGAGGTCGTCGGCATCAAGGACTTCGGCGCCTTCGTGAAGCTCACGCCGGGCAAGGACGGCCTGCTCCACATCTCGCGCGTGGCCAACGGCCGCGTCGGCAAGGTGGAGGACGTGCTGAGCCTGGGCGACATTGTGAAGGTGGAAGTGCTCGAGATCGACCCGAAGACCGGCAAGATCTCGCTGGACCGCCTGGACAAGCCGGACGCTCCGGCTTCCGCGTCCCCGTCTCCTCGCGACAAGGGCGAGCGTCACGAGCGCCGGGAGCGTCGGGAGGACAACCGTCCCGGGCGCGCCGGGCGCACGCCGCGCCGTCGCCACGAGAGCGGCAGCAGCAACTAGCACTTTGGGAAAGGGTCGCAGGTCGCGGCCCTTTCTTGTTGCAACTCCTCCAAAGAGGAGCTACGCGGTATTCTGATTCGCTCAGACAGTCCTCGCTTTGTGGAACAGGACATTCAGTCCTGTTCCAGTCGCTGCGGAACTCGCTCGGTCAGAACACCCCGTATCTCCTCTACACTCTCACGTTGTTGCTTTACAATAGCGTTTACTCTTCTTATTGAATCTGACTGGTGTATGGGAGGTTTTCTATGATTAAGGTTGCGGTGGCGGGTTATGCGGGGCGTATGGGTTCCGCGGTGGTGGATGCGGTGACGGCTGCGGACGACATGACGGTGGTCTGCGGCATCGATCCCCATGCCGCAGAGGCGCCCTTCCCCGTGTTCGGCACGCTGGCCGAGGCGCTGGATGCGGCGGACGTCGACGTGCTCGTCGACTTCACGCAGCCGAACGTGGTGGCAGGCAATCTCTCGGTAGCGCTGCCGCGGGGGGTCGATTGCGTGGTGGGCACGACGGGGCTCTCCAACGAGACGCTGGAGGGGCTGGCCGCCTCGGCGGCGCCGGGGACGTGCCTGTTCTACGCGCCGAACTTCACCACCGGCGCGGTTCTCATGATGGAGTTCGCGAAGGCTGCGGCGCCCTATTTCCCCGAGGCCGAGGTCATCGAGTACCACCACTGCAACAAGAAGGACGCGCCCTCCGGCACCGCCGTGCGCACCGCAGAGATCATCGCGGAGGCCCGCGCCCCGCGTATGAGCGAGGCGCCCGGCCGCGAGACGGAGATCGCCGGGGCCGAGGGAGCCCGCGGGGCGCTTATCGACGGCGTGCCCGTGCACTCCGTGCGCTCCATGGGCTTTGTGGCCAGCCAGGAGGTCATCTTCGGCTCGCTGGGCCAGACGCTCACCATCCGCCACGACTCATGGGACCGCACCTCCTACATGCCCGGCGTCCTCCTCGGCATCCGCAGCGTAGGGGAGCGCGACGGCCTCATCGTCGGCCTCGAGAGCTTTATGAATTAGCCGCTCAGCCCCCATTCGTTCGCAGACACCATCCGTAGGGGGCGGCCTTGGTCGCCCCTGTTTGTCTCGCATGATCGTTCCGCTCGCCAGGGCAGACCAAGGTCTGCCCCTACGGAACAGACGCAAGGGCAGTGCCTGCTTAGGGCAGCACCTTATCCGCGCAGGTTGTGCGTTTGACGGACTTACGGGCGCTCGCGTTTCCCCGTCGAGCCAACCATGGCATAATAGAGCTGTGCTAGGGCAGCCACGCCCCCGAGTTTGTTTAAGGAGATACTTCCATGGAGTTCAAGCGCGATCCTCGCTTCGGCCGCATGATTCCGGCCATGGTCACCCCGTTCAACGCCGACCTCGAACTCGATCTCGACCGGGCTCAGGAGCTGGCCGACCGACTCGTGCGCGGCGGCGCCGACGCCCTTATCGTCAACGGCACCACCGGCGAGAGCCCTACGGTGTTCTACCCCCAGAAGCTCGAGCTGTTCCGCGCCGTGGTGCGCGCGGTGAACGGCCGCATACCCGTCATCGCGAACGTCGGAGACAACTGCACGGCCGACACGGTGTACTTCGCCCAGGATGCCGCCAAGCAGGGCGTCGACGGCTTCATGTGCGTCGTGCCCTACTACAACAAGCCCCCGCAGGAGGGCCTGTACCGCCACTTCAAGACTATCGCGGACTCCACGGACATGCCCATCATCCTGTACAACATCCCCGGGCGCTGCTCCATCAACATGGAGGGCGACACCACCCTGCGGCTGGCCCACAACTGCGACAACGTCGTGGCCATCAAGGAGGCCTCGGGCAACTTCGAGCAGATCAAGTACATCATCGACAACGCTCCGGCCGATTTCGACGTGTACTCCGGCGACGACTCGTCCACCCTCGACATCATGGAGCTGGGCGGCGTGGGCGTCATCTCCACCATCGGCAACGTCGCGCCCGACCGCATGAAGGCCATCGTCGATCTGGCCGCCAAGGGCGAGTGGGATGCGGCTCGTGAGGCCAACGAGGCGCTGATGCCGCTCATGAAGGGCCTGTTCGAGACCTCGAACCCCATCCTCGTGAAAGAGGCCTTGAGCCTTGTCGGCTTCCCCGTCGGCGGCGTGCGCCTGCCGCTCGTGGACGCCACGCCGGAGCAGTCGGCGCGCCTGGCCTCCATCATGCGCGAGGTCGGTGTTCTTGACTAGAATCGTCCACTATTGAAGATGCGACGCCGGCCCGATGCCCTCGGGTCGGCGTTTTTGCGCGTTATTACCTTAAGAAAGAGGCACTGAATGACCAAAGAAAACCAAGAGAAGCAGAACGGCCGCGCGGAGGGCGGCAGCGGCAAGAACGCCAACCGGCGCAACAACGATCGCCGTAAGAACAACACCTCCTTCAAGCGGGTGAACCTGGAGCGCAAGCGCCCGCAGCTCTCGCGCGGCGAGACGGCGGCGGCCAAGGAGGTCCCCTCCGGCAGCCGAAAGCCGCGGCGCGGCTCGAAGGCGGGCAAGGATCCGAACGCGAAGCTCAAGATCATCCCGCTCGGCGGCCTTGACGCCATCGGCAAGAACATGACCGCCTTCGAGTGCAACGGCGACATGATCTTGGACGACGCGGGCCTGATGTTTCCCGACGACGACCATCCGGGCATCGACCTCATCCTGCCCGACTACACCTATGTGCTGGAGAACGCCGACAAGCTGCGCGGCATCGTCATCACCCACGGCCACGAGGACCACACGGGCACGCTGCCCTACCTTCTGAAGGACCTCGACCGTACGGTGAACATCTACGCCACGAAGCTCACGCTCGGCCTCATCGAGGGCAAGTTCGCCGAGCACCGCGTGAAGAACGCCAAGCTCATCGAGATCAAGCCCGGCGACGAGGTCAAGCTCGGCTGCTTCACGGTGGACTTCTTCGCCGTGAACCACTCCATCCCCGGCGCGGTGGGCCTGTTCATCCAGAGCCCGGCCGGCAACGTTTTGCACACCGGCGACTTCAAGCTGGACCAGACCCCCATCGACGGCATCACCACCGATTTCGGCGCCCTGGCCCGCTTCTCGGAGACGGGGGTCGATCTCATGATGAGCGACTCCACCAATGCCACAAATCCGAACTTCACCCCGTCCGAGGCCGAGGTGGGGAAGACCTTGGAGCAGATCATCTCTCAGGCCAAGGGGCGCGTCATCATCGCCAGCTTCGCGAGCCACATCCACCGCATGCAGCAGATCTGCGATGCGGCGGTGAAGAACGGCCGCAAGGTGGTGGTCACGGGCCGCTCCATGATCCAGAACACCGACATCGCGCGGCGGCTCGGCTACCTGAACATCTCCGACGACAACCTCATCGACGCCTACGACCTGAAGGGCATCCCGCCCGAGCAGGTGGTCATCATGTGCACCGGCAGCCAGGGCGAGCCGCTGTCGGCTCTGGCCCGCATCGCCAACGGCGAGCACAAGACCATCGAGATCGAGGAGGGCGATACGGTCATCATCTCGGCCACGCCGGTTCCCGGCAACGAGAAGGCCGTCACCCGGGTCATCAACCAGCTGGCTAAGATCGGCGCCGACGTGTACGACAAGAGCCGGGCGCGGGTGCACGTGTCGGGTCATGCCGGGGCCGAGGAGCTGAAGATCATGCTCTCCATCGTGAAGCCGAAGAACTTCATGCCGGTTCATGGCGAGGCCACGCACCTGCGGGCCCACGCGAAGCTGGCCGAGGCCACCGGCGTCGACCCGGACAACATCTACGTGCTTGAAAACGGCGACTCCCTGGAGCTTTCCGCCCGGGGCGTCGAGCGCGGCGAGGGCGTGCCCTCGGGCATCGTCTACGTGGACGGCCTTTCGGTGGGCGACACCTCCCAGGACGTGCTGGACGAGCGCAACACGCTCGGCAACCAGGGCTTCGCCTCGGTGGCCGCGGCCGTGAACATGAAGGATCGCAAGCTCGTCGGCCAGGTGCAGGTGTCCATGCACGGCATTACCGGCGGCGACGACTACTATCTGGCCCACGAGGCCGAGAACACCGTGGCCAACGCCCTGCGCAAGTGCCTTTCCAAGGACGGAGGCGTGAAAGAACTGCGCAAGGCCGCCCGCGACGCGCTGCTCTCGCTTCTCTGGGAGCGCACCAAGCAGCGCCCCATGGTCGTCGTGAACCTGCTGGAGGTCTAGAGGCACCGTGGCGCGCAATACGAGCACCAACAAAGAGAAGGCGAGCGCCCAGAAGGCCTCGGGGAACCTGTCGAAAAGCGGCACACGCAAATCCGCCGCGGCCCGCAGCCGCGCCGTGGAGGTCGAGCCCCGCATCTTGGACGACCGCACGCGCCGCGACATCGTGGGCGTCGGCTTCATCATTTTGGGCATCGTGCTGTTCATCGCGGCCGCGGCTCCGGCCGGAGCCATCGTAACCGACTTCCTTTCGGAGTCGCTCCACGTCGTCTTCGGCGTGGGCTGCTACATCATGCCCTTCTTCCTCGTCGCCATCGGCGGCGCCGTTTTGTACCGCATGCAGTCGGAGCGCATGTCGCTGCGCGTCACGCTGGGCCTCTCGCTCATCCTCGTGGCGCTGCTCGGTATCATCGCCCTGTTCACGCCGACGACCGGCACAGGGCCTGCCGCCCTGTTCGACCGCATCGCGCTCGTGACCCACGGCGGCTATGTGGGGGCGGCGCTCGCCTGGGTGGGACTCACGCTCTTCGGCCCGGCCATCTCCGCCATCCTGCTCATCGGGGTGGCCATCGTCGGCGTCATCGTCATCGGATTCTCCATCTCCGCGTTTCTGGAGAAGGTGCGCGCCCGCTACGACTTGGACGGCGATAGTGCCGCCTCCCTCATTCCCGATGCCCTCGGATCTATGAGGCGGGGAAGGGGCAAGCCGCCGCTGACGACCATGGCCGAGTCTGCCGATCTGCCCCCGGCAGCCCATGGGGCGCCCACGGCCCGCATCTCCTTGGGCGAGCAATCGCGCCGGCGCTCCCGCGGGGCTGCAGCCGACACCGTGTCCGATGCGGCCGTCACGCGGCAGCTGGGCGCCCAGAAGACGGACGGCCTCGTGCCCATCCAAGCCCCTGATCCGCGCGAGGTGGCCGAGGTGGAGGACATCTCCGCCGTGGAGCCAGCCGCTCCCATGACCCGCAAGCTCGGGCGGCGCCGGCAGGAGGCCGAGGTCGCCGAGCGCGAGGCCGCGAAGACGAAGCCCGTGAGCAAGAAGACGGCCCCCAAGAAAAAGAAGGAGGCGCCCGCCCAACCGATCTCCAAGGACGGCTTCCAGCTGCCTCCCATGACTCTCCTCGCCACCGGCGGCGCCCGCCGCGGCTCTACCGAGGAGGAGCTGCGGGACGTAGCCGCCGAGCTGCAGGGGACCCTGGAGGACTTCGGCGTCATGGCGAGCGTGGTCGGCTGGGTGGAGGGCCCAACGGTGACGCTGTTCAAGGTGGACCTGCCCTCCGGCGTGCGCGTGAGCAAGGTCACCAACCTCACCGATGACATCGCGCTGGCGCTCGCCGCTCCTGGCGTGCGCATCTTCGCCCCCATCCCCGGCACCAACTACGTCGGCATCGAGGTGCCCAACCGCAACCGCCAGATGGTGTATCTCCCCGACGTGCTCGCCGCTGCGGGCCCCGGGCCTTTGCAGGTGGCCATCGGCGAGGACGTGGAGGGCCACGCCATCGTCCACGACCTGGCAAAGATGCCCCACGTGCTCATCGCCGGCACCACCGGCTCGGGCAAGTCGGTGGAGGTGAACTCCATGATCATGTCCATCCTCATGCGCGCGACCCCGGCCGAGGTGCGCTTCATCATGGTGGACCCCAAGCGCGTGGAGTTCGCCCCCTACGAGGGCATCCCACACTTGTACGTCCCCGTGGTCACCGAGTGCCGCGAGGCCTCCAGCGCCCTTTCCTGGGCCGTGGCCGAGATGGAGCGGCGCCTGAAGATGTTCTCGAAGTGCGGCGTGCGCAACATCATCACCTTCAACGAGAAGGCCCGGGCGGCCCAGGCCGCCGACGAGGCCGCGGAGAAGAGGGGGGAGGAGCCGCCGGAGAACCCCTACGGCGAGCCCATTCCCTACATCGTCATCGTCATCGACGAGCTGGCCGACCTCATGATGAACGTGGGCAAGGAGGTCGAGTTCTCCATCAGCCGCATCGCCCAGCTCGCCCGCGCCGCCGGCATCCACCTCATCATCGCCACCCAGCGCCCCTCCACCAACGTAGTCACGGGCCTCATCAAGGCGAACATCACCTGCCGCATCGGGCTTACCGTGGCCTCGGGCATCGACTCCCGCGTCATCCTCGACTCCACGGGCGCCGAGAACCTCATCGGCATGGGGGACATGCTCTTGGCCAAGCCGGAGTACCCCAAGCCCATCCGCATCCAGGGCCCCTATATCCCCGACGACGAGATCGCCGCCGTGGTGGCGCACCTGAAGAGTCAGGGCGAGCCGGAGTACCACTCCGAGATCCTGAAGACCAACGTCGTGACCTTGGGCGACTCCTCGCCTTCGGGGGAGGGGGGCTCCGAGGCCGACGATCCGCTTCTGTGGGAGGCCGCCGATGTGGTGGTTTCAAGCGATTTGGGCTCCACGAGCAACCTTCAGCGTCGCTTGAAGGTCGGATACGCGCGAGCTGGACGTATAATGGATCAGTTGGAAGAAAAGGGCATCGTGGGCCCGGCCAACGGAAGCCGCCCGCGCGAGGTGCTCGTCGACCAAATGGAACTGGAAACACTGAAGGCCTTCGAGGCCGCTGACGAATAGGCCGGAACGGAACCGCACCGCAACGGCCAACGGAAAACACAGAGGAGACCATCGTGGCGAGACAGACATCATTCGGCGAGGCGCTTGCCCATGCCCGCGAGCGCAAAGGACTCGATTTGTCCACGGCCGCCCGCAAGCTGCGCATCCGCCCGGATATCCTGCGCGCCATTGAGGAGGGCGATTTCGCCCGCATGCCCCCGCGCGGCTACACGTCGAACATGGTGGGCGCCTACGCGCGCCTGGTGGGGCTGAACCCCACGGAGGTCACCCGCGCCTACCGGGAAGAGGTCTACCAGTTCGAGACGGGCCGCCGTCCGGCGAGCAACCGTCGCGAGCGCCCCCGCGATACCGGACGCACGGTCGCGCTGCCCTCCAGCCGCGACCGGGGATCCTCTCGGGGCTCCTACCGAGACGATTACGCGGGCTCCCCGCGCTCTGGCCGTTCCGGCTTGGGCGGTTCCTCGGCCCGCCCGGGCAGGGCGGCTCCGCAGCCCCAGTACACCAACCTCGTCCAAGGGCGCCAGGCCCCGGGCATCGCGGCGAACATCGGCTCGTATTTGCCGCTCGTCATCGTGGGCGCCATCATCGTGGGCCTGCTCGTCCTCGTGATCGTCCTGGCCTTCGGAAACCGTGCGGCGCCGGAGAGCGATGTGCCCACGGTGCCCATCTCCGGCATGCAGAACCCCGCCGGCACCGATACCGGTGCCGCAAACGAGGGCGCGGGCGACGCAACGGCGCCCACCCAGCAGCCCGTGGCGCCGACGAGCGCCAAGTTCAGCTACAACGTGCCCGAGGGCTCAAGCGTCTACATCGAGGTCGTCCAGGACGGCAAGACCGTGGAGGCGGGCGATGTCACCGGGCCCAAGACGGCCGATTTCGATGTGACCGGGACGCTGAAGTTCGTGCTTTCCGGCGATGACGAGGACATCGCCGCCGTCAAGCTCACCCTCGACGGCGAGGAGGTGAAGGCCGAGGATCAGAACGGCCGCGGCGTCTACACCTACACCGTCAACTTCGAGGACGTGCTCAACGATTGGAAGCGCGCCAACGGCGTGGCCGGCGCCTCCTCGGATAGCTCCGGCGACTCGGATTCCGGCTCCTCCTCCAGCTCGGATTCCTCGAGCGACGACTCCAGCACAAGCGACCGTTCCTCCGACACCTCCGGAAATGGCGACTCGTCCGACTCCGGTGAGGACTCCTCCGACAGCGCGGCCTAGCGGGCCCATCGAGAAAGGCAATCAACCCATGGCTAAAGAATCCAGCTTCGACATCGTCTCCACGGTGGATATGCAGGAGGTGGACAACGCCTTCCAGCAAGCCAAGAAAGAGCTTTCCCAGCGCTACGATCTGAAGGATTCGGGCGCCGAGATCTCCCTGGACAAAAGCGCCGGCACCCTGACGGTGACCGCGCCGGCCGAGTTCGTGGCCTCCCAGGTCATTGACGTCATCGGCAGCAAGCTCATCAAGCGCGGCATCGATCTTACCGCCGTGAAGTGGGGGGATTCCACGCCTTCCTCCGGCGGCGGGGTGCGCCGGTGCGCCACGGTGGTCAACGGCATCGACAAGGAGACCGCGGGCAAGATCAACAAGGACATCAAGGCCCAGAAGCTCAAGTGCAAGGTGACCATCGAGGGCGACAAGCTGCGCGTGAGCTCTCCCTCCCGCGACACGTTGCAGGAGGTCATCGCCTTCTTGCGCGGCCAGGACTACGGGCAGCCGCTGCAGTACGTCAACTATCGCTAGGACTTCAGACGTGATCGATACGACGCGCGACAGCGCGGTGCCCTCCGTCTGCCTCATCACGATGGGGTGCGCGAAGAACGAGGTGGACTCGGCCGCCATGGCGCGGCGCTTGCGCGAAGCCGGCTTCTCCGTGACCGAAGAGGCGTCCAGCGCCGACGCCATCATCGTGAATACCTGCTCGTTCATCCAGGCGGCCACCGAGGAGAGCATCGATGCCATCTTCGAGGCCGCCTCCCTGCCCAAAGTGGATGAGGGCTCAGCCGCCCTCATCGTCGCCGGCTGCATGCCGGCCCGCTACGGGGACGACCTGGCCGCGGAGCTGACGGAGGCGTCGGCCTTTGTGCCCTGCAGTCGCGAGGACGATATCGCGGAAGTGGTGGCGCGCGCTCTGGGGATCTCCCTGCCCGTGGCGGCCGTCGGGGGCGAGCCCGCGGAAGGGGAGGGCCGGACGTTCGCCTACGTGAAGATATCCGACGGCTGCGACCGCTTCTGCTCCTACTGCACCATCCCCTCCATTCGCGGGCGCTACCACAGCTTCCCCTACGAGCAGATCGCCGAGGACGTCGAGCGCGAGATCGCCTCCGGCGCCCGGGAGATCGTGCTCATCGCCCAGGACACCGGACGCTGGGGCGCCGACCTTCCCGACGGCCGCGACCTCGCATGGCTCGTCGACACGCTGGCCGAGGCGCATCCCGACATGTGGTTCCGCGTCATGTACCTGCAGCCCGAGGGCGCAACCGACGAGCTGCTCTCCGTTATGGCGGCCCGCGAGAACGTTTGCTCTTATCTGGACATTCCCCTGCAGCACGTGAGCGAGCCGATCCTCCGCGCCATGAACCGCCGAGGGGATGCCGCGGCGTTTCGCGCCCTCATCGAGCGCATCGAGGCCGCGGTGCCCGACATCACCTTGCGCACAACGCTCATCGCGGGATTTCCCGGCGAGACTGACGAGCAGTTCGAGGAGCTCCTCAATTTCGTCTCCGAGGGGCTGTTCCATTACGTCGGCGTCTTCCCCTACTCCCGCGAGGAGGGCACCGCCGCCTTCGACCTGCCGAACCAGATCGACGAGGACGAGAAGGCCGAGCGGGCCCAGGTGCTGCGCGACGCCGCCGATGCCGCCTGCGGGCCCCGCATCGCCGAGCGCATCGGGAAGGGGGCGATCGTGCTCGTCGAGGGAACCGAGGAGGACGGCCAGCGCTTCGGTCGCGCCCAATGCCAGGCGCCCGAGGTGGACGGCGTCACCTACGTGTCCCGCGGCGAGATCGGCTCGTTCGTTTCCTGCACCATCGCGGATACCCTGCTTTACGAAATGGAAGGCGAGTAGGCCATGACCACCATCCAGCCCACGGCTCCGGACAAGCTCTGGACGCCGGCGAACATCGTCACGCTCATCCGCATCTGCCTGGTGCCGGTCTTCGTGCTGGCGATCCTGAGCCCCTGGCCCGAATGGGTGGGCCTGCCGGGCATCACCATGGAGGCGAAGTGCGTCATCGCCGCCGGTATCTTCATCCTCATCTCCTGCACCGATTGGATCGACGGATATCTCGCCCGCAGCCGCGGGGAAGTGACCGACTTCGGGAAGTTCATGGATCCCCTGGCCGATAAGATCCTCGTCACGGCGGCGCTCATCGCCCTGGTGGAGCTGGCCGTGCTGCCCGGCTGGCCCGTGCTCATCATCCTTGCCCGCGAGTTCATCGTCTCGGGCATCCGCATGGTGGCGGCCAGCAAGGGCACGGTCATCGCCGCCAGCTGGTACGGCAAGGCCAAGACGGTGTTCCAGATCATCGCCATCGTGCTGTTCCTTCTCAAGGACTCGCTCACGTTCACCACGGCGGCCGGCGCCTTCACCAACCCCATGTTCGTGCTGTCCTGGACCGTCATGGTCATCGCGCTCGTCCTGACGGTCATGTCCATGCTCGACTATCTCGTAAAGGCGCGTCATCTGTTGAAGGGGAGCGCGGGGGCCAAAACCGCAAAGGCGGCCGCCCCTTCTGCGGCACCCACCGAGATCGCGGCGCTGCAGAAGGCCATCGACGAGCAGGCGCGCATCGTCGTCGAGAAGGCGACGGCCGCAGGGGCCACGGTGGCCACGGCCGAGAGCCTCACCGGCGGCCTCGTCGCGGCCATGCTCACTTCCGTGCCCGGGTCCTCTGCCTCGGTGCGCGGCGGCATTGTGAGCTACGTGAACGAGGTGAAGGCCGAGGTACTCGGCGTTTCCGAGGACGTGCTCGCGCGACAGGGGGCCGTCGACGAGCTGGTGGCCCTGCAGATGGCCCGTGGCGCCCTGCGCGAGCTGGGCAGCGATGTCTCGGTGGCGGTCACGGGCATCGCCGGACCGACGGGCGCCGAGCCCGGCAAGCCGGTGGGCACGGTGTGGATCGGCTGCGCCACCGCCAAAAAGACCCATGCGGCATGCCATCATTTCGAAGGCGGCCGCGAGGCCGTGCGCCTGCAAACGGTGCTGATCGCCCTGCGCACGATGGAAGAGGCGCTCGCGAGCTTCTGACAGCGCCGCGGTTTTGGCGAGGGCGCACGGGCACTCTGCGACGAGAGTGCGACAGCGGTACGGTCGGCGCGAGGACTCAAATGAGACATTCCCGCGTCATTGCTGCGGTCGCGTACCGTTATGCTGTTTTCGCGCACAGAGGAAACTGGTTTTTGAGAATCACCTCTTGACGTGCATACGTTTGTTCGTATAATGATGAAAACAGGCCATTTGTTCGCCTGGCCAAGACAAGGAGAGGTCATGAACGAAGATAAAGAAAAGATGCTCAAACTCACCACTGATCAAATCGAGTCCAAGTTCGGCAAGGGCTCTATCATGACCCTCGGCGAGGGAGGCGCCGATCTCAACATCGGGGTCATCCCCACGGGCGCCCTGCCGCTCGATGCCGCGCTCGGCATCGGAGGCGTGCCCCGCGGCCGCATCATCGAAATCTACGGTCCCGAGTCAAGCGGCAAGACAACGCTCGCCTTGCAGATTCTCGCGGAGGCTCAGGCGCTGGGCGGTATCGTTGCCTTCATCGATGCCGAGCACGCCCTCGATCCCGTTTACGCCGCGCGCATCGGGGTCGATATCGACGAGGTGCTCATCTCCCAGCCCGACACCGGCGAGCAGGCGCTGGAAATCTGCGATATGCTCGTGCGCTCGGGCGCTATCGACTGCGTCATCGTCGACTCTGTGGCGGCGCTCGTTCCCCGTGCCGAAATCGAGGGCGAGATGGGGGATACCACCGTGGGCCTTCAGGCTCGGCTCATGTCCCAGGCCCTGCGCAAGCTGGCCGGGTCGCTGTCGAAATCGAACACCACCTGCATCTTCATCAACCAGCTGCGCGAGAAGATCGGCGTCATGTTCGGCAACCCGGAGACGACCACCGGCGGACGCGCCCTGAAGTTTTTCTCCTCGGTTCGCATCGACATTCGCCGCATCGACTCTATCAAGCAGAACGGCGATGTGGTCGGCAATCGCGTGAGGGCGAAGGTGGTCAAGAACAAGGTGGCTCCTCCTTTCCGCCAAGCGGAGTTCGATCTCATGTACGGCGAGGGCATCTCTCGGGAAGGCTGCATCGTCGATATGGCCGTGGAATGCGGCGTGGCCAAGAAGTCCGGCGCCTGGTACACCTACGGCGAGGAGCGCCTGGGCCAGGGCCGCGAGGCGGCCAAGCAGACGCTCAAGGAGAACCCCGATCTGCGTGAGGAACTCGAGAACAAGGTCCGCGAGGCCTACGAGATCCCCGTCATCGAGCGTCCGGCCGAAAACGAATCGTTCACGCCGGCGCCCAAGAGCGGCAAGAAGAAGTAACGCATTGTGGCGTCCAAGGCCGACATACTCGCAGCGCTCAGGGCGGATATCGCCGCCCTGGAAGCCGCCCCTCCCTCAGAGGAACCGTGCGCGCAAATCGCCGCTTGGCCGTGCCCTGCCGAGGACGACGCCGTCTGCGGCAGGGATACAGGGGCGTCTTGCGCGCAGAACCTCGGACGTTCCTCTCGCGGGGAAGAGCAGAAGAGCGCTCTGAGCAACGAGGAGGGAAAGACGGCCCGAGACGCGTTCCAGAAGATCCTCCGATGGGCCGCGGTTCGCGAGCGCTCCACGGCCTACCTGCGCGAGCGCCTGCTGAAGGACGACTTTCCTGCGGCAGTGGTGGAGGAGGCCCTTCAGCGCGCCGTGCGCGTACGGGCGGTGGACGATCGACGCTACGCCGACGCCCTCGTCCGCATGAAGCTTGCGGCCGGCCGGGGGCTTCGCGATGCCGAACGGGAGATCGAGGAGCTCGGCATCGATCCAGCCACCCTCGATTCCTGGGTCGAGCATGAGCGGAAGGGGAGGGACTTCGAAGTGGGCCGCGCCCTGGCCGCCCTGCGGCGTCGCCCGCCTAAAGCCAAGCGCGCCCGGGAGGCCGCCTTCCGCCGCCTCGTATCCCAAGGATTTTCCGCCGACGTCGCCGCTACCGCCTCTCGCACGTGGTTCGAGGAGCGGGAACGCAGCCTGATGTGCGGTTCGATGGGCCATTCGTGACACAAACCCACGAGAGTCTGTCTAAAGCCGCGGCCTTACGCTATACTGTGAGCCGTGGCTTTAGAGCATACGTGCCCTCCCGGGCATTCAAGATAGAGAATTTCATATTCCTCGTATCTTCGCGCAGTTATGCTCATGCCCGGCCACGGGCATTTTTTATGACATGAAATGGGTATGAAAGCCCAGATGAAAGGAGGAAACAGCCATGGATCCCATCACGATCGTGCTTTTGATCGTCGCTATCGTCATCGGCCTGGTCCTCGGTTTCATCGTCAACCGACTCATTGCCAGCTCCTCATCCAAGAACGCTGCCCGCGAGGCCGCAAGCCTGGTCGAGGATGCCAAGAAGCAAGCCGAGACGCTCCGACGTGAAGCCGCCGTGGAAGCCAAGGACGAGGCCCTTCGCTACAAGCAGGAAATGGAGAAGGAGAACAAGGAGCGCATGCGCGAGGTGCGCTCCGCCGAGAACCGCATCGCCCAGCGCGAGGAATCCCTCGATCGCCGCGTCGAGTCCCTGGATGCCCGCGAGCACCAACTCTCGTCTTTGCAGGGACAAGTCGAGCGACGCGAGCGCGATGTCGAAGAGGCCGAGAACGCCATCGAGCGTCATCGCGAGGAGGCCCAGATCGAGATCAACCAGGCCCTCGAGCGCGCTGCGGGCATGAGCCCCCAGGAGGCCAAAGAGGAACTGCTGGAGACCATCCACGACGAGGTCACCCGCGAATCGGCCGTCATCATCCGCGATGCCGAGACGCGCACCAAGGCCGAGGCGGACAAGAAGGCCCGCGAGATCTTGAGCCTCGCCATCCAGCGCGTGGCCGCCGACCACTCCGCCGAGAGCACGGTGTCCACCATCCATATCCCCTCCGACGATCTGAAGGGCCGCATCATCGGCCGCGAGGGCCGCAACATCCGCTCTTTCGAGCAGCTGACCGGCACGAACCTCATCATCGACGATACGCCGGAGTGCGTCACCATCTCCTGCTTCGACCCGGTGCGCCGCGAGATCGGCCGCGTCACCATGGAGAACCTCATCGCCGACGGGCGCATCCACCCCGCGCGCATCGAGGAGATGTACGATAAGGCCGTCAAGCTGGTGAACCAGCGGGTGCACGAGGCCGGCGAGCAGGCCACGTTCGATGCGGGCATCCACGATCTCCACCCGGAGCTCGTCAACACCCTGGGACGTTTGCGCTATCGCACCTCGTTCGGCCAGAACGTGCTGAACCATTCGCTCGAAGTGGCCTATCTGGCCTCGGTCATGGCCTCCGAGCTCGGGCTCGACCCCATCCCCGTCAAGCGAGCCGGCCTTTTGCACGACCTCGGCAAGGCCGTCGACCACGAGGTCGAGGGCAGCCACGCCGTCATCGGCGCCGATCTGGCCCGTCGCTTCGGCGAGCGCCCCGAGATCGTCCACGCCATCGAGGCCCATCACAACGATGTGGAGGCCAACTCCGTCGTCGATGTGCTCATTCAGGCCGCCGACGCCGTCTCCGCCGCCCGTCCCGGTGCCCGCAAGGAGACGCTGGACGCCTACGTGAAGCGCCTCGAGAAGCTGGAGGAGATCGCGAACTCCCACAAGGGCGTCGAGCGCACCTACGCCATCCAGGCAGGCCGCGAGGTTCGCGTCATGGTAGAGCCGGAAGTGGTGGACGAGGCCGAATCCGTCGTTTTGGCCCACGACATCGCCCAGCAGATCGAGAACGAGATGCAGTATCCGGGCCAGGTGAAAGTCGTCGTCATCCGCGAGAGCCGTGCGGTCGACTACGCCAAGTAGGCCATGGAAGGCGATACCCTCAGCGATTTCATAGACGATGTGTGCGGCGAGAGCCGTCTCCGGGTCGAGGACGACCTCGGAGACGGCTTCGTCCGTCTCCGGTCCTCCGAGGCCGAACGGCGCCAGGCCGCCCAGGACATCCGCTCGAGCGAGGACGTGGTCATCGAGCTTCTGCGCAACGCCCGCGACGCCGGCGCCAGCCGCATCTTCCTCGCCACCCAGAAGACCGGCAACGCGCGCCTGCTCACCGTCCTCGACGACGGCCAGGGCATTCCCGCCGCCCAGCACGAGCGCATCTTTGAACCGCGCGTCACCTCGAAGCTCGATAGCGCGCATATGGACAAGTGGGGCATGCACGGGCGCGGCATGGCCCTTTACTCCATCTCCGTGAACGCCGAAGAGGCCCGGGTGCTGCAATCGGAGCCGGGGCTCGGCACGAGCCTTACGATCGCCACCGACACCGAAAGCCTCCCCGAGAAGACGGATCAGTCGACGTTTCCCCGCTTCGAGCAGGAGCCTTCCGGCTCGTGGGCGATGCGCGGCCCCAAGAACATCGTGCGCACGGCCGCGGAATTCGCCTTGGAGCACCGCGGCGATCTTTCCGTGTACCTCGGCACCCCGGTTGAGGTGGCGGCGACGCTGTACCAACTGGGCCTCGCCTCGCTCTCCCCGGCCGTGCGCGCCTTCGGGGGCGACGGCGCGGGGATCCCCCTCGTCAAGCGCCTCGCCCTGGCCGCCGGCCCCGATGATCTCGCGGACCGCTGCGAGGCCCTGGGCCTGCCGCTCTCCGAACGCTCGGCCCGACGCATTCTCGACGGGGCCATCGTTGCGCTCGACCCCTTGACCGAGCGTTTGGCCGCCGAATCGTTCCCGCAGCAGACCCATCGCCCATCCGAGCGACGGCGAAATTCCAAGAACGCCTGCTCCCTGCGTCTGGCTCCCGAGGACATCGATGCGCTGAAGCGCGGTATCGGCCGGCTCATGGAGCCCGTGGCGGAAGCGTATTATCTAGAAGCGGTGGGCGAGGCGGAGGTCATCGTGGGCCAGGAAGCCATCCGCATCACCGTTCCCATCCGCACGACGCTCTAAGGAAGCGCGCGCGGTTGCGCCACTCGGGTGCAACAGGTAGAATATTCGGGCTGAAGGCGCCACGGGCGCCCGCTAAACGAACCACATCCAGAGAAGAACCGCACCACAAACGACAAGGACCAGCTGTGTCTACCACTGAAACCAAGCCCTCCATCGGGTGCCTCAAAGTATCCTCCAAATCGTCTCCCGCCTCCGTTGCCGGCGCCATCGCCGGCATGATCAAAGACGGGGCGTCGGTGGAGATTCAAGCCGTGGGGGCCGGTGCGGTGAACCAGGCTGTGAAAGCCGTGGCCATCTCCCGCGGGTTCCTCTCGCCGGTGGGCATCGAGATCTGCTGCATCCCCTCCTTCGCGGACATCGTCATCGACGGCGAGTACCGCACGGCCATCCGCTTCGCCGTCGAGCCGCGGGGCGCCGCCGCGATCGCCCCCATCGTCGATGCGGCCGCGGTCCATTAGAGGGTTTTGCTATGAGCAACGTCTTCGAGGGAACTCGTTTCTGCATCCACACCTTCGGCTGCCAGATGAACAAGCACGATTCCGAGCGGGTCGCCGGCATGCTGGAGGGCCTGGGCTCGCTGCCCGTCGAAACCATCGAGGAGGCGGACATCGTCGTGTTCATGACGTGCTGCGTCCGCGAGGCTGCCGACACGAGGCTCTACGGGCAGGTCGCCTCCATGAAGAACATCCCCTTGCGCGACGGCACGACCCTCGACAAGCGCTACATCGCCGTAGGCGGCTGCATCGGCCAGCGCGACGGCGACAAGCTGCTTGCGGCGCTTCCCCATCTCGATGTGGTTTTCGGCACTCACAATCTGGGCTCTCTGCCGGGGCTTCTCCGACGCGCCATCGAGCAGCACGGCCGCGCCGCCGAGGTGATCGAGGGGGGAGCGGAGTTCTCCTCCGCCCTGCCCACGGTGCGCGAGCACGACTGGGCGGCATGGCTGCCCATCACCGTGGGATGCAACAATTTCTGCTCCTACTGCATCGTGCCCTACGTCCGCGGGCGCGAGAAGTCGCGGCCCTTGGACGACATCGCCGCCGAGGCGCGCTCCTATGTGGAAGCGGGCGTCAAGGAGATCACGCTGCTGGGGCAGAACGTGAACTCCTACGGGCGCGACCTTTACGGCGAGCCGCGGTTCGCGGATGTCCTTCGGGCCGTGGATGCCGCGGGCATCGAGCGGCTCCGCTTCGCGACGAGCCATCCGAAGGATCTCACCGACGAGGTCATCGGGCTGTTCGCCACGCTGCCCTCGCTCATGCCGGCGCTGCACCTTCCCGTGCAGTCGGGCTCGAACCGCATCCTCTCGGCCATGAACCGCCGCTACACCCGCGAGCACTACCTCGGCCTTATCGAGAAGCTTCGCCGCGCCCGTCCCGACATCGCTCTGTCCACGGACATCATCGTGGGATTCCCCGGCGAGACCGAAGAGGACTTCATGGACACCTATCGCCTCGTGGAGGAAGTCGGCTACAGCCAGGTGTTCACGTTTATTTACTCCAAGCGCGAGGGGACGCCTGCTGCGGAGATGGACGACGACACGCCCCGCGAGGTCATCCAGGAGCGCTTCGATCGGCTCGTGGATCTCGTCCAGCGCAAGGCCTTCGAGGCGAACCAGGCGGAGCTCGGCGCCACGGTGCCCGTGCTGGTCGAGGGCACGTCCAAGCGCGACGATTCCATCCTGGCCGGCAAGAGCCCGAAGAACCAGACCGTTCACGCTCCGGTGCCCTCCGGCACGGAGGCGGCGTCTTTGGTGGGGCGCATCGTGCCCGTGACCATCGAGGAAGCCCGCACCTGGTATCTCTCGGGCACGATCGCCCATGCTTGAGCTTTCTGCACCTGTCATCGCCATCGTGGGGCCCACGGCCTCGGGCAAGACCGACGCAGCCCAAATTGTCGGCGAGCGCCTCGGCGGGGAAGTGGTGAGCGCCGATTCCATGCAGATCTACCGAGGCATGGACATCGGCACGGGCAAGCTTCCCGCATCTGAGCGCCGCGTGCCCCATCACGGCTTCGATCTCGTTGATCCCGGCGAGCCCTACTCGGCGGCCCTGTTCCAGGCGTTCGCCCGGCGCTGCTTTCGCGATATAGACGCCCGCGGCAAGAGAGCGGTGCTCTGCGGCGGCACCGGCCAGTACGTGCAGGCGGCCATCGACGACTTCGTCTTCCCCAAGGGCGACCAGGTGGAAAACCCCGTCCGCGAACGCTGGACCGCCTACGCGGAGGAACACGGCAACCAGGCCCTGTGGGAGGCGCTGGAAGCGCGCGATCCCGCAAGCGCCGCCGTCATCCACCCCAACAACGTGCGGCGCGTCGTGCGCGCCTTCGAGCTTTTGGAGGAGGGCGCCAGCTACGCCGAGCAGAAACAGCGGCTCGCCACCGTGGCGCCCTTCGTTCCAGCCGTGCAATTCGGGCTGGCCATGGAGCCGGCCATCCTGAACGAGCGCATCGACGCCCGGGTCGATGCCATGGTGGCCGCAGGACTCGTCGACGAGGTGCGGGGCCTGCTGACCGCCGGATTCCGCGACGGCGTCACGGCGCCCCAGGCCATCGGATACAAGGAGATCGTCGAGGCGCTGGATGGGAACACCACGCTGGAGGAGGCCGTGAAGGCCATCAAGACGGCCACGCGCCGCTACGGCAAGCGCCAACGCACGTGGTTCCGTCGCGACAGGCGCATCCACTGGGTGAACGCCGATGCCGGCGATGCCGAAGCCGTGGCCGCCGAGATTCTTTCCCAGTTGGAAACATTGGACGCCTACCATGGTTGAAGCGACCCTTCCGGGTCGTCGAGGAGAGCTTCCGCCCCCTCAATCGCCGCCTCAAAGGAGCGTCCCATGGAGTTGTCCTTCGCCAAATTGCACGGTCTCGGCAACGATTTCGTCTTCATTGACGATCGAGACCGCGCTCTCAGTCTGACCGATGCCCAGGTGTCGTATCTGTGCGACCGCCACTTCGGCATCGGCGCCGACGGCGTCATCCTCGTGCGGCCGGCAACCTCGGAAGAGGGAGACGGCTACATGCACTACATCAACGCCGACGGCACCTTGGCCCAAATGTGCGGCAACGGCGTACGCTGCTTCGCCAAGTACCTCGTCGATCGCGAGCTGGCGGACGTTGCCTCGGGACATCTTCTGGCCGACACCCTGGCCGGTCCGCGCCCCATCGCCTTTTCCGTGGATGCGGGGGGAAAGATGACCGAGGCGACCGTGAACATGGGCGCGCCCATCTTGGATCCCGCGCTCGTGCCCGTCGACGCCGCGCCGGACTCCCGCATGGCCGACGGTACGCCCTATGTGGGGCATCTGCGCCTCGATTCGCCGTGGGGAGCCTTCGAATTCGCCTGCGTCTCCATGGGAAACCCCCACGCCGTCTGCCTCGTGGACGATTGGGCGGCCTTGCCCGACGAGCTGTTCCCCGCAGGTGCGGAGAAATCCCTCTCGACCCTGCGCATCGATCTTCCCGGCCCCTTCTTCGAGACGCATCCCGCATTTCCCGAGAAAACCAACGTCGAGTTCGCCTCCGTCACCGATGAGGGCATCGCCATGCGCGTGTGGGAGAGGGGCTGCGGAGAGACCTTGGCCTGCGGCACCGGCGCCTGCGCCACCAACACGGCTGCCTGCCTCACTGGCCGGGCCGGCAGGGAGAACGATCTTATGTTGAGCGGCGGTCTACTGCACATCTGCTGGAACGAGGATGGCACGATATCCATGACGGGGCCGGCAACGGAGAGCTTCTCGGGAACCATTGTGCTGCCGTGAGCTTTTCCGATGCTGCTGTTGTGCTATGATAGCCCCCGTTTCCCCGGCGCAACGCCGCGCCACGATTAAGGAGTGATGCTCATGCGCCTGTAACGACCACTTGCACCGCCTTCCCCTCATGGGGTCCCGTCGTTACTTGAAGCAAAGGAGCATGCTATGACCGAATACGAATCCGTCATCCAAAAGGGCCCGGCCACCAAGGCCGAGGAGCGTCGAGAGCGCGCCGTTCTCGTGGGCATCGAGCGCCCGGGGCTGCCGTGGCCCTTGGAATCTTCCCTGGCCGAGCTGGAACGTCTGGCCGATACGGCCGGAGCCGATGTGGTAGCCACGACGACCCAGCGCTTGGACGCGCCCAACCCGCGCACCTTTGTCGGCACGGGCAAGGCCGACGAGATCGCCGAGCTGGCACGGTCGCGCGAGGCCGACCTCGTCATCTTCGACGACGAGCTGACACCTTCCCAGCAGGCCAATCTGGAGAAGGTCATGGACAAGTCCGTGAAGGTTATCGACCGCACGGCCCTCATTCTGGACATCTTCGCTCTGCACGCCACCTCCAAGGAGGGGCGCCTGCAGGTGCGCCTCGCCCAAAACCAGTACCTGTACCCGCGCCTGCGCGGCATGTGGGCCCACCTCGCCTCGAACCGCATGGGAGGCGGTGTGGGATCCCGCTTCGGCGAGGGCGAAAGCCAGCTTGAGGTGGACCGCCGCATGGTGCGCAAGCGCATCACGAGCATTCGCCGCGAGCTTGAGCGCCTGTCCGACGTGCGCTCGCTGCAGCGGGAGAGCCGGTACGGCAGCGGCATGTTCAAAGTGGCGCTGGCCGGTTACACCAACGCCGGGAAAAGCTCGCTCATCAACCGGCTCACCGGGGCCGATGTGCTCAGCTACGACAAGCTCTTCGCCACGCTGGACTCCACCACCCGCAAGTTCGAGCTGCCCGAGGGCCGCGAGGTCACTGTCACCGACACCGTCGGCTTCATCCAAAAGCTGCCCACCACGCTGGTCGAGGCCTTCAAGTCGACGCTCGACGAAATCACCGGAGCCGACCTCATCCTGCACGTGATCGACGCCTCCTCGCCGGAGTTCGAGGGGCAGATCGAGGCCGTGTGCGAGGTGCTCGACCAGATAGGGGCCCAGAGCATTCCCACGATCGCCACTTTCAACAAATGCGATCTGCTGGACGCCGAGACGCTGGCTGGCCTTAAAAGGCGTTATCCGAGCGCCCGGTTCGTGTCCGCCCGCTCTGGAGAGGGCATAGAGGAACTCGTGGGCGCCATCGCCCAGGCCGCCTCGTCCGCCGACGCCAAGCTGGACGTGCTCGTGCCGTACCAACGGGGGGATTTGGTATCGCTGGCCCACGAGCGCTGCCACATCATCTCCGAGAGCCACGAGGCCACGGGCACGCGCCTGCAGCTGCTCGCGGCCCCTGCCTTCGTCAGCGCGTTCTCCCCTTACCTTGTCTCGGACGACGACGCTTGAGGAAACCACCGCTCCAGAAACGAAAGAGCGCCCCTGCTCCGGATCCTCGCATCCGGAGCAGGGGCGCTCTTGATTGACCGAAAGGGGAGGACTCGCGGCCTATCGGCGCGGCGAAGGCGCTACAGGCGCCGAAACACGGCCACCACCTTGCCGGCAATGGAGCAGTCCGTGGTGATGATGGGATCCATCGTCGAGTTCTCCGGCTGCAGGCGGATATGGTCGGCCTCGCGGAAGAAGCGCTTGACGGTGGCGCCGTCGTCGATGATGGCCACGACGATATCGCCGTTGTTGGCCACCGGCTGCTCTTTCACAACCACGTAGTCGCCATCGTTAATGCCGGCCTCGATCATGGACTCGCCGCGCACCGAGAGCATGAAGGAGGGGGCATCGCCGACGATGTCCGTGGGCAGCGTGATGGTATCGGTGATGTTCTCCTCGGCGAGAATAGGGGAGCCGGCGGCCACGTTGCCCACCAAGGGCACATTGACGAGCTTGCTGTAGGCGGCCGCGAAGGCCGTGACAGGGGAGGGAACCTCCTCAATGGGATAGGTAAGCGCGATGGAGCGGGATTTAAGGGGGTCGCGCTTGATGAAGCCCTTGTCTTCAAGCGCCTTCAAATGGACATGGACGGTGGAAGGGGAGGAGAGTCCCAAACTCTGGCACACCTCGCGCACGGTAGGGCCGTAGCCCTTCTCGCGAATGCACGCTTCGATGCAGTCGAGAACCGCCTGTTGCCGCTTGGTCACTTTCTGGGTCATAGCGCATCCTTTCACAAAAGCGTACATTTGTTTGAAAAATCTCTTGACGTGAACCTTTGTTCGCTCTATTATAACTGCGAACAAAGGTTCTACGCAAGAGGTCAGGAGTAAAAAATGGCACGCATCGAATTTTCCATAGCCTTCACGCTCAGCACCATCGCGTCATTTCTCATCTTCTTCGCCTAGAGCGTCGGGGGCGAGTGTCGCGAAGGTAGCAATGTTTTGAAGAGGGGAGCGCATTAGGTCTGATAGGGTATGATAAGCAATCAACTTATCAAAGTGAGAAGGAGAACCTATGCGCTGTCCTTCCTGTGGCTATCAGGAATCGAAAGTCGTCGACTCGCGATCGGCCGACGACGGCGCCTCTATCCGGCGCCGTCGCGAATGCCTGCAGTGCGGCACGCGATTCACCACCTACGAGCGGCTCGCCGAAAATCCCATTCTCGTCATCAAGGCCGACGGTTCATCGGAGGTCTTCAACCGCGAGAAGCTCATGCGAGGATTGCTCATCGCCTGCGCGAAACGTCCCATCACGCCCGAGAAGATCGACGGACTCATCACGAGCATCGAGGCGGAATTGCGATCGAGTCAGCGCAACGAGATCAAATCGCGCGATTTGGGCGATTTGGTACTGGCCCGTCTGGCCACTCTGGATGACGTTGCCTATATTCGCTTCGCCAGCGTCTACAAGGATTTCCAGAATGTGGAGGAGTTCTCCGAGGCCCTGAAAGAGCTGGGCTGATCCATGGACGTTCTTTTCAAGCAGCTCGACGAGACCCTGGAAGCGCCCGCCTACGCCCGTCCGGGCGATGCGGGTCTCGATTTGCGCGCCGCCGAGGGCGGCACGCTTTTGCCCTTCGAGCGGGCACTCGTGCCCTGCGGTATCGCCTTGGCCGTTCCCGAGGGCTATGCGGGGCTCATCATTCCCCGAAGCGGCCTGGCGGCACGACAGGGCATCTCCATCGTGAACGCCCCGGGCCTCATAGACAGCGGCTACCGGGGGGAGATCAAGGTGCCGCTCATCAATCTCGATCCAACGGAGGTGTTCAATTACGAAAAGGGCGAGCGCATCGCCCAACTCGTGATCATCGCTACCCCCACCATTACTTTACATAACACTTATGAGCTTCCCGAGAGCTCGCGCGGAGCGCAGGGCTTCGGAAGCAGCGGCCTTTCCTAGAAAGAGTGTCCTTTATGACCGATCACCGCGATTCGAAACCCGAAGAAACGCCCGAGCCCCAGCAGCTGGGAGCTCCGGAGACGACTCCCGAAAATCCCCAGCGACCCGAGCCGTCGACGGAGCCCTCGCAGGATCAGAGACGGGCGCTCATCGACGCCGACCTGAAATCCGCCCGCACGCTCTCGACGGTAGCCGCCATTGCAGGTCCAGTCTCCTTCATCATCGGCGGCGTGATGCTGAGCACGGTGGGCCTCGTCTGCGCCATTGTCGGCTTCGTTAAGATCAAGCACGTGATAGACGATGTCGATGGTCGCCAGAAGGTCTATGCCGCCACGGTACGCCAGACGCTTATCTGGGGTCTCGCCATCAGCGCCATTGCGCTCATCGTCAACATCGTCGGCATCGCGCTCATGATGCCCGTGCTCATGGAGGCCATGCAAACGGGAGACTTCACCTCGATCCTCGGCGAGGGCGCCACCATCACCGCGCAGCCATCCGGCGGCAGCGGCAATGCCTGGGGCTAAACACCTTCCATATACGGTAAAATGTTTCAAGTTGGAGGGCTTCTGAAAAGATTGACAAGAAAGGCTGATAATATGGATTATGTAAAATCGAAATCACGATCAACTATACAGGGTTTTCTAGTGGTTCTCGCTGCTCTTTTGACGCTTTCCATTGGAATGGTCGGGTTGGCCGGTTGCTCGGGCGGCACGAGCGATGAAGACGCCATCCGCGCATCGCTCGCGTCCGAACTGGACAGCATCAAAAACATCGACGACGCGTTCGTCAACGAGTTCTCCGAGTCCATCGACATGAGCCAGCTTTCGGTCTACGGCATCGACGGCGTCGAGTTCATGAAGTCCTACCTGAGCGGCTTCGATTACGCGATCGACTCGATCAATGTCGACGGCGACAGCGCCACGGCCCAGATCACCCTTACTTGCAAGAGCTATACCGGCTACCTGCAGGCGCTGCAGACGGCCGTGGACGAGGTCACCGCCGATCCCGATGCTCTTGCCGCTCTCTCCAACGACGAGATCAACCAGAAGATCGGCGAGATCGTCATCGGCTCCCTCGACGGCGTCGAGCTGGCGGCCACCCAGCCCATCACCATCACCTACACCAAGGTCGACGGAACCTGGGAGCCGGCCTCGTCCACCTCGGGCGACATCGCGGCCGCGCTGATGACCAACTAAACGCGCCGTCAACGCGCAAACCCTTTGAAGGGCGCTCCATTGGGGCGCCCTTCTTCTATAATGCCAGGTAATCGACAATGCTTCTCGCGACGAAAAGAGAAATCGAACATGGGTTCCCATACAAAAACGAACAGCGGGGGAGCGACGACTCCCCTCTCCCCTCGCCTCGCTCTTCAACTGGCCGCGCCCCATACCTGGCCGGCGGCCATCATGCCCGTGCTCGTGGCCGCCGCCTGCGCCTTGGCCAACACCGGGTCGCTGGACGTGGGCATGGCGTGGCTTCTGCTCCTCATCTGCATCCTCATGCAGGCGTCCGTGAACACCTTCAACGACTACTTCGACTTCATCAAGGGAACCGATACAGCCGAGGACAACGTGGAGGCCTCAGACTCGGTGCTCGTCTACAACGACGTCAATCCGCGCTCGGCCCTCGGGCTGGCCATCGGCTTTCTGACCGTGGCCTTCCTGCTCGGCCTGTACGTTATTTGGAAAGCGGGTCCTGTCCCCCTCGTCATCGCGCTTATCGGAGCCGTCATCGTCGTGATGTACTCCGGAGGCAAGACGCCTCTCTCCTACCTTCCCGTCGGCGAGGCGGTGAGCGGCATCGTTATGGGCGGTCTTATTCCGCTGGCAAGCTACCAGGTACTCTCGGGCACGTTCACGTTCATGGCGCTCCTTTGGGCCACGCCCACGATCATCGGCGTGGGCCTCATCATGATGACGAACAACACCTGCGATATCGAAAAGGACATCGAGGCCTCCCGCCGCACGCTGCCGGTGCTGCTGGGCCGCGAAAGGGCGCGCGCCCTCTACCATGCCCTCATGGTCGTTTGGGTTCTCGCCATCCTCGCCATCGTCGCCATCTGGTTCCCCCGGGGCATCGTCGTGCTCCCCTTCTTGGCGCTCGGCTGCTACCCCCTCATGATGGGCCTGTGGAAAAATCCGCTCGCGGCGCCCACGCGTATCGGCGCCATGGGCCAGATCTGCAGCGTGAACGTGGCTCTGGGCGCATTCTACGCCGCCGCCCTCCTGCTTTAGGAGCGCCAGGGAATCTGCACGAGATCGGGCAGTCCGTCGCGAAAACCCTCCAGCGAGAAGTCCTTCAGCAGCTCTTCCGGCGTCGTCGGCGCCTCTTCGGGAACAAGTCCCGCCACCGCCGCGATATGTCCGATGACGGCTCGCGGACTTCCGAACCGGGCCAGCAGCTCGTCTAAGGCCGCGTCCCGATCGCGTTTCGAGAGGCGCCGGTTCTGCTCGGCCACAAGCAGCGGAACGTGCGCATAGGCGGGGTGCGGCAGCCCGAGAAGATCCTGGAGGTAGCGCTGCTGCGGCGTGGAGCAAAGCAGATCGACGCCGCGCACGACCGAATTGACGCCCTGGGCGGCATCGTCCACCACCACTGCCAGCTGATAGGCGAACGCGCCGTCGGAGCGGCGTATGAGGAAGTCGCCGCAGTCGCGGTCGAGCTTTTGCGCGTAGGTTCCCTGAACGAGGTCTTCGAAGGCGATCGTGCGGCTGTCCACGGCAACTCTCCAGCCCGGCGTGCGTCCCGCTGCCCAGCGCGCCTCCACCTCCGCGTCCGACAGATGGCGGCAGGTGCCGGCATAGACGAGCTTCTCGCCCCGGTGGGGCGCCGAGGCGGCGTGAAGGTCGGCCCGCGTGCAGAAGCACGGGTACAAAAGCCCCCGGGCTTCAAGGCGCCCGAATGCCTCGGCATAGGCCTCGTCGCGATCATGCTGGAAGTACGGCCCCTCGTCCCAGAAGAGTCCCAGGGTCTCGAAATCACGCTGGATCTGGTCGATGTAGACGCTCTTCGAGCGCTCGCGGTCGAGATCCTCGATACGCAGTACCATGTGCCCGCCCTGGGACTTCGCCACGAGCCATGCGATGAGCGCTGCGTAGATGTTGCCCGCGTGCATGCGCCCGGTCGGCGACGGCGCGAAGCGGCCGACAACGGGTGTCGCCTCTGTCGCTCCGCTTTCCGTCATAGCCAATGAAACCTTTCCGGCGCAGTCTTAAAACCGGGCTACTTCTCGCGCCGGTCGTCGACGTGCTTGGCCTTGCCGATGGCGCGCTCGATGCCGCCGGGTTCCACCAGGCGCACCTCCGGCGCCACGAGCAGCGTGCCCTTGAGCTTCTCGGCGATACGGGCGCGCAGGGCGTCCATGGCCTCGAAGGAGTCGCGGAAGGCCTCGGGGCGCAGCTCGGTCTCCACGATGAGCGCGTCCATGCCGCCGCGGGTCTCCACGATGATATGGTAATGGGGCGTGACCTCCTCGATGCCCGTGAGCACGTCCTCGATCTGCGAGGGGAACACGTTGGTGCCGCGGATGATGAGCATGTCGTCGGAGCGGGAGCGCACCTTGTCCATGCGGGCCAGCGTACGGCCGCAGGCGCAGGGCTCGGTGTGCACGGCGGTCAAGTCGTGGGTGCGGTAGCGCAGCACCGGAATGCCCTGCTTGCAAAGGGGCGTGAGCACGAGCTCCCCCATCTCGCCCTCGCCCACCGGCTCGCCGGTTTCCGGATCGATGACCTCCCACAGGAAATGATCCTCGGCGATGTGCTGCTGGTAGCGCTCGGCCAGACACTCGCCGGACACCCCCGGCCCCATAACCTCGGTGAGGCCGTAGTTGTCGGTGCAGACGATGTGCATGCGCCGCTCGATCTCGGCTTTCAGGCCCGGCGGGCAGGGCTCGCCGCCGAAAAGGCCCACGCGCAAAGGCGACTTCTCCCAATCGTAGCCCATCTTCTCCCCCACCTCGCAGATGTGCATGGCGTAGGAAGGCGTGGCCACGAGCACGGTGGTGCCGTAGTCCTCGATCATCTGGATATGGCGCTCGGTGTTGCCCGAGCCGGCGGGAATCATGGCGCAGCCCAGACGCTGCAGCCCGTAGTGCAGGCCGAAGCCGCCGGTGAACATGCCGTAGCCGAAGGCCATCTGGGCGATGTCCCCGGGCACGACGCCGGCCATCTGCACGAGGCGGGCGATGCACTCGCTCCACATGTCCATGTCGTCGTCGGTGTAGCCCACCACCACCGGCTTTCCCGTGGTACCCGACGAGGAGTGCAGCTCGCGGATGTCGTCCAGCGGCACCGCGAACAGGCCAAAGGGGAAGGTCTCGCGCAGCACGGCCTTATCGGTGAAGGGGAGCTTGCGCACGTCCTCGAGCGTCTGGATGTCGCTCGGCGCCACGCCCATCTCGTCCAGCTTCTGACGGTAGTAGGGCACGCGCTCGTAGGCGTAGGCCACGGTCTCTTTCAGCTTCTCCAGCTGGAGGGCGCGGATGTCCTCGCGGGAGGCGCACTCGATCTCGGGCTTGTAAATGGGCAGGGCGTCGAACCGTCCCGCCTCGGCGGCGGCCAGCGCCGCGCCCTTCTTTGTCACGTCGATGGAATCCATTGCCTCGCTCATGCGCCCTTACGCCTCCTTCGCAGCGCGCTCGGCGACGATGCGCGCGATGTCCTCTTGGGAAATGAGCTCCACCGGCTCGTCGGCCAGAAGCGCCTGGGCGCGCTCCGGCTCGCTTGTGGAGAGCACGATGTAGGTGGAGATCATGGAATAGCTGTAGACCACGTTGATGCCGCATTTGGCGAGCACGCCCATGACCCGCGAGAGCTCGCCGGGCGTATCGACGAGCTTCAGGCAGATGACCGGGGATACGACGCAAGCGCAGCCGGCATCCTTAAGCGCCTCCATGGCCGCCTCGGGCCTATCGACGATGAAACGGAGAATGCCGTACTCCCCCGTGTCGGCGGCGGAGAAGCCGCGCACGGAAACGCCGGCGCCCTCGAAGAGGTCGAGCACCCGGTTCATGTGCCCCGGGCGGCTGTTGGCGAATACGCTGATCTGGGAAACGGTCATGCTATTCTCCCTCCTCGTTCTCGATGACGGCTCGGCCCGCGCGCAGGGCGGCGAGGTTCGCCTCGACGGTCTTCTGCGGCACGCGCTCGGCCACGGTCTCCTCCCATACCTCGACGGGAATATCGAGGCGTGCGGCCAAGGCCCCCACGAGCACCACGTTGGCGCATTTGGCATTGCCGGCCGCCCGCGCGATGGCGTCGGCGTCGATGAGCAGAGCCCCGGCCTCGCGCAGGCGCTCCCGGGCGTTCTCGGGCATCGAGGCGGCACCGGTGAGCACCGGCAGGGGCCGGATGGCCACATCGTTGACGATGAGCGAGCCGCCCTCCTTGAGCTGGGGCAGATTGCGCAGGGCCTCGGTGGTCTCGAAGGCGACGACGACATCGGCGCATCCCGCGTCCGATACCATGGACTTCACGTCCTCGCCCACGCGCACCACCGTGGTCACGGCGCCGCCGCGCTGGGCCATGCCGTGGATCTCCGACACCTTCACCTGAAGATTCGCCTTCATGCAGCTGAAGGCGAGCAGATCGGCGGCGAGGATGGTTCCCTGGCCGCCCACACCGCACAAAAGCACCGTCTTAGTGGCATTTTCCATGAACGGCCTCCTATTCCTGGACGATGGCGTCGAAGCGGCAGTACTGGGTGCAGTGGCCGCAGCCGATGCACAGCGCGGGATCGATGAGCGCACGGCCCGTCTCGTCGCGGCCGAGGGCCGGACAGCCCAACGTGACGCAGGCGCCGCAGGCCGTGCAGGAGTCGCTCACGAACAGCGGCGGCTCTACGTGGCGCTCGAGCAGCACGCAGGGCGAGCGGAACACGATGACCGAGATGTCGTCGCTGCCCGTGGCCTCCTTGAGGGCCCGTCGCACGGCGGCGGCATCGTTGGGATCGACCACGCGCACATCCTCGACGCCGAGGGCAGCCACCACGGCCTCGATGTTCAACTCGCGGCTGGGCCGGTTCTGCAGGGTCACGCCGTTGAAGGGGTTGCCCTGGCGCCCCGTCATGGCGGTGGTGCGGTTGTCGAGCACGCACACCGTGCCGGCGCCGCGGTTGTACACCGTGGAGATGAGCGAGCTCAACCCCGAATGGGCGAATGTGGAGTCCCCGATGACGGCGACGATGGGACGATGCTCCGTGCCGGCCAGCGCCAGCTCGAAGCCGTGGGCCATGGAGACCGAGGCCCCCATGTCCACCGTGGTGTCCATGGCCGAAAGCGGCGGCAGGGCGCCCAAGGTATAGCAGCCGATGTCGCCGGTCACGATGGCCCGCATCCTCGAGAGCTCCTTGAACACGAGGCGGTGCGGGCATCCCGGGCACAGCGCCGGGGGGCGTCCCGGCAGATCGGTCGCAGCCGGCGCATGGGGCGGCTGCTCAAGGCCGAAGGCCGCGCGCACGAGCCCCGGCGACAGCTCGCCGGCCCGCGGCAGGGGGCACGGCGTCTCGCTCACCGGCACCCCGCAGGCCCGCACGGCGTCTTTGAGGTAATCCGAGCCCTCCTCCACGACGTACACGGCTTCGACGGAGTCGGCGAAATCGCGCAGCGCGGCCGCGGGAAAGGGCCAGGTGACCCCGAGTTTGAAGATGCGCGCGTCCGGGAGCGCCTCGGCCACGTGCTGGTAGGCCGCGCCGGCGCAGACGATGCCGATGGCGCCCTTCCCTTCCCTCACCTCGTTGTAGGGGCAGGTTTCCACCCACTGGCGCAGCCTATCGATGCGATCCAGCTGCACGAGGCGGCGAGGCTTGGCGAAAGCGGGCATCATGACCCACTTCGCCGGATTCTTCTCATAGGACCTCGCCGGCGCCTCGGCGCGCTCCCCCGCCTCGACGGGCGTCTTCGTGTGGGAGATGCGCACGCTGGAGCGGATGATCACCGGCACGTCGAAACGCTCGGAGATATCGTACGCCTCGCGGGTGAAGCGCAAAGCCTCGGCGGAGTCGGCCGGATCGAGGCACGGGATGGCTGCGGCCTGAGCGTAGTAGTGCGAGTCCTGCTCGTTCTGGGAGGAGTACATGCCCGGGTCGTCGGCTGCCAAGATGACCATGCCGCCGCCCACGCCGGTGTAGGCGGCCGTGAACAGCGGGTCGGCCGCCACGTTCACGCCCACGTGCTTCATGGTGGCGAGCACCCGCGCGCCGGCGGCCGAGGCCCCGATGCCCACTTCCACGGCCACCTTCTCGTTCACGCACCACTCGGCGTAGACGCCCTCCTTCTTGGCGAAGGCCTCCAGCGTCTCCGTCGACGGCGTGCCCGGGTAGGCCACGCCGATGGTGCAGCCCGCCTCCCAGGCTCCCTGGGCGATGGCCTCGTTGCCGCTCATCAACTCCATATGTCTCTTCCTCTCCCTTCGGCGCCCGCCGTCGCGTGCGCGGCCCTAATTCTCCTCGTACTGCATGCAGAAGGTGCCGATCTGAATGAAGTCGCCCGGACGCAGCGCACGGGCCTCCACGGAATCGTTGTTCACCCACACGCCGTTGAACGAGTTGGCGTCGCGGATGACGTAGCAGCCGTTCTCCTGCTCGATGGTGGCGTGCATGCGCGAGACGGTCATGTCGTTCAGGAAGATCGTGCACTGGGGACTGCGGCCGATGGTGACGGGCTCGCCTGTGAGCACGAAGCTGATGCCCACTTGCGGACCCCGCACGACGTTGAGCGTCGCACGGGCCGGGGCGCTCTCCTCAACGGTTGTGGCCGGCGTCTCGCTCATGACGAGCGGCTGCATGGCCTGCGTGGCGCCGAGCAGCTTGAATCCGCAGGTGGGACACACGGTGTCGTTCGGTGAAATCTCGTGGGAACAAACGGGGCAGCGCTCGCTCATGGCCCACCTCCTTACTCGTTGGCGGCGTCTGCGGCACCCGCGCCCGCGCCGCTTGGGGCACCGTCGGCGGGAGCGTCGTCTGAGACGCCTGCGGCGATGGCCGCAACGGACTGATGATCCTCGCGAGAGGATGACTTGCTGTAGATGAGGGGCGTCTCGTTGACGACCTCGGTCGGCGCCGGGGCGTCGTTGCCCCACAGCCGGTTCCACCAGATGCCGATGCCCTCGAGAAAACCGGGGGCCGGCGAATCCTCGCAGGCGATGAGGTCCTGGGAGGCGACAAGTTCGTTGCCCTGGTAGAAGTTGGCGACGCCCACGACATCCCCCGCGGCAACCGAACCGGTCAGCTCCTCGGCGACGATCTCCTGGCTCACATTGCCCTCGGGCGCGAACACCTCGACGGCGGCCGAGGGATCGGCGAAGGTGGCCGCCACCGTGCGGTCCGGCCACGCGCTGTGGGACACGCGGGCGATGAGCGGCACCTCGGCACCGCCGTCAGCTGCAGAGGCCACGGTCTCGGGGCTGTGGGCCAGCGCATAGCTCACGCGGTTGTCGTAGACCCAGTTGAACAGCGTCTCGGTGTCCTGGAAGCGCGCGTCCTCGGAGGGCGAGCCCAGCACGATGGCGTACAGAAGGCCGTCGCCGCGATCGCACGCGCCGGCGAAGGAGTTGCCCGCCGCCTCGGTGTAGCCGGTCTTGATGCCGCAGGCGCCCTCGTAGGTGCCGAGCAGACGATCGGTGGATTGAAGGTCGATGACCTGGGGCTTGCCGTCGGCGCGCGTGACGGTGATCTGGGCGGACTCCTTCGACACGATGGAGCGGAACGTCTCGTTTCCCATGGCGTAGGCGCTCATGAGGGCGACATCGCGGGCGCAGCTGTACATTTCGTTGTCGTAGGCGCCGATGTCGAGCCCATGGGGGTTGGAGAACAGCGTCTCGGTCATCCCGAGCTCGGCGGCCTTGGCGTTCATGGCCGCCACGAAGGCCTCGTTGGCGGTCTGCGAATCGTCGGTCTTCATCCCCTCGCCCAACGTCTCGGCGATGGCGATGGCGGCGTCGTTGCCCGAGGGGATCATGAGCCCCGCGAGCGCCGCCTCAAGGGTGAGCGTGTCGCCCGCCCACAGGCTCGCCGACGACTCGCCCACCGAGGCGGCCTCCTGGCTCACCGTCACCGTGCTGTCCAGGGGCACGCCGGAGTCCAGCGCGACGATGGCGGTCATGATCTTGGTGATGGAGGCGATGTGCGACCGCTCGAGGGCGCCCCGCGAGAAGAGCACCGTGCCCTCGTCGTCCATAACCAGCGCGAAGGTCGCCGTGACGTTCGGACAGGCAACCGCCGGCAGCCCGCGCGCCTCGACGGAGGCGCCCAGGATCTCGTCGGTGCCGCGCACGTCGGCGAAGGCCCGGGCCGGCGCGCCCAAAGGCAGCGCCAGCAGCAGAGCCAAAGCGAAGCCGAGCGCCCGCCTTGACAGACGGGCGCCGCTTTGGTGCGCACTGCCGTTTTCGATGGGGCTAAGCAGGGTCAACGCAGTAAACCTCTTCCGGAGCCAGAACGGCGAAGCCCGCCTCGGCGAGAACCGCCTCGGCACCGTCGCCCTCGATCTTCAGCACGTCGACGGCCTTGCCGTCAGCGGTGCAGAAGCAGTAGCCGTACTCGATGTTCATCGAGGCCCCTTGGCAGAATCCGAGAAGATCGGCCAAAGTGCCGGGAGCATCCTCGACGGACACGGCGATGACCGGCGTGAGCGAGGCGCGGAAGCCCGCCTGCCCCAGCACCTCCACCGCGCGTTTCGGTGTGTCACAGAAGATGCGGACGATGCCGAAATCGGCGGTGTCGGCGATGAACAGGGCCTTCATGTTGATGTCGGCATCGGCCAACGTGCGGCAGGCCGCGGCGAGCCGCCCCTTCTCGTTGGCGAGAAAAACGGTGAGCTGCGAAATCATTACTGGTTCTCCCCTCTCAGGTCGATGACGCGCTTGGCCTTGCCCTCGGAGCGCGCGATGGTCTTGGGCTCCACGAACTTGATGTCGACGGCCACCTGCAAGTTGCTCTTGAGGGCCGCGGCCAGGCGGTTGCGCAGATCCTCCAGACGGCGCACCTCGTCGATCGGGAAGTCGGGCTCAGTTTCCACCTGCAGCTCCACGTGGTCGAGCGGGCCGTTCATGGTGAGGATGATCTGATACTGGGTGGCGATCTCCGGGAACTCGGTGATGACCTGCTCGATCTGGGACGGGAACACGTTCACGCCGCGGATGATGAGCATGTCGTCGGTGCGGCCCAGAAGGCGCCCGATCTTGCGATGGGTGCGCCCACACGCGCACGGCTCGGCGTTGATGGTGGTGACGTCGCGGGTGCGGTAGCGGATCATCGGCGAGCACTCGCGGGTCAGCGTCGTGATGACGAGCTCGCCCACTTCGCCGTCAGGAAGGACTTCCAGCGTCTCGGGGTCGATGATCTCGCAGTAGAACTGGTCCTCGGCGATGTGCAGGCCGCCGCGCTCGGCGCATTCCATGGCCACGCCCGGGCCCATGATCTCGGAGAGGCCGTACACATCGCAGTACTGGATGCCCAGCTTGTCGGCGATCTCCTGGCGCATGTTCTCCGAGCAGGGCTCGGCGCCGAAGATACCGCCGGAGATTTGGAACTCGGTGGCCGGGTCATAGCCCATCTCGATGGCCGTGTCGGCAATGAGCAGGGCGTAGGAGGGGGTGCAGGCCAGGATATCGGTCTTGCAGTCCTTGAGCATCTGCACCTGGCGCTTGGTGTTGCCCGACGAGGTGGGGATGACGGTGCAGCCCATGGCCTCGCCGCCGGCATGCGCCCCCAGACCGCCCGTGAACAGGCCGTAGCCGTAGGACACCTGGATGGTGGAATTCTCGTCACCGCCCACCATGGCGATGCCGCGGGCGAAGCAGTCGCCCCAGTTCGCGAGGTCGTTGGCGGTATGCCCCACCACCGTCGCCTGGCCCGTAGTGCCCGAGGAGGCGTGGATGCGGGCCACGTCGGCGTTCTCGCGGGCGAACATGCCGAAGGGGTAGTTGTCGCGCATGTCCTGCTTCACCACGAAGGGGAACTTGGCGATGTCCTCGAGGCTCTCAAGGTCGTCGGGGGTCACGCCCGCCGCATCGAAGCGCTCGCGGTACAGCGGCACGTTCTCGTAGGCGTTGCGCAACGACTCCCGCATGCGCTCGAGCTGCAGTTCGCGCAGCTCCTCGCGGGGCATCGTCTCAATCTCCGGTTGAAAGTACACTGGCTTCCTCCTTGTCCGTAGCTTCCTTATCGGCATCTTCTCTCTCGCGTGTCGGCGTATTCGGCCCCACGACGGTCACCTCGTCGATGGGAGCGTAGTTGGAGGTGAAATCCTCCTCGTGAAGCACGTTGCCCGCGCGGTCGCGGACGGTGCGGTGCACAGTCACGCTGCGCCCGTCGGCCCCGGCGGTCTTGACATAGCGCGTGCCTTCAGGCTCGCTCTCGTCGACTTTGGTGCGCTTCTTGAAGGGCTCTCCGGTCTCCCAGTCGCCGGTCTGCGTGGAGACCACGTAGCCCGGATCGATACCGTACAGTGTAACGGTTAGGCTGGAATCGGTGTAGCGCGAGCGCATCAAAACATCCGAAGTGCCGTCATTGACCCATGTGAGGTCGAGGTCGGGGTACGCGATGGCAGCGTCGCGGCCCGTGGGGTAGCTGGAGATGTAGAGCGAGTGGTTGCGCCGCTCGGTCACGGGATAGCCCGCCTCGTAGACCGCATTGAACACCGTGGTGGCCACCTGGCAGATACCGCCGCCGATGGCGTCGTCGTACTCGCCGTTGATGATGGCGTGCGCCGCCTGGAAGCCCGCCTCCTCGTTCGCCTCGCCCACCGTGTCGTTGAACGACCACTCCCCTCCGTCGGCCCGGGCGATGGAATTGTTCAGCAAGTCGGCCGCCGTATGGATGTTGTGACGTCGATTGGCCGTAGCGGGGCTGTCGTTGTACTCGGTCGTGAACGAGGAGATCGGGGCGATAAGGCCCATCTCAAGCGCTTCGTCGAAGGTAGTCCGGGACGGAGCCTCGCCCCATTGGATGGCGATGGAAGGGGTGTCGGAGCCGGCCGCCTCACTGCCGAACAGGGCGCTTTGGGCCTGCGCTGCCGCATCGGCGGTATGGGGATAGCGCGAGCCCTCGCGGGCGCTGACCCACACCTCGCCGCCATCGACGTCGAACGACACCGTGGCCGCCGAGGTGTAGCCCGCGTCGCGAATGAGCCCGAGCAGCCCCGAGGCCGCCTCGGTCTCGTCAAGGTAGGGAACCAGGGCGAAGCCCTCCTCCCGCTCTTCCACCCGGGTGCGCACCCACGCGCCCAGATCCGCCGCCCCCAGCGGCCACTCGGTCTGCTCGAAGGAGAAGGTGCAGCCCCGATCGAGGGCCGCCTGGACCTCGTCGGCGACCCGAGCGGCCTCATCGGCGCCGATGCGCACGTCCGCCTCATCGGGCGTCGCCACGATGACGACCTTGCCGGGTGCCTCGCCGAGAAAGCCCTCGGAGAGCTGACGGGCCACCGAGGCGCGGTCGACGGCCTTGCCGCCGTGGCCCTCCGTGACCGACACCGCGCCCGCCTCGATGGCGATGCCGTAATCGAGGCGCGGCTCGCCGGCAGATTCATCGATGGAGGAGCACAGCGCCTCCAAGGCCTCCTCGTCGAAGGAAAGGGCGACGTCGACGGAAACGCCGTTGCGCGCCGCCTCCATACGCTCCGCAAGACCGCCGTCTCGGCCCACGGCGAAGGCGCGGGAGACCAGCTCGCTCACGGAAAGCCTCGCGCCCAGCGTGCCGCTCTCGGCGACCCACACCTGCTTGTTGGCCCGGGCCTCCTCTAAAGAGAGCTGCTCGGCCTGGGCGTCCTGTTCGGCAAGCTCGCTTTCCACATCAAGGGTGTCGCGGGCCTCCTCGCTGGCGAAGATAAGCGCCCGGCCATCGGCAACGCGAGGCTCGTAGAAGGAGCTCACGGCGCGACGGGCCTCCTCCTCGGTCATGCCGGAGACATCCACCGCGCCCACCGACACGCCATCGTAGATGCGGGAGCCGTTGACCGCGCCGTCGATGGCCCAGGCGCCGCCGACGAGCGCTAAAAGCGCCAGCACTGCCGCCAGGGCAATGCGGGGCCCGAGGGAACGGCGCTTGGCGGCAGGACGGCTCGCAATTCCGGCACGGCCCGCACTCGCGCCTCGCGGGGCGCCGAAGTTGCGCGGAGCCTTGGCCTGCGAAACCGTGGCGCGAGAACGATTCGACGGAGATGCGGCACGGCGCGCCGTCGTCGCGCCGCCAGCGCGCTTCGCCGTCGCGCCGGCGGCCGCGCCACCGCTGTGCGGGGTTACTGCCTTCGAAGAGCTCTTCGGTCTTGTTGCGGCCCGCGCCGACGGACGAGATGCGGATGAGGAGGGTCGAGCAGAGGAAGACTGCGCTGTTGCGGAAGAGGACGATCGAACGGTGCCCTTCGGACGAGAAACGCGGTTCGAAGGCATGACGATGCGCCGCTCGGCCCGCGCCCGCGCACGGCGCTCCTCGCTGCTCGGACGCTCGTCGGAGGGCCTACGCGTCGCCATGGGCGCTCGAACTTTCCGAAGCGGCCTCCTTGCGGTGTCTCAGCTCGGCGGCCAGGGCGCGCGCCGCCGCCACGGTGTAGTAGATAGTGACGCCAAGAGACAGGATGAGCCCCGCGTAGATGAACCAGATGCCCCAGGAGACGGCCTCGCCGTTGAACCCGGGCAACCAGGAGATGTCGCACCAGCCCAAACCGGGGATGAGCGGCGCGTTCAAGAGAAGCCCGGCAAAGCCGATAAACAGAAACGTCGTGGCGAACTTCCCCGGATAGACGACGGGCACGCGGATGCGGTAGCGCGACAGAAGCCACGCGCCCCCGATGAGCAGGTAGGCGTCGCGCAGCACCACGACGACGATCACCCACAGGGGAATGCGGCCGACGAGGAACACGCCGAGGACGCCGGTGATCATGAGGATGCGATCCACCGCCGGATCGAGGATCTGCCCCAACTTCGATACCGTATGGGTGCGCCGGGCCAGCTGTCCGTCGATGAAGTCGCTGGCGGCAGCAGCGGCAAAGACAAGCGTGGCAGCCAGGTTGAAGCCGGAGAGCAGCAGCCACAGGTACACGGGCACGAGGCACAGGCGCACGAAGGAGACGACGTTGGCCGCCGTGAAGATCTCGCTTGTCACCTGCTCGGGGATCTCTTCCCCATCTCGCTGCCCTTCGACCATGAGGCGTCCTGCTCCTTCCCTACAAAAACCGGACCCTCGACGAGGGTCCGGCGCACGTGCCGATAACGGCATATTTTAGCAGAGCGGCAAGCCCTTCTCAGACTCACCACGAAACTTAACGAGCGGTTAAGCTTACGATTCCGTCACCGCCGCCTTCGGGTCGGGGACATGCACCACGCGGCAGGATTTCGCGGTGGCGATGGGCGTGTAGGCGGGATCCATGGTCAGGCAGTGCTTGGGGCAGACGCGCACGCAGGTACCGCACTGCACGCAGCGGAACGGATCGATGGCCCAGGTGCGCTCCTTCTTCTCCACCGCGATGGCGTCGGCCGGGCAGCTCTTGGCGCAGATGCCGCACAGAATGCACGCACTCGCATCGTTTTCGATATGCCCTTTGAGCCCCGCCGGGGCCGGTTTCTGCTCGAAGGGGTACAGCACGGTCTCGGGCTTCTTGAACAGAGAGCCGAAGGTCATGCCGCCCAGTTTGAAGCTTCCCATATCCGCCTACCTTTCCGTGCAGCTGATGCAGGGGTCGATGGTCAGGATGATCATGTTGACGTCGGCCAAGTCGCACCCTTTCAGGGCCACGGTCATACCGGCGAGGTTCTGCGAGGTGGGCGTGCGCATGCGCATGCGCTCCAGGTTCTTCGAGCCGTTGCCGCGGGCGTAGTAGTAGCACTCGCCGCGGGGCTGCTCCAGCACGTTGGACGCCTGGGCGCCGTCGGCGGGCGCGCCCTTCACCGCCACCTCGATGTCGCCGGCGGGGATCTTCGCGCCGAGCTCCTTGATGATCTCGATGGACTGGAGCACCTCCAGACAGCGCACCTTCACGCGGGCGTAGCAGTCGCCCTCGGTGGCCGTGATGGGAGCGAAGTCCGCCAGATCGCCGTAGGCGCCGCGCCCGAAGGAGCGCACGTCGTAGGGCAGGTTGGAAGCGCGGGCGAAAGGCCCCACCATGGAAAGCGCCGCCGCGTCCTCGGTAGTGATGTGGCCCACGCCCACGGTGCGGTTCTTCACCGAGGTGTCCGTGAGCAGCGTGTTCATGATCTGCGTGTACTCGCCCTTGATACCGTCGAGCACCGAGACGATCTCGGCCATCTGGCTCGCGTCGATGTCGCGCACCACGCCGCCCACCTTCACCACGGACAGGATGACCCGTCCCCCGGTGGTCTTCTCGAACAGGTCGAGCACGCGCTCGCGCAAACGCCAGCAGTGCATGAACATCGACTCGAAGCCGAAGGCGTCGGCGGCAAGGCCCAGCCACAAAAGATGCGAGTGGATACGGGACAGCTCGTGCCAGATGACGCGCAAATACTCGGCGCGCTTGGGCACCTCCACGCCCATGAGTGACTCGACGGTCTCGGCATAGCCGAGGGAGTGTCCCATGGCGCAGATGCCGCAGATGCGCTCGGCAATGTAGATGAACTGGTTGTAGTCGCGGGTTTCCACGAGCTTCTCCAGGCCGCGGTGCACGAACCCGATCTGCGGGAGCACGTCCACGACGGTCTCGTCCTGCACCACCAGATCGAGGTGCAAAGGCTCCGGGAGCACCGGATGCTGGGGCCCGAAGGGAATGACGGTTGCCTTGCTCATGCTACTCCCCCTTCCCTTCCGCGGCCTTTCGGGCCTTCGCTTCCATAGCGGCGCGCACCTTCGCGACCTTCTCCGGATCCAGACCCGCTATCTTGGCCTCGATCTCCTCTTCCGTGGGGCCAGCGGGCGCCGGGGCGGCAGCCGCGGCCTTCTTGGCCTTGGCCTCCATGGCCGCCCTCACTTTCGCGGCCTTCTCAGGGTCGAGCCCGGCGATCTTCGCCTGGATCTCCTTCTCGGTGGGGCCGGTTGGCGCCTCGGCCGGCGCGGCCGCCTTCGCCTCCTTGGCGGCCTTGGCCGCGGCGATCTTCTTCGCCTTCTCGCGCGCCGCCAGCTGCTCGGGGCTCACCACGGTCATGGGGGCCTTCTCCGCCAGCTGGTAGAACATGCCGCCGAAGTCGATGGCAATGTCGCTGATGGCCACGTCGAACAGGTCGTGGATCTCGTTCTCGCAGACGAAGGCCTCCAGGTACAGATCGGTGATGGAGGGCACCACGTCCGTCTGCTTCACGCCGCTCACGTTGAAGTTGGCGAGATGCCCGTCCTTCATGTAGGAGTAGACGAGATCGATGCCCTCCTCGGTGTTGACGGCGAGAATCTGCACGTAGCGCCAGCCCTCGGCATGGCGCGCGGCCGCCAAGTCGTGCACGCCGGCCAGCGGCAGCTCCTCGAAGGTCTGCTCAAAGGTCGTCATTTCTCACGCTCCCTTCTTGGCAGCGGCCAGGGCCGCCGACTTCTCGTCGAGCTTCGCCACGCCGGCCACCACGGCGTCGATGATCTGCTCCGGGCGCACGGCGCAGCCCGGGGCGTACACATCGACGGGGATGGCCTTGTCCACGCCGCCGATGACGTTGTAGCAGTCGTGGAAGACCCCGCCGGTGCAGGCGCAGATGCCGCAGGCCACGACCACCTTGGGCTCGAGCATCTGGTCGTAGATCTCGCGGACGACGCCGATGTTCTGCTCGTTCACGCTGCCGGTGACGAGGAAGATGTCGGCGTGCTTGGGATTGCCCGTGTTCACCACGCCGAACCGCTCGCCGTCGAAGCCGGGGCACAGCGTCGCTAAGACCTCGATGTCGCAGCCGTTGCAGCTGGAGCCGTCGTAGTGGATGACCCAGGGCGATTTCGATGCGAATGCCATGTGCCTACCTCCTTACAGAAACGCGAGGAACGCGACGTTCACGCCGCCGGCGATAAGGGCCACGAGCCACGCCGACTTGAACATGAACTGCCACTTCACACGCGCGAAGTTGTTGTCGATCCAGATCTCCAGGAAGTACACCAGAAGCACGATGACGATGGCGACCAGAACGGAGACGGGGTTCGCCCACAGGAAGAACATGCCGATCCAGCCGAGGAAGAGCACGTTCTCGCACCAGTGCATGATCTCCACCATGCCGAGCGTAGGCCCGCTCATCTCGGTGGTCATGCCGCGCACGATCTCCTGGTGGGCGTGATGCGACATGGACAGGTCGAAGGGCGACTTGCGCAGCTTGATGGTGAGGATGAAGAGGACGCCCAAGAACACGAGCCAAATGGTGCAGATGATCGGGTGGTTGAGCTGGAACACCTCGGCCACGTCGAAGGAGCCTGCGGCCTGGAAGAAGGCCACGGCCATGAGCAGCACCATGGGCTCGTAGCTCATCACCTGCAGCGTCTCGCGAGCCGCGCCCACCTCGGCGTAGGGGCTGCGCGTGGAGTAGGCGGCCATGATGAAGAACAGGCTCGACAGCGTGATGACGAACACGCACAGAAGCAGGTTGCCGCCGGAGTAGAAGATGCCGCCGGCGATGAGCGCGAACAGCAGCGCGCAGGCCACGTAGACGCCTTCCACGGAGTTGACGGAGACGCGCTCCTTCTCGAAGAGCTTGCGCACGTCGTAGTAGGGCTGCAGAAGCGGCGGCCCCACGCGGCCCTGCATGCGGGCCGAGATGATGCGGTCGAGACCGGCCAGGAGGCACCCGATGACGGGGCCTGCCACGGCGAACAGGAGGGTGCCGATGAGTGTCGTAAGCAAAGTCATGAGATCACACCCTTCCTAAAAGCCCATCGGGCCCGCGATGATGGCGACGACGAACGCGGCGGCCATGATGAGCGTGTTGAACGCCACGCCGACCGGCGCGATGCGGGCCTCGCCGAACACGGATTCCATGTACCAGTTGCGCGTCGTGGCCTCAGTGGTGCCCGACAGCGAGTTCTGGAAGGCGCGGGAGTCGTTGTCGCGGCTGATGCCGGCCAGATAGACGTTCGCCCGACGCGATTTCTGCTTGGTTCCAAGGCCGGCGAACAGCACGGCCACCACGATAACGGTGCAGATGGAGGCGAGCCACAGGTTGTCCGTGGCGATGTCCTGGCCGAGCATGCCGTAGACGCTGGCCACGTAGGGCTCGACGAGGGTGCCGGAGATGAGCGGCAGGAACACGCAGGCCAGCACGAGCAGGCAGGCCATAAGAAGCAGCGCCGCCCATTCTGTCGGCTTCACCGTGATCTCCACGTTCTCCGGCTCGCCGGCGATGCCGGAGAGCTTGCCGAGCCACTTGGCCCAGAACATGAACGTGGCGGCGCTGCCGAAGGCCAGGATGATGATGAGGGCGACCTGGCGGGTGTCCACGAAGGACACGAGCGTGGCCCACTTGGCGAGCAGCATGCCGAAGGGCGCGATGAACATGCACATGATGCCGAGCATCATGAAGCGGGCCAGGCGCGGCATGCGGTCGAACAGAAGGTCCATGGACTCGATGTCGCGGCTGCCGATGTGGTGCTCGGCGGTGCCGACGCACAGGAACAGGAGCGACTTCGCGATGGCATGGAACAGGATGAGGAAGCACGCGGCCCACACCGCCTCGGCGGTGCCCACGCCGGCGCAGGCCGTGATGAGGCCCAAGTTGGCGATGGTGGAATAGGCCAGCACGCGCTTGGCGTTGGACTGCGAGATGGCCATGAACGAGCACAGCGCGAAGGTGATGCCGCCCACGAGCATGACCATGACCGCCGGCGCCGGCGACACGTGGAGCACGGGCGCCAGCTTCACCAGCAGAAAGACGCCGGCCTTCACCATGGTGGAGGAGTGCAACAGCGCCGAGGTGGGCGTGGGGGCCACCATGGCGCCCAGAAGCCAGGTCTGGAACGGCATCTGCGCCGCCTTGGTGATGCCCGCGAAGGCCAGCGCGGTGACGGCCAAGGTGGTCAGGGCCGGGTTGTTCTGGCCGATGACGAGGAACTCGTAGAACGAGAAAGTTCCCACCGTGAGCGCGCAGCACCACAGCGCCACCAGAAAGCCAATGCCGCCGGCCAGGTTCATGATGATCTGGCGGAAGGCGTTCGCAATGGCCTCCTCGGTGCGGGTGTAGCCGATGAGGAGGAACGAGCAGAGCGTTGTCACTTCCCAGCCGGTGAACATCCACTCCATATTGTTGGAGAACACGATGACGTACATGGCGGAGAGGAACACGAACATCAGCGCGAAGAACATCGGGCGGCGATCCGGCGCCCCTTCAGGCTCGTGGGCCTGGAAATCCTCCATGTAACCCAGAGCGTAGATGCAGATACCGCTTCCCACCACGCCGACGATGAAGGTCATCAGAAGCGAGAGCGAGTCGAAGTACAGGCCGTAGGGCACCTCGATGCCGTGGGAGAACATGAACTCCAGGATGAGCGTGCCGACTACCTGCACGCCCGCGAGCACGGCGGCCCACAGGTTCTTGTAGCGCACGGCGAACCACACGATGACCGCCGCGATGGCCACGGAGATGCCCGTGCAGATAAAGTCGATGGCCATGCTCTCAAACGCGAAGAGCGTGCAGCTCGCCCCCAGGTTCACGACCACGAGAACGACCGACGCCAGCGCGATGGCAACGCCCGACACGCAGACGATGACGCGGCGCGGCCCCTCCTGCCGCACGAACAAGAGCGCGGCGGCCACAATGAGGGGGAACACGATAAGGAAGCCCATCAGTCCGAAACTGAACTCCATTCAGGATCCTCCTAACCTAATATATCGGCCTTTCCGCAGCCTCATATTTTCTGCGGTTAGGCGAGATCCCTCGGATCTTGCCCCCTACCATAGCAAAGGAGGCGCAGGTAATCGCGCCTCCTTCCCCCGACTCATGAGCAATACTCGGTAAAAGGGTCATCGTAATTATGCATTTGATCAATTTTTGCGAGAACTCATCCGCTCGCGGCCGAATCGAACCGTCGGCCCAGAAGGGCGCCGGCCGCGCCGCCGACCAGCGACGGCAAGAGCCACGCGAAACCGTAAGCGTACAAAGGCGCCGCCTCGACGAAAGCGAAGGCCCCGGTGAGATCGTGCACCGTGAGGAGGAGGCTCGCTGCCACGGCGGCGAGCGCCGCGCCCTTGAACACCCAGGTGCCCTGCAGGTGCTTGCGAAACAGCAAGAGCACCACCGTCGTCATGAACGGCGGGCAGACCACCGAGAGAATCGGGCTCGCCAGGGCGATGATGTTCGTAAGTCCGAGATTGCAGATGAGCAATGCCGCCACGACCACAATGATAAGGGCCGCCCGATAGCTCACCCGGCGCATGGTGACGCGCTCGACGTAATCGGCCGTGGCGCCGCACAGCCCGATGGCCGTGGTGAGGCAGGCCAGGCCCACGACGACGCCCAGCACCGCCACGCCGGCCTCCCCCATGAGCTTCCACACGATCATGGTGATGAGCTCGGCCTGGCTGACCGTGTGCGGCACGACGCTGGCGGACGTGGCGCCCAAGTAGGTGAGACCGCCGTAGATGACGGCGAGCAGCACGCAGGCCACGAGGCTCGCCCGGGCCGTAACGCGCATCTGATCGCGCTTCTCGCCGTAGCCGGCCGCCCGCACCGATTCCTGCACGAGGATGGAGAACCCGACGACCGCGAGGATGTCCATAGTCTGATAGCCCGCGAGCACGCCGTCGGCGACGACGGTGTCCGTCTCGGGAGAGCCCACAGGTCCCAGCGGGTTCACGATGCCGGCGATGACCATGACCACGATGCCGGCCACGAGAAGCGGCGTGAGCACCTTGCCCACCACATCGATGATGCGCGTGGGCTTAAGCGTCAGCAAGAGCACCACGGCGAAGAACGCGACGGAGAACGGCAAGAGCCCGATAGCATCGCCGAACCAGGGCGCGATGGCCATCTCGAAGGTGGTGGCGGCGCAGCGCGGCGGGGCGATGAGCATGCCCACGCACAGAATGGCGGCGGTGTTCAGCGCCAGGCCGGCCTTCTTGCCCAGGGCATTTTGGATTGAGAGGATGGAGCCCCCCGCGTTGTTGATGGCGAAGACGCCCACGCAGGAGACCACCACGTCGAAGAACACGAAGCATGCCAGGCCGAGCGGCCAGAGCGTGCCCGACTCCATGCCGAGGTACGGCGGGAAGATGAGATTGCCGGCGCCGAAGAACATGGCGAACAGCGCCAAACCGACGACCAGCGCGTCTCTGTTCACGGGCACCTCCCCTCTCTCGTCGTCGACGCGGACGTTTTCGCATCTATTGTCGATGAATGGAGGGGTCATGATGACGTATCGGCAGCGCAGTTACCCGCCCAATGCCGAAGCGGCACGAAATCGTCACGGACGATGGAAAGTGCCTGGATTTTTCCCGGAACGCGTCTCTGGGCAACCGTGAGCCGAGGCAACGAAAAGCCACGCCGATCCGAGATCACCCAGCAGCAGGGCTATCGGATGGCGTCGCGCGCCGCCTCGGAAAGCGCGATAACGAGAGCGCCCTTTTTGACGCCCTCAAGCAAGGTCGACATGTCCAACTCGCCAAAGAAGGCCTCACGCTGCGCATCGGCGTCCTCCCCCTCGCCGTCAGCCAGCACGATGACATCGGCACCGGCGATAAGCTGGGCCGCAACGTCGGCCGTCTCGCGCTGGAGCACGCGCAGCTCCCCCACCGGAAGATCGGCCTTCACCAGCGCCGTGGCCAGATCCATGGCGAGGTTCTCGGTATAGGTGTCGTTATCCGGCTCGGCCGCGATCATGAGCAGCCGCGGGTTCTCGGGCCAGCGCCCGCGCACGGCCTCGGCAAGACCCGAGTCCTCCCGCAACGTGGCGAACCGGTACATCCCGCGAATCTCGTAATCCATGGGCTCGGGTGCGACGATAACTTCCATGGGAACCTCCTCGTTGCATTTTCCCGGCTCTGTCGCCGGATCCTGCTTGTTTGGGCATAGCCTACCACGACAGCAAAACCCGAGTTATCGAGTCTTCCTATGAGAGTATCGGCGCTTCCCCGCCTCGGAAGCTTAATGCGGCGGGGATCAGGAGTCCTATAACCTTAAGAACGGATACTTAATTCGGGCTTGTCACTAAACTGGCATCGAAGCTTTTCCGTACGCACTAATATGCACACTCTCGGGATGCTGGGATTATCGCCGGTGGCTTTGTCGAACAAAAGAGAGGCGAAGAACCGTTCGGAAAATTTCCTCTTGCAAAGGCGTTGCGGTCGGGTTATCATAGCAAAGCTGTTTGAGTGAGAGCTCAAAAGCACCAACGGGTTGTGGCGCAGTTTGGTAGCGCACTTGACTGGGGGTCAAGGGGCCGCAGGTTCAAATCCTGTCAACCCGACCAGAACTTAGAGAGCCGGCATAATGCCGGCTCTTTTACTACGAGCGCGTATTTAGAGCTAACGGGCAAGTCAGTCAGGAATTAGATCAGAGTTTCGAGCAATGCGAAGGAATTAGTTAAGGGTTTCGGACATCACGAGAGAAATAGTCGGGAATTTCGAGCAGCAAATCGACCCATTGCAGGCAATTTGCTTCGAAACACACCCGAAACTCCCAACTACTTCCGATCTCGCAACATCACTCTGCTCGAAACTTCCAACTATTTCCAAAATCTTGCGAGTTATTTGATTCGCTATGTCACCGTTCAGGACGACCCATCTTCCCAGGTCACGCTCTGGGTTATGCCTTGGGTTAGGCATTTAACCCAATTTCGTCGATCGGCCCGATGCGCGGTTTTGCGAACCGGGCCATGATGCAACCCGTCAGCAGCGCTCGGCAATCGGACAGAGCCGAAGAGGACGGTTCCACCAGCCGAGCGCGAAGGGAGCGCGGTTCGAAGAAGCCGCCCGTCGTTCAGGAGGGTCATCATGGAAGTCACCCGTCGCGATTTATTCAAGTTCACCGGACTGGCCGCCGCCGGAGTCGTGGGAGCGAGCGCCCTTGCGGGCTGCGCCCCGAAAACCGCCGCGGAGACGGCCACGCTCGCGGATACCGGCTCTGCCGATGCCGGGCTGCCCGCCTTCCTGCAAGCTCCCGAGCCCATTACCGACTTCGCAGACACCCGCGAGTACGACGTCGTTGTCGTAGGTGCCGGCGAGTCGGGCCTGTCCGCGGCCCATTCCGCCGTAGCCGCCGGCGCCAAGGTGGCCTGCGTTCAGAACATCGGAACCGCCCAGACGACGGGCAACATGGGCGCCTCGGTGGACACCACCAAGACCGACGAGGCCGGCATCCAGGCCTGCGTCGCCTTCCTCATGGAGAAAAATGCCTACCGCTCGAACCGCAAGCTGCTGGAAGCGTGGGCCCGCAACTCCTACGAGGCCGTTACCTGGTGGGCGGACACGGCGGCCGAGGGCGGCGCCGAGTCGAAGCCCTACGATTCCGAGCGCGAGTACAACGGCTACACCTACTACTTGCACGCGAACACCTACAACCACTTGGAAGGCGCCCACAACGACGCGGCCCTGGCCGTCTGCGATGCGGTAGCCGCCGAGGGCGTGGAGTTCTTCTTCAACTCCCCGACCGTGCAGCTGTACAAGGAGGGGGAGCGCGTGGCCGGCGTGATCTGCGAGACCGAGGAGGGCAACGTGCTCTTCAAGGCCGCCAAAGGCGTCATCCTCGCCTCCGGCGACTGCTCCGGCAACCAGGAAATGCGCGATTACTACTGTCCCGACCTGCGAGGCTTCAAGACCATGAGCCCCTTCCGCGACGGCATGGGCATGATGGCCGGCATCTGGGCCGGGGCGCAGATGACGCCGGTGAACCACTCGAAGATGGTTCACGGCGGCGGTGCGCTGACCCGTCTGGAGCTGCCCTTCCTGAACCTGGACATCCACGGAGAGCGCTTCATGAATGAAGTTCTGTCCTTCGCCTACCTGAACAACCTCATGCGCGGGTACCTCGAGGAGTACGATTTCCAGAACCCCATGGCGGCGAAGCTCTTCACCATCATGCCGGCGAACTGGGTCGAGATTGGCGAGCAGTGGGCCGCAGCCCATCCCAACGAGGTGAAGTTCGGCGTGGGCAACATGAAGATTCCCTCGGAGGATCAGTTCGTCAAGGGCGAGACCTTCGCCGAGTTGGCGGCCAACATCAACGCCTACATGGAAGCCGAGGAGTGGCACATCGACCCCATCGACGAGCAGACCATCGTCGCATCCATCGAGGCCTACAACGAGCTGTGCGCGACCGGGGCCGATGGGAAGTTCGGCAAGCGCGCCGACTATCTGGTTCCCATCGAGCAGGGGCCGTTCTTCGCGGTGCCCCGCGGCGCGAACTCCGTGCCGGCCGTACTCGGCGGACTCACGGTGAACGAGAACCAGCAGTGCCTCGGCGCCGAGGGTGCGCCTATCGAGGGCCTGTTCGCCGTAGGCAACGCCTCGGGCCAGTTCTATGGCGGCGTGGATTATCCCATGGACGTCGAGGGCCTCTCCATCGGGCGCGCCATCACCTCCGGCTACGTCACCGGACGCTACGTGGCAGCCCTGTAGCTCTGATAACCCTCCCCCACCTGTCGCCCCGCCGGCCTCCCTCCCTGCCGGCGGGGCGGTGGCGCATGGGGGAAGGCCCTGTTTCCCGACGAACCGGGGCGCAATGAACGCAACCCGCTATAATGGCCCCATGGAAAAGACACCCGCACTGCGCGAGAAGCGCCGCCTCGACAATCTGGAGCAGATGATCCCCTATCTGTTCGCCTTGGGCTGCGCCCGGACGTGGATGACGCTCACCTTCGCGGCGCCGTGGGCGGGGCTGGCCGTCCCCTTCGATCCCCATGTCCTGTTCGACTACTTGTACGCGGGCTTCGGCATCGCCGCCACCCTGCTCGCCCGCCTCCCGCTTCATCGCCGTGCCGCTCGTCTACCTCTGCCAGGGACTTTCAGGCGATCGCTTCGCCGTCGTGCTCGTGCTCCTGCCGCTTGTCGCCGTGGGCAGCCTCGCCCTCGCGTTCCGAGCGCTGCCCGAGCGGGAGACGACGCCGCGGGCCTACCCCAAGTTCTCGTTCCCCGTAAAGCCGCTCGCAGTGCTGTGCATCTACGCCTTCGCCTACGGGCTGCGCTCAGCCCAGCTGCCCGCCGGCGCCGGGGTGCACTCGTCGCTGTCGACCGCCATTGTCATGGGCGCGTTCTTCATTGTCGTGTACTTCTTCTCGGACCGCTTCTCGGTGAGCGCCCTGTTCCGCTCGCCGCTTCTGCTCATGGTATGCGGGCTCCTGCTCATTCCCGCCGAGGGCATCCTCGGCACCACGGCGGCGGGCTACCTCATCTCCATGGGCATGTCCCTCATGTCGCTGCTCATCGCCCTTCTGTTCTACGACCTGTCCAAGCGCATGGGCATCGCCATCATCGCACTCACGGGCGTTGTACGCGTGAACTCGCTGTTCACGCTGTGGGGCGGCAACGTGGCCGAGCTCTTAGGCGCCTTGGGCCTCGCTCCGACGACCCAGAACATCGCCATCACCGTGGCCGTGGTCATGCTGGTGCTGGCGAGCACGCTCATGCTGCTGTCGGAGAAGGACCTGGCCAGCCGCTGGGGCATCCGGCTTCTGGAGACCGATAATCTCGCCAAGGAGAGCCTGCGGGCCGAGCGCATCGCCGAGCGCTGCGACGCCGTGTCCGCATCGTGCCACTTGAGCCCCCGGGAAGACGAGATCTGCCGCCTCATCGCGAGCGGCAAGACCAACCAGCAGATCGAGCGGGAGCTGTTCATCGCCTCCGGCACGCTGAAGGCCCACATCCAGCACATCTACGTGAAGTGCGGCGTGCACTCCCGCAAGGAGCTCATCGCCCTGTGCGGCGGCGAATGATGTGTGCCCCTTGGAGAGTATTTACGCCAGAAATGGACAAAATTGCGTCCAGTGAGCTGAGAAGAGGTCTTTCGCGACCCAAACTGAGCAACATCTTAACGTCTTGCGCATAAAATGAAAGCAACAAGCCGCCATACGGCGCACATCCGAACTCCAGAGAACTCACTCGACGTCATTTTGTCCACCTTCGTTAAAAGTGCCCTCCGCCGTGCGCTGCGCTACTTCTCCGTGCCGTCGCCGAACAGGAGGTCGCGCTCGTCGCCGGGGAGCTTGGCGCGGGCCTGCTCGCGCAGGTTGTTCAGACCGGCGAGGTACTGGCGGTACAGCACCACGGTGAGGTAGCGGCCGGCCGGGGTGAGGGTCAGCTCGTCGGCGTTGTCGGTGGCAAACGCGCCATTGGCCCGCATGAAGGCCATCTCAACGGGCAGCCCGCGCTCCACGGACACGCCGAAATCGCGCTCGAATTCGTGCTTGTCGAAGCGCAGGCTGTACAGCTGCAGCAAAAACTTGTAGCGCATGAGGTCACGGCGTGGCAGATCGGTCTTGCCGAGCAGCGGCGTCGCGCCGGCGCGCACCAGCTCGCCGTACTCTTCCAGATTAAACGTGTTCACGAACAGGTTGTCACCCAGATGCGTGATGGAGCCGGAGCCTATGCCCACGCACTCCTCATAGGACACGGCGTACTCGTCCACTTCCAAATGCTGTTTGCGCTCGTGATTCTCGTCGAGACGGTTGAACGTCCACAACGTGCGCCGCTCGAAGAAGGGGTTCTCTCCCCCGGCCAGAATCTCGTCCAAGATATGATAGAAGCGCCGCTCCTTGTCATAGTCCATCTTTCCCAGCACTTGCTCCATTTTGCGCGTGGTGGCATGGGACTGGTACAGCGGCGAGAACGTCGTCTGATGGCAGCCGCACAGCGCGATCTTCTCGCAGTCGGAAATGAGAATGTCCTCGGTCTGCGTGGGGAAGTTGAAGATCATGTCCACGTTCAGCGACTCGAAGTACGGGGCCGCCTGGCCGATGCGCTCGAAGATCTCTTCCCCGCTCCCGTACTTCTCGTAGCGGTCCATCTGACGCAGAAGCCCGTCGTCGAAGGACTGCACGCCCACCGACAGGCGCTGGATGCGGCCCTTGAGCTTATCCAGATACTCCGGGATGAGATGGTTCGGGTTCGTCTCCGAGTTGACCTCCTTCACGTGGAAGAGGTCGCGGGCCAAATCAATGGTCTCGCACAGCTCGTCGATGTCCACCGTCGGCGTGCCGCCGCCCACATACACGCTCTCGAAGTCGTAGCCCTGATCGGCGAGCATCCGCATCTCCTGGCGCAGGGCCTGGAAGTAGTCGTGAGCGCGCTGCTCCCGGTAGGGAAAGCGGTTGAAGGAGCAGTAGGGGCACAGCCGCTCGCAGAAGGGAACGTGCACGTAGAGGGTGTAGGGGCGCCCCTCCTCGGGGTCGGGAAGCGCGCCTTCGGGCACGGGGTGCAGCGTCAGGGTCTTGTCGGTCATGGCGCGGACGACGGTGGTGAGCATGCGCTCTGAGAGCATCGATACCTCCTGGGTCTATTCAAGCGTAAGGAGGATTTTAGCACTCCCACCGGGACAATAACCGACCTTTGTCCTAAGGGTATGCGGAACGCACAAACTCGCGATGCAACCGCGCGAGATCGTAATTTCGGCCGACCGTTTCCTGCGCGCGCATCCTCAGGCCTTCTGCTGACTCCACGGCCCGTTCCTCTTTGTAAACGACAACGGCGAGCGCTTCATGTGCGAGGACACCGACTACTACAAGAAGCCCGTGTTCCTCACGCCTGTGAAGCAAGGCCCCTTCTACGCCCTGAAGGTCGGTCCGGCGCTGCTCGCCGTCTGCGGTGGCCTGAAGTGCAACAACGACTTCCAGTGCCTCGATGAGAACGGCGAGGTCATCGAGGGCCTCTACGTGCTCGGCAACATCATGGGCGACATCACCGCGGTGGACTACCCCATCAACGTCGCCGGCAACTCCCACGGCCGCTGTATCACCTTCGGTTATCTGCTCGGCCACGAGCTCGCCGAGGCCTAAGCGCCCGCGCGCGAAACCGCTTACTCCGCTGCGGCCTCCCCTCCCTGCGGCTGCGGCATTCCAGCTAGAAAGGCTCTCTTTCGGGAGCCTTTCTTCATGCCCGCTAATTGGAGAGGCGTTCTCTTACTCTTTTCCTTCGGCCATTTTCTCGACAATACTCATAAGCTCCTGCTTTGTGTGAACGCCCGTCTTGGAGTAGATGCGCTTGATATGGGCCCAAACGGTGTTTTCCGACAAGACGAGGTCTTCCGCGATGTAGCGAGCAGAACGTCCACGGGCCAGATAGCCCAGAATCTCCCTCTCGCGCCGCGTGAGTCCGCTCGCAGCAGCGATGCCTTCAACCCCTCCTTCGAACGCATTGTCGATCGAGTTCGAATCGCTCGCGTTCGCCTCTCCCTCCGAAACCTCATCAGGCATCGGCGTATCAGCCGGATGCGTGCAGTCGGTCACGCTATCTTCCTCCGAATCGCTCGTACGCGGCCCCAGCTGCCTGCGCGCTTTGCTGATACCGAACACCAGCACCCCGGCCAATGGGTAAATGGCGGCAAAGGCAAGCAAAGTGAGCAACGAAAGCCCGTAATCGACGCTCAGCGACCGGAGAATGCTGCCGACGCCTAAACCCGTCAGAAGCGAAAGCGCCGAACCTCCCAAGTAGGCAGCCGAGAGGATGTAGGTCGAAAGGTCAAGACGTCGCGCGCTGTCAACGATGTATAGCAAAAACACCATGCTGCAAGCATCGTAACAGGCAATCATGACGAGGCCCACCAGACCTCCAAGGCCATCGCCGAGAAATGGCAGAAGCGACAAAATCAAGAGAAGCAGAGGCAAGCAGGCATTGTAGACCGACGCCGGATGCGGGCTCCTAAGAGCGATGAGCGCCAAAAGCAGCGTGACCAGAGTTGCAGCCGCGAGGGGTATCCACATATCCACGTCGCCAACCAAATGTTCCGATTGGGAGCCAAGCACGGCGGTATGCAGGATGCCAACGACCCCGACGAGCGCGAAAACGCAAAGGTAGGCCAAGGTAAGGTCGCGTCGTTCCGGCGGAACAGCAGGCATAGACGTCCGATGTTCGGGAAAACTCATGGTGCGCTTCTTGCGGGACAACAACCACGACGAGAGGCCCACCGATAAAATGGGCAGCGTACAGGACCAAAAGCGCCCGAAGGCCACAAGGAGAGGGCTTGCTATGCATTGGACGACAAGGGCACCGACAATTTGCACCGTCGATGAAGCAGTATCTTCCTCGGCGGCGAAGACGTCGAGCCAAACAGCATTGAGGATGGTCGACGAGTAGCCACACAGCGCACCACAGAGAGCGGCAGCAAAGCCATCGGGGGACCTAGAAAGCAAATCGCCGGCGCTGAGAAGAAACCCGGACGAGAGAGATATAACGGCGGGATACTGGCGCAGGGCGCCCGATAAGAGACGACGAGAGCGCACCATCAAAACGAGAGCAGAGGCCGTAAGAAGGGAAGAGACGAGCATAGGCACCATGAAGTTGAGCTCAGAGACAAAGCCGACAGTGGAGAACACCGATCCCATCGCCGTCATATAGGCAGCGCCAAGCGATGCCTTGCAAAAGCCGAAGCCAAAGATACCCAATGCCATTTTTGTCAGCCCATCGGCCATCCGCACCCTCCTTTCGCAATCTGCTCTATTTTACTGCTCGGGGCAGACCCTCCTTAGCCTTGATGCCTGTTTTTTCTCTAGACCATCGATTCCAAGACCCTGAACAGTCATTTTGAAAAAAGTTAACCGATTTTCGGTCATGGTCTTCCGTGCCGTTCATGAAGGAAATGCACCGATTATCGGGGTCGCGGCGCACTTGAAAACCCTCCATACTCAGCGCTGCCTAGACCGCACCGACACAACGTTGCGGCGTCAACCATCCCAGAAGGAGGGAACTCAATCATGGAATTCAACCGTAGGGACTTTATCAAGGGGACTCTGGCTTTGGGCAGTATTGCCGCCGTAGGGGGACTTGCTGGATGCTCGAGTCCGCAAAATCAATCACCCGACTCCTCCCCTTTGGCAGATACCGGCTCCATCCCCGGTATCCCAGAGAGCTTCACCGACGGGAAATGGATCGGAACAGCCATGGGCCACGACGACGACCTGATAGTCGAGGTCGTCGTCGCAGGCGGCGACCTCGCCTCAGTTCGCGTCCTGCGCTGCGATGACACCATCGGCATCGGCACAACCGCAGCGCCTATAATGGCCTCACGAATCCTCGAGACGAAGAATCTAGACGTCGACACAGTGACAGGAGCGACAACCACCTCTATCGCCGTCAGAAACGCCGTCGCAGATGCGATCACGAACGCCGGCGGCAGCGTTTCCTCCTTCAGTTTGGGGACAACTGCGCCGACCGGGGGCGCCCCTCAAAACCTCGAGGTCGATGTCGCACTGGCCGGTGCGGGCACCGCGGGACTCATCGCCGCCGTCCGTCTTCTGGAGGCCGGCAAGTCGGTCGTGCTCTTCGAGAAACAGGACATTGCCGGCGGCTCGATGCCGATGACCTACTCGGGCGTCGCGGCGGCGGAATCGCAGCTGCAATCGAACTATGCGCTGGGACGACACGATGAGAACCCCATGTTCAACAAAGCGGGTATGCTGGCTGTCATGAGCAAGTACCTCGTGCCCGAAAACGACCGTTTCAACGGCGCAATGCCCTATCAGACCGCCATGTACGACAATTCTGGCAAGCTGGTAGACTGGCTGCACGGCATGGGCGTGGGCTTCTACAGTCTCGGAGTGAACCCGGCCTACGGCGTGACCCCCTACCTCGCCCCCGGATGCTACATGGGTGGCTGCGGCTATGCCAAGGACTTCCTTGTCGACCGAGTGGGGGCGCTCGGCGGCCAGATCATCTACGCCACCGAGGTCACCGAACTCGTCCAGGAAGCCGACGGCCGAGTGACTGGTCTTTTGGCCCAGGGCCGCGACGGCTCAAGTTGGACCGTGGGCGCGAAAGCCGTTTGCCTCACCACGGGCGGATTCGCAGCCAACCCGGATATGATCGCCGAGTACTACCCCGAATACGCCGATTACAAGTTCAACTGCGCGCCCGGATCCACGGGCGAGGGTATCCTCATGGGGCAGAAGGCCGGGGGCGCCATCGAGTGCATGGGGCGCGAGCTCGGCGCCTTCCTCTCGACGACGAGCCAGGCAGGCTCTAACTTCGAGATCGCGTTCCTTTATCAGACGACGCCGGGCATCATCGTGAACGCCTCGGGCGCCCAGTTCGGGAACATGATGTCCGACAACCACGGTATGCTCGGCCGCGGTCTGCGCGATGCGGCCAACGGAGGCGCCTTCTTCTACATCACCGACGAGTCGGGGCGCATCACCACCAACAAGAACGAGCTGTACGCCATGGACACCTATAAATGCCTGGAGCATCGCGGCGACATGGTCCATTACGACTCGGTCGAAGAGGCAGCCGAAGCGCTTGGCCTGCCCGAGCTGGCCTCCACCATCGAGACCCACAACGCCCACGCCCTCGCCGGCGAGGAGGACGAGTTCGGGCGTAAGAATCTCCCCTACATCGACACCTATAGCGGCATCTGGGTCATCAGCTGCCTTCCCACCTTCTACCTCACCACGGGCGGCCTTGCCATCGACACGGCCGGTCGGGTGCTCACCGAAGCCGGAGAGTCGATCGCGGGCCTGTACGCCGCCGGCGACGTATGCGGCTCCATCGAGGAGAAGGACGGCCGCCCCTACGCCATGGGCTTCGATGCGGCCATGAACTACGGGTATCTCATGGCAGAGGCCGTCATCGCCGATATCTAGCAAACCGCAACCTGAGAAGCCCCCTCCTGCGCCGGAAGCTCAACGCTTCCGGCGTTTCTTTTCCAGAAGGGAGGCGCCCTATTCGGTGTCGCCCACGTAGGGGGCGAGCACGGCAGTAAGGACCTTCAAGTGGGCCTTGGAGCGGTTCAGGCAGGGGACGTAGACGAAGGCCTCCTCGTCGGAGCGCTGGCGGTGGGCACCGCGGTGGAAATCCTCGACGGCTCGGCGGCGCCGGCGGGCGGCGGCCAAGTCGGCATGGGCGTCATCGCAATGGGAGGCGGCCTTGCCCGTATTCTCCAAGGCCCCCGGCTCCTCGTCCGCGTTCACCTTCTGGCCCGCGAGCACCGCCCGGTAGAGGGGCTCCAGCTCGTAGGGCACGTCGTAGAGCGTTTCCAGGCAGTCCACGGAGAAGTTGGGGCACACCATGAACAGGCGGCTGCCCGGCTCGGCGGCCTGGGCCAGGCGCTCTAGCGTCGGTCGCGTGAAGGGCGAAAGCCAGGTGCGGCCCTTGTCGAAGCGGCTCTGGTAGCTGATGGTCCAGGCACGGCGATCGAGCCCGAGCTCGCCGGCCACGGCCAAACTCGTGGCCCCGGTCTGCAGCTCGTAGGTATCCCCCGCCTCGATGTCCTTCAGCGGAATGGAGTGGAACGAGAACAGAAGGCGATCTCCCGACTCTTCGGAAAAGCCCGCGTTGCGGATGGAGGCGGCCACGGCCCGGACGTAGGTGGCGTCCTCGCCGTAACCGTCGATAAGGCGCACGTCGCCCTTGAACCTCGCGCGGCGCACCGCCTTGGCCACGCCGTCGCTCACCGAGCCGGTGGTGGAAAACGCCGACTGAGGGTACATGGGCAGAACGACAAGCTCGGTGCAACCCTCCTCCTTCAGCTCTCTCACGGCCTGCTTGAGGGAGGGCTTTCCGTAGCTCATGCCGGCGCGCACGACCACGGGCAGCCCCTGTTCGGCGTAGTGCTCGTTCAGCCCGCGCTCCAGTGAGGCGGTGATGGCGATGAGCGGCGAGCCCTCCTCCGTCCAGATCTTCTCGTACTTCTCCGCCGAGGCGCGCGAGCGCTTGCGCAAGATGCTCGTGTGCAGAAGCGTCCACCACACCGGGCGCGGCATGGGGCAGATGCGCGGATCCATGAGGAACTGAGACAGGTACTTCTTCACGGCCTTGCGCGTTGGCGCCTCCGGGGTGCCCGTGTTGGCAATGATGACGCCCACCTTGCGCGGCGCGGCGGCCTTCTTCTTACTCATCGGGTACCTCTCCTTCCACGGAAGGGACGGGAGAGGCGGCCATGAGCTCGGCCACCTCGCGCCCCGCGTCGGTCTTGCCCAGCGAGCGCTCGGCTAGCGCGTCAAGCGCCTCCTGCAGATCCTGCGGCAGGTTGTCGGCGAAGGCCATGGGCTCGCCGGTCGTCGGGTGCTCGAAGGCGATGCTGTAGGAGTGCAGGAACTGTCGGCGCAGCCCCAGCTGGGCCCGGGCATCGCGGGGGCCGTGGGCGTTGTAGACCGGGTCGCCCACGATAGGATGGCGCGTGTACTGCATGTGCACGCGGATCTGGTGAGTGCGCCCGGTGAACAGCTTGCACTCGATGAGGCTGTAGCCGTCGTCCTTGGGGCCAGCTTCAAAGCGCTCGAGCACGCGGAAGGTGGTGATGGCCTCCCGGGCGCTCGGCGTATCGCGCACAGCCATGCGGCAGCGCTCGTCGGCCGAACGTGCGATGGGCGCGTCGATCATGCCGGTGTCATGGGCCATGATGCCGTGCACGAGCGCGATGTAGTGGCGGTCGACCGCCCGATCCTGAATTTGCGCCATGAGCTCGCATCCGGCCTCGTCGGTCTTGGCCGCCAGCATGAGCCCGCTCGTGTCGCGGTCGAGCCGGTGCACGATGCCGAGCCGGTCGGCCTCCTCCCCCTGCACGTTGCACAGGTTCTCCTCGCCGCAGTGCCAGATAAGGGCATTGACCAACGTGCCATGGGCGTGATCGACGGAAGGGTGGCAGACGAGCCCGATCTGCTTCGAGAGCACGAGCATGTCCTCGTCCTCGAAGCGGACATCCAGATCGATAGGCTCGCCGTAGACCACCACGGACTCCGGCTCGTCGTCCACCTCGTAGACGATGGTGTCCCCCGCCGCCACGGCATGCTTTTTGGAAACCGTGGCGCCGTTCACGAAAACGCGGCCCTCCTCGATGGCGCGCGCGGCGGCCGAGCGGGAAGCGTAGAGCCCCCGGGCGGCGCACAGGGCATCCAGGCGGTTTCCTGCGTCCTCGGTGGTGGCGATATGGCAAAGCGAGCGTGACATGGCATCCATTCTATCGACGTCCTGCCAGAGGGTCATCCCCCGAACAGGCTACTTCTCCTCCGATGCGACCTCCTTCGCGGGCGCATCCCTCCTCATGGACCAGAGCATCCCCGCGAAGAACAGCACGAACCCGCAGGTAACCCCGATGTCGGCAACGTTGAACGTAGGGAAACTGATAAACACCGTGTCGATGAAATCGACCACGTAGCCCAACGTGAAGCGGTCGAGCGCGTTACCCAAGCCGCCGGCCACAATCAGCGCGATCCCCACCGTCTCCATAACGCCGGCGCGCTTGCCGGCCGTGAACAAATACACCGTGAGCGCAACGCAGACGAGCACCGACATCACCCCGAGGGCGAAGGTCGATTCATCGAACATACCCCAGGCGGCACCGGTGTTGTGCACCAGGCGGAACTGCACCAGACCAAGAAAGGGACCAGCCACTACCTGGCCCACGGAGAAGCCGTTGAAGTAAGCTTTCGTGGCGATATCGAGGACAAGCCACAGCGCGGCAAGAGGAACGAAGATGGCGGCGTTGCGCTTGCGCCGGCTGGGAAGCCTCTCCTCCACGGCAGAGGCCTCCCCTTGCTCTTTCTCTATGGTTAACGTCTCGGGGGCGGCCACTTACTCGGCCCCGCCCTGAATGGCGTCCAGCGCGTCCCCGCAGCGCTCGCACACATCCGGATGGTTCGGGTTGCCGCCCAGCTCGCGAATGTTCCAGCAGCGCGGGCACTTCTCGCCCTCGGCCACCGTGACCGCCGCCGTGATCTCGTCGCCGTCGCCTTCCACGAACTGCACCTTGGCCACAATGAACAGCTCCTCGAAGACCGCCGGGTCGAAGGAGCCGGCCGTGGCCACCAGCGCCGCCGGGGCCGTCACGGTAAGCGACGCCTCCTGGCTCTTGCCGATGATCTTCTCGTTTCGCGCCTCCTCCAGCGCCTTGGTGACCACCTCGCGGACGGCCATCATCTCCTCCATGGTCGCCACTTGCGCGCCCGCATCGGCAGGCAGAGAAGGCACGAAGTCGCGCGCGCACGGCCAACCGGCCAGCTGCACCGAGGCCTCGCGGCCCTCGATGGCGCGGAAGGCCGGCGGGTAGCACTCCCACACCTCGTCGGTGGTGAACGACAGGATGGGGGCCATGACCCGCACGAGCACCTCCAGGATGTTCATGAGCACGGTCTGCACGGCCCGGCGGCGCGGCGAGGCCGGCGCCTCGGCGTACAGGCGATCCTTGGTAACGTCCATGTACACGGCGGAGATGTCGTTCACGTAATCGTATAGGGCCCGGTAGACGCTGTTGAAGCGGTAAGACTCATAAGACGCCTCCACATCGGCGAGCAGCTGCGAGAGGCGCACGAGGGCCCACTGGTCGAGCGGCTCGAGCGCGTCCCAGTCCTCCACGAAGTCATCCGGCGTGAAATCGTTCAAGTTGCCGAGCAGGAAGCGGAAGGTGTTGCGGAAACGGCGGTAGGCGTCCGAGACCTGCTTCAAGATGTTCTCCGAGATGGACACGTCCTGGGAGTAGTCGCAGGACGACACCCAAAGGCGCAGCACGTCGGCGCCGAACTTGTTGCACATCTCCTCCGGATCGATGCCGTTGCCGAGCGACTTCGACATCTTGCGGCCCTCTTCGTCCACGGTGAAGCCGCAGTGCATGACCGACTTGTAGGGAGGCACGCCGTAGGCGCCGATGGAGGTGAGCAGCGACGACTGGAACCAGCCGCGGTGCTGGTCGGAGCCCTCCAGGTACATGTCGGCCGGGAAGGTGAGGCCGTCGGTCTCGGCGCGATGGCGGCAGACGCTCGTGTGCGAGACGCCGGACTCCCACCACACGTCCAGGATGTCCTTTTCGGGGATGAGCTCGGTGCCCCCGCACACCTCGCACTTGGTGCCGCGGGGCAGATACTCGCTCGGAGCCTCGGTGAACCAGGCATCGGCGCCCTTGGTGTTGAACAGCTCGATGACCGCATCGAAGGTTTCGGCCGTGGCCACGGTGTTGCCGCACTTGGCGCACTTGAACACGGGAATCGGCACGCCCCAGCTGCGCTGGCGCGAGATGCACCAGTCGGGACGGTCGGCCACCATGGCACCGATGCGGTTCTTGGCCCAAGCGGGAATCCACTCCACTTCCGAGTTGATGGCGCGCAGGGCGTCCTCGCGCAGGGCGTTCTTGTCCATGGAGACGAACCACTGGTCCGTGGCGCGGAAGATGACCGGCTCGTGGCAGCGCCAGCAGTGCGGGTAGGAGTGGTTGATCTTCTTCTCGGCCACCAGCGTCCCCTGCTCGCGCAGCCAGTCGATGATGACCGGGTTGGCCTCGTCGGTGGAAAGGCCGGCGAACTGGCCCGCCTCGCCGGTGAACACGCCGTTGTCGTCCACGGGCATGAGCATGGGGATGTCGAACTCCAGCGCCACGAGGTAGTCGTCCTGGCCGTGGCCGGGGGCCGTGTGCACGGCGCCGGTGCCGGTGTCCAAGGTGACGTGGTCGCCGTAGATGACCGTGCCTTTGATGTCGCGGCGGACGGGCGCGGTGTAGGTGAGGCCGAACAGCTGCTTGCCCGTCAGCGCCACCGGCTCGCCGTCGGCGCCGCGCACAAAATCATAGTCCTCCCAGCCGGCCACCTCGGCCACGGTTTCCACCAGCTCCTTGGCCATGATGAGGTTGTCACCGCCCACCGTGACCATGACGTAGTCGGCGTCCGGCGCCAGCGACACCGCCGTGTTCGCCGGCAGCGTCCAGGGGGTGGTCGTCCAAATGAGCAGGTAGGCGTCGCCCTCGGCTCCGGAGGCCTCGAACACGCCGGGCATGGCGTCCAGCTTGAACTTCACGTAGATGGAAGGCGACACCTCGTCGGAGTACTCGATCTCCGCTTCGGCGAGCGCCGTATGGCAGTGGGTGCACCAGTGGATGGGCTTGCGGCCGCGGTAGACCGAGCCTTTCAGGTACAGATCCTTGAAGATCTCCACGTTGCCGGCCTCGTAGTTCGGAATGAACGTGAGGTAGGGGTGTTCCCAGTCGGCGTTCACGCCGAGGCGCTTGAAACCGTTGCGCTGGATGTCGACGTACTTCTCGGCCCACTCGCGGCAGCGTTGGCGCAGCTCCACCTGGGAGATCTCGGCCATCTTCTCTGGCCCGAGCGTCACCTCAACCATGTGCTCGATGGGCTGGCCATGGCAGTCCCATCCGGGGATGTAGGGAGTGAAGTACCCGCGCTGGGCATGGCTTTTGACGACGAAGTCCTTCAGGATCTTGTTGAAGGCGTGACCGATGTGGATGGGGCCGTTGGCGTAGGGCGGCCCGTCGTGCAGCACGAAGGGCTTGCCGTCGGCGTTCTTCTCCAGCACGCGGCGGTAGATGTCCATCTCTTGCCATGTGGCGAGCCGCTCCGGCTCGCGGGCCGGCAGGTTCCCGCGCATGGGGAAATCGGTCTCGGGCAGGTTCATGGTGTCCTTGTAGCTGTTTGACACGGCGCTTCCCTCTTCCACTTCGAAATCGTCCTCTATGTCACGGCCTGCGCGCCGGTGGGGCGCCAGGCGTCTGTGAGCGCATCTTGCAAAGTATACGGCAAGGGGGCGCAACAGGGGCAATGGTTACAACTTTTTCTCAGGAAAGGCTTCATTGGCCGCAGCCGGTGCAACGAACCCAATTTGCGCTAGAATGTCCCCAACGCAACTCGGGCGCCGCGCGCCGCCCCCTACCGATAAGGAGCCCTCCATGGCCTTCGCTATCGTCACCGATTCCTCCTCCAACCTCACCGAGGAGGTCATCGACCAGTTCGACCTGCATATCCTCCCCTTAACGTTCATGGTGGACGGCGAGGAGCACCACAGCTACCTCAAGGGGCACAAAACCGACCTTAAGCAGTTCTATACCATGATGCGCGAGGGCAAGGTCATCACCACCTCGCTGCCGAACCTGAAGGATTCCCGCGAACTTCTGGAAGGACTTCTCGCCTCGGGCGAAGACGTGCTCTACATCGGGTTCTCCAGCGGGCTTTCCGGCACCTACCAGGCCATCGACCTTTTGCTGGCGGAACTGGCCGACGCCTACCCCGATCGCACGGTGCTTTCGGTGGACACCCTGGCCGCCTCCCTTGGCGAGGGGCTGCTCGTTTGGTATGCCGCCAAAATGCGCGAAGAGGGCAAGGGCATCCAGGAGGTTTGCGACTGGCTGGAGGCCAACAAGCTGCATCTGGCCCACTGGTTCACGGTGGATGACCTCATGTTCCTGTTCCGCGGCGGTCGCGTCTCGCGCACGAGCGCCTGGGCAGGCACCCTTCTGAACATCAAGCCGGTCATGCACGTAGACGACGAGGGGCACCTCATTCCGCTCGAGAAAGTGCGCGGGCGCAAGAAATCGCTGAAGGCGCTCGTCGACCACATGGAGCAGACGGCCACGGCGCCGGTGGCCGACCAGACGGTGTTCATCACCCACGGCGACTGCATCGAGGACGCCGAGTACGTGGCCGACCTCGTGCGCGAGCGCTTCGGCGTCACCGACATTCTCATCAACTACGTGGATCCGGTCATCGGTGCCCATTCGGGCCCCGGCACCATGGCCCTGTTCTTCCTGGCCAGTGAGCGATAACGGCGCTTGTCTGCCACCGTGGGAAGGGCCGGCCATCCTGCTGGTGGACCTGGACGCCTTCTTCGCCTCCGTCGAGCAGCTGGATCACCCGGCCTGGCGGGGCAAGCCCGTCATCGTCGGCGGCGACGCGGACGCCCACGGAGTCGTCTCCACCTGCTCCTACGAGGCCCGCGCCTTCGGGGTGCGCAGCGCCATGGCCTCGTCGCTGGCGCGAGAGCTGTGCCCTGATGCCATCTGGACCCACGGGAACTTCCACCGCTACCGCAAGGTTTCCGCCGCCATCATGGCCATCCTGAGGGACGAGACGCCCCACGTGCAGCAGGTCTCCATCGACGAGGCCTTCATGGACGTCACCCCCACCGCCGTGAACACCGAGCACCCGGTTCTCGTGGCCCAGCGCATCCAGGAGCGCGTGGCCGCCCTCGGCGTCACCTGCTCCATCGGCGTGGGCACCTCCAAATCTGTGGCGAAAATCGCCTCGGACCGCGACAAGCCCCGAGGGCTCACCGTGGTCTTTCCCGGCACCGAGGCGGCGTTTCTGGAGAAGCTCCCCGTGCGCACGCTCTCCGGCGTGGGCGCCGCCGCCGAGAAGACGCTTCTTGCCCACGGCGTGCGCACCTTGGGAGATATGGGCCGGGCCGACGGTGCCCTGCTGCGAAAGATCTTCGGGAAGAACGGCGAGATGATGCGCGATAGGGCCCTGGGACGAGATCGGTCGGAAGTGGCCGAGGACGACGAGGTGAAGTCGGTCTCCAACGAGGTGACCTATGCGCGCGATTTGGAGACGCGCGAGGACATCGAGGCGGCGCTTTCCACTATTTCGGCGAAGGTGGGAAGGCGTCTGCGCCGAAAGGGGCTCAAAGGTCGCACCGTGGCCGTGAAGGTGCGTTACGACAACCGCACGACCCGCTCGGCCCAGTGCGCGCTTCCCGCTCCCACCGACGACGACATCGCGTTCGCCCCCGTGGCGCACCGCCTGGCACAGGAGCTGTGGGCCCCGGGCATGAAGGTGCGCCTGCTCGGCGTGGCCGTGACCCATTTCGAGGAGGACGGCGCGCCGGTGCAGGAAACGCTCTTCGACGCGGCCGCCCTCGGAGGCGACGACCGTGCAGACGCGACCCAAGGCGCAGCGCTCATCCGCGACGAGAAGAAGCGCCGCAGCCTTCTCGCCGCCACCGACGCTTTGCAGGAGCGCTTCGGCGATGGCACGGTGCGCTTCGGCTTCGAGCTGCGCCAATCCGGCAACACCACCGGCTCCTCCTCGAAAAACGTCGAGGACTACAAGTAGCTTCCCTTACAATAGACGTCAGTAAACGCGACAGAAGGAGCGAGCATGGCGCTGGTTTTGGCGATCGACATACGGAACACGAGGACGAGAATCGGGCTGGCGCTTGACGGGCGGCTCGTCTCCCAGTGGGCCGTCCCCACCGATCCCGACGAGACGGCCGACGGCGCCGTGGCCTGCGTCCTCGGCTTCTTCGACGCCCTCGCCCGCGGCCTGGCGCCCATCGAGGAAGGCGCACCCGGCGCCATCGACCTTCCCGAGAGCGCGCCTTTGGCGGACGGGGCCATCATCGCCTCGGTCATCCCGGCCCTCACCGGCGTATGGGCCGACGCGGCGCGGCGTCTCACGGACGCGCGCCCGCTCACCGTGGGCCCGGGCCTGAAGACGGGCCTCAAGATGAACTTCTCCGATCCTGTGGCCGTGGGCGCCGACCGCGTCGCCGAGATGGTGGGCGCCAAGAGCACCTACGGCGCGCCGGCCCTCGTCATCGATCTGGGTACCTCCACCACCTTCGAGCTTTTGGACGAGACGGGAGCCTTCCGCGGCGGCATCATCGCCCCGGGCATGAAACTCGGCGCCCAGGCGCTGGCCCGCGGGGCCGCCCAGCTGGCCGCCGTGGAGCTTCGAGCCCCCAAGTCGCTGCTCGGCCGCACCACCGTCGAGGCCATGCAGGCGGGCATCGTCATGGGGGAGGTGGCCCGCATCGACGGCCTCATCGATATGATCTGGGCCGATTGCGGCTACACGACCCCCGTCATCCTCGTGGGCCAAGACGCCGAGACCATCGCCGCGCTCATGGCGCACGCCGTCACCGTCGACCAGACCCTCGCCCTCCGCGGCCTTCTGGAACTCTATACCGCGAACACACGACGTTAATTAAACTTGAAGATTTTCTGGGCGATCTGGTAGCCCTTGAGTCCGATCTTCTCGCCGGCCTCCGTGGGCAGATTCGTGGCCAGATTCAGCGCGTTGGAGCGGACCCGGCGGTACAGCGACGGGTTTTGCTCCTTCAAATAGGCCCATATGTCCTTCAGATCCTGCTCGTCGGTCTCGCCTCCGCGCATGCGCAGAAACACCGAGCAGATGCACATCATCATGGAGAGGTAGTTGCGCAGGTAGTGGCGCAGATGGCGGTTGCGCACGGCCTGCGGGTCCACGTTGTCAATCATCTGCCGTGTGACGCGCAGCTGCTGGTCCATGCGGCCCATCATGACCTTCTCGTTGACCGACTGGTCCTCGCGGCCGATGAAGTAATGGTAGGCGTCCACGTTGAAGTAGCGCATGGTGCGCACGTAGACCAAGGGCTCGTAGACGAAGATGTTGTCCACGTAGAAGGTGTGCTCGGGCAGCTCAAGGTGCATTTTGCGCAGCATCTCGGTGCGATAGTACACCGAGTGCATGAGCAAATACTGACTCGGCAGGAAGGTTCCCACCTCGTCCCAGCCGAACTCGTAGCCCTCGGGCAGCACGTTGCCGTAGCCCATGACCTTCTGCTCCCCCTCGTCCACCTTGTCGTAGACGTAGTTGGCCACCACCATGTCGCAGGGCACCGGCGCATCCAGCTGGCTGCGCAGATACACCATGAGCGGAAACATCGCCGCGGGATCCAGCCAGTCGTCGGAGTCGACCACCTTGAAGTAGAAGCCGCTCGCGTTCGCGAGCCCCGTGTTCACCGCGCCGCCGTGGCCCTTGTTGGGCTGATGGATGGCGCGGACAATGTCGGGGTGCTCGTTCTGCCAGCGGTCGCAAATGGCCGCCGTGTCGTCCTTGGTCGACCCGTCGTCCACGAGCAGGATCTCGATGTCCTCGCCGCAGGCGAGCAGCGTCTCCACGCAATGATCCATATAGGCTGTCGAGTTGTAGCAGGGCACGGCGAACGTGATGGTCTTCAAAAGCGCCTCCTTCGTCGGGGTCTCGGTGCGCGGGTGTTCCACCTCGCGCGGCGTCCTAGGCGTCGGCCGTCTCCGTCAGGATCTTCTCGGATGCGGCCAGGGCGTCGGCGACCACCTTGTCCATGTTGAAATAGCGGTACTCGGCCAGACGCCCCAGCGGATGGAAGTTCGGCAGCGCGTCGGTCAGGCGGCGGTAGCGCGCGTAGAGCGCGTCGTTGTCATCGTTGATGATGGCGTAGTAGGGAATCTGGGTCGCCGGATCCTCGTAGGCCCGGGAGTACTCGCGCATGATGGTGGTCTTGTCGCCGGTCTGCTCCGTGAGCCACTTGAACTCGGTGATGCGGGTGTAGTCCTCGGTCACCGTGTAGTTCACGGTGCCGCAGGGCAAATGGTAGGTCTCGTCGAAGGTCTCGTAGACAAAATCGAGGGAGCGGTAGGGCAAGCGCCCGAAGCGTCCCAAGAACAGCTCGTCGAGGGGGCCGGTGTAGACGATGGGTCCCTCGAAGGACGCGCCCTTGATATGAATGGCCTCCAAGGGGGCGTCTTCCTCGCGGCCGGCGAAGACGAGATCGAAGACGCTTTCCGCCTCGGTGCCCAGGCAGACGGTGATCTTCTCGTGGCCGAGCAGGTTCTCGAACAGGCGCGTGTAGCCATCGATCGGCATCCCCTGGAAGGCGTCCTGGAAGTAGCGGTTGTCCCGGGAGATGAACACGGGCACGCGCGCGGTCACCGAGGGATCCACTTCCTCGGGAGTGAGGCCCCATTGCTTCTGGGTATAGTAGAGGAACACGTTCTGGTAGACGAAGTCCGCCACCTCCTGAAGCTCCGGATCCTCCTGGGCGCGCAGCTCGTTGATGGTGACCTTGCGCTCGTCGCCGAAGGTGTCGACGAGCTTCTCGATGAGCCGGGCCGCCTTCTCGTCGCCGAAGGCAATTTCCATGGAGTTCTTGTTGAAGGGCACGGGCATGTAGGTGCCATACCAATCGGCAAGCACCCGGTGCTGGTAGCTCGACCACTCGGTGAAGCGGGCAAGATAGTCGTAGGCGCGCTGGTCGTTGGTATGGAAGATGTGCGGCCCGTAGCGGTGCACGAGCACCCCGGCCTCGTCGTACTCGTCGTACATGTTGCCGGCGATGTGCGCGCGCTTCTCGATGACGAGCACGCGAAGACCGCCCTCTTCGGCAAGCTGCCGGGCACTGACAGCCCCGGCAAAACCGGAGCCGACAACGACGGCGTCGTAGTCTTCGATGGCGATATCGCGGAAATCGGCGTAATTAACGGCCATAACGGGTTCTCTCCCTCGTACTCGTTGATGAGAATGGGGCGCCGGCGCTCGGGCGGCGTCGTTCGGAGGATATTGTACCCAGCCCGCATCCGATGGCCTCCAAACCCCATACAAACCGAATAAATGAACCTGCCGCACGGTCGCGCCGTGCGGGGCGACGGCCCGTGCTCTATCATGAGGGCAGGATACCCGTGAGAAAGGACGTTCCCGTGAGCCAGTTCCTCGATTCCATGATCGCCCGCGCGAAGGCCGACAAGAAGACCATCGTGCTTCCCGAGGGCAACGACATCCGCACCCTCAAGGCCGCCGAGGCGATTCTCGCCGAGGGCATCGCCGACCTCATCGTCTTGGGCGACGCCGACGACATCACCGCTGCCGGCTGCAACTTGGAGGGCGCCCGCATCGTCGACTTCCGCACCTCCGAGCTGCGCGAGCCCTATGCCGAGAAGCTGGCCGAGCTGCGCGCGGCGAAGGGCATGACGCTCGAGCAAGCCCTCGAGCTTATGGACAACGAGCTGTACTTCGGCATGATGATGGTGAAGATGGGCGAAGCGGACGGCCTCGTCTCGGGCGCCTGCCACTCCACCGGCGACGTGCTGCGCCCGGCCCTGCAGATCCTGAAGACCGCTCCTGGCGCGCAGATGGTGAGCTCGTTCTTCGTCATGAACGTGCCCGACTGCGACTTGGGCCACCACGGCACCTTCATCTTCTCCGACTGCGGCCTGGAAGTGCAGCCCGACGCCGATCGCCTGGCCCAGATCGCCATCAACGCCGAGGCGGCGTGGCGGTCGCTGTTCGCCGATGCCGAGCCGGTCATCGCCATGCTGTCGCATTCCTCCTACGGCTCGGCCAAAAACGACGATTCCGACAAGGTGGTGCGCGCGACGGCCAAGGTGAAGGAGCTCGTGCCCGAACTCGCGGTAGACGGCGAGCTGCAGCTGGACGCCGCCATCGTTCCCGAGATCGGCGCGGCGAAGGCGCCGGCCTCTCCTGTCGCGGGTCGCGCCAACGTACTCGTGTTCCCGGACATCGATGCGGGCAACATCGGCTACAAGCTGGTGCAGCGCTTGGCGAAGGCCGAGGCGCTCGGCCCCATCCTGCAGGGTATCGCCGCCCCGGTGAACGACCTGTCGCGCGGCTGCTCGGCCGACGACATCGTGGGCGTGGTGGCCATCACCGCCGTGCAGGCGCAGGGGAAATAGCGCTCCTTCTTGCCTTTCCATCCCTCCGGGCGCGAGGTGGCCGAGGGGGTGTCGTGCTCAGACAACATTGAAGTGCAGGGCTCGACGCGGGTCGTCTCATTTTTCTATGCACTTCAATGAACTGCGCGCGGCACCCCCTCGGCCACCTCGCGCCCTGCTCTTCTGGGATTGGGCGGATTTCTCCTCTCTACCCTTTTTTCTCTTCTCTCTCGATGCCGAGTTTCTCGAAGAGTTCGTCGCGGCTGTGGACGCCGAGCTTCTTGTAGACGTGGCGGATGTGCGACTTCGCCGTGCCGTTGGCCACGACCATGGCAGAGGCCACCTCGCTGGCCGAGCACCCCTCTAAGAGCAGCGTGAGCACCTCCTTCTCGCGCTCGCCCAAACCGCAGGCGGCGGCCACGCGATCCACTTTGGCGCGACGGGCCGCATCGAGATCTCCCGTCGCCTGCTCGCCCTCGAAAAGCTCCGCCGAACGAATCGGCGTGACGCCCCGTCTCACGAGGATGATCATGGCGGCGTTGGCAGCCAGAATAGACAGCAGAACCATGATGTTCGACGCGAATTGCTCGACGAGCGCGAAGCAGAGCGCCATGCCCAGGCGGCCGACGAGGCATCCGGCGGCGAAGGCCACCATAAGGCCCGTGAAGGCCGCAAGAGTGTGCCGCCGAGTCCCCTGCGCGCTGGCGCACAGGAGCACGACGGCATAGGCGAGGAAAAGGAACATGCCAAGCGCCGCCAGATCAAAGGAAAGCGCAGGCTCGAGGTGAAGATAGGAGGCGGCTATGACGGCCACGATGATAGCGGGCACAGCGATGGTCGTCAGCGGGAGGACCGCCGCATTTGCCAAGAGCACCACGGCGCAGATGAGCAGCATCGGAGCGAAGAAATCCCCCGAAGCATAAGAAGCGCTGTCGCCCCCGATACCGGCAAAGGCGATGGCCGTGATGAAGGAGAAGCTGAACAGAAACGTCGCCGAGGCCGGGTAGCGGAAGGCATCCGCCGGCACGGCCGCGGGCACAGCCGCGGGCACAGCCGCGTCGTCTTCCTCCTTGGCCTGCTCCGAGCGCAGCTTGCGAGAGAGCACGAACGTCCCCACGAACATGAGCACTCCCATGCACACGCACAGCTTCACCGCCTCCAGGCCCGAGAACACCCAGATGACGAAGGAGGCGAACACGCCCGCCAGCACGATATTCCAAATCACCGAAAAGGAGCGCCGATCGATATGCACGGCGAACCACGAGGTCATGGCCACGGGCAGATAGACGCCGAAGATAGCGCCGCAAACCCAGTTGACAGGCTCGGGCACGTGGATGCCCGCCCCGAACAGCGCGCAGTACAGCACCAAGGTCGCCTGCACGAGCAGGGCCAGAACCCAAAGCAATCGACTGCCCACGACGAGCCGTCCCCCCCGTCGCAACCTCCAACCAAGCATAAGCGCGCAGAGGAGCTCGGCGACATAGGAGGCATCAGTATAGGAGAACATAAACGCCGTAGTGTGCCACATAGACGGCCAGAAGTACACCTGACCCACGAAGGCCAAGTTGCAGGCCAGGCCCACGAACAAGCTAATGGATCCAGCGCCCCTGAAATGCTCCTCGAACCCGAGGCGCAGCCCCGCGATCGTATTCCACAGACGTTTCATCGCTTACCCCTCCTCTTTTTTGCTATCCCCCATGAAACCACAAATAGCAGATGAGCGCCAGCAGCAAAAATGGCAACCTTTCCTCATTTCCAGAAAGGTGGGTTAGCAAGGTGGGTTAGCAAGTTCCACCACCGCTAACCTACAGGTTATCTCTCACGCTAACCTCAGCGCCGACGCTAAAGTGACCAGTGTGATCGGGGACACCGCGATCCCCGGAGCGCCGGAGCGAATGCGTCACGCGACGTCTTCGCCAGACATCAACCCGGCGCGAAGACACCGACCACAAGGGAGTGGAAAATGGGAAAATACACCCGCCGACAGTTCATCACCAGCGCTGGTGTCGGCATGGCCGCCGTCGCCGGCCTCGGCCTTGCCGGCTGCGCGCCGCAGACCCCGGCCGATAAGGCCATGGCCAACACGGGCAACGGGGGAACCACCTTCGCCGACACCATCGCTTGGGACGGCGAGTACGACGTCGTCGTCATCGGCTTCGGCGGTGCCGGTGCCGTGTCCGCCTGCTACGCCGCCGACGCCGGCGCGAAGGTGTTGCTCATCGATAAGGCCCCTCAGGGCATGGAGGGCGGCAACACGCGCTTCTGCGGCCAGATCATCCTGAACTCCGACGACAAGGAGGCCATGCTCGCCTACAACAAGGCCATGGCCGGCGATTTCGCCGTCGACGACGAGCTCATGGACGCCTACGCCGAGGGCCTCACCCAGACGAAGACCATGCTGCGCGACTTCTTCGGCGTCCCCGAGGAGAACTTCCTCGATTGGAAGGAGGACTCCTCCGCCCAGCCGATGATCGCCATGTTCGTCCCCGAGTATCCCGAGCTCGAGGGTGGCGATGCCCTGCACGTGCTGACCGTGAGCGACAACGTGTGCAACTCCGCTCTGTGGAAGACCTACCGCAACAAGGTCATGTCCATGAGCGACAACATCGACGTGTGGTACATGTCCCCGGCCACGAAGCTCTTCCAGGATCCGGTCAGCCGCGCCGTCATCGGCGTGGAGATCGACAAGGCCGGCGAGACCGTGAACATCCGCGCCAAGAACGGCGTCGTCATGACCATGGGCGGCTTCGAGAACAACAAGCAGATGGTCGAGGACTTCCTGGGCCTCACCAAGAGCACGCCGGCCGGCACCCTGTTCAACACCGGCGACGGCGTGAAGATGGCCATGGGCGTCGGCGCCGATCTGTGGCACATGGAGGCCTATGAGGGCAACTGCTTCGCGCTCGGCGGCATCTCCTTCGTGGTGAACGAGGATCAGCACGCCAAGACGTTCAACGACCTGCGCAACCTCTCCGGCAGCGTCATCGTCGTGGGCAACGGCGGCGAGCGTTACCTGCGCGAGGACGTGTACAACCGCCACGGACACGTGCCGAGCAACGGCGACTGGGTGAACGTGAAGCGCCCGCGCAACACCTACATGGTGTGGGACGCCGCCCAGAACGAGGCCATTGCCGAGTACCACGGCATCCCGGCCGGCTTTGAGGATCAGGTCGTCTCCGCCGCCACCATCGCGGAGCTTGAGGCCGCGCTCGGCATCCCGGCCGGCAAGCTGGAGCAGACCGTGACCGACTTCAATAAGATGGCCAACGATGGCTACGACCCGGCCTTCTTCCGCGCCGCCGAGACCATGCGCGCCTTCGGCGAGGGCCCCTTCTACGCCATCGAGATGATCCAGGCCTTCCTGAACACCCAGGGCGGCGCCCGCCGCAACGCCCGCGCCGAAGTCGTGGGCACCGACGGCGAGCCCATTCCGCACCTCTACTCCGCCGGCGAGTTCGGCGGCATGACCCCGTACCAGTACAACGGCGGCGGCAACATGGCCGAGTGCCTCATCTTCGGCCAGCTGGCCGGCGTGGGCGCGGCGGCCGAGAAGGATCCGCTGCCGGTGCTCCCCATGGGCGTGGCCTCCGAGATCGTCTATACCCAGGGCAGCGGCAGCCACGAGGTCGATCCCGATCCGGCCGCTTCCGCAAAGCTCGGCGAGAACGAGTATCTCGGCACCTCCACCCTGTGCATGGGCAACGAGCTTGCCGTGAAGGTGAAGATGGAGGGCGACAAGATCGCCGCCATCGACATCGTGCAGCAGCAGGAGACCGCCGGTGTGGGCAGCTTGGCTCTCGAGGCCCTGCCGGCCCGGATCATCGAGGCCCAGTCCACCGAGGTCGACGCCGTTGCCGGCGCTACCGTTTCCTCCACGGCCCTGAAGGACGCCGTGAACAACGCACTCGCCCAGGTGAAGTAGCTCGCCTGATGCGATAGGGGCACCATCAAGCGCCCCGCACCCCTCCCCACGAAATCGAGGCTCAAAGCGGGCCTCGATTTCGTTTTCTAGCCCCGAATCGACGGTTGTTTCATCAGAACCGTCGATTCGGGGCTGACATTTTCCCAAAACGGCCTAATTTGGAAGAAAAGAAGCCCCGGATCGACGATGTTGATAGAACAACCGTCAATCCGGGGCTAGCTTATATCTGAGCCTCAGGTGCCTAGACCAGCTCCGTGATCTCGAGCGTACCCTCCTTCACCAGCTGATAGGTGTCGCGGGCGATCATGTACTCCTCATCGGTGGGGATGATGACGATGCGCACCTCGGAATCGTCCGTGGAGATCTCGCGCTCGCCGCGCAGACCGGCTCGGTTCTTCTCCAAGTCGATCTTGATGCCGAGCGGCTGCAGACCCGCGAAGATCATGCGGCGCATCTTGTCGCAGTTCTCGCCCACGCCGGCCGTGAGCACGATGGCATCGACGCCGCCCATGACGGCGATGTACTGGCCGATGTATTTCTTCGCGGAGTTCGAGTACATGTCGTAGGCGAGCTGGGCGCGCTCGTCGCCCTCCTCGGAGGCCTGGCGCACGCTGCGCAGGTCGTTGGAGATGCCAGAGATGCCCAAAAGCCCGCTCTTCTTGTTCATGAGGTCGTTCACCTCGGCCGCCGTGAGGTTCTCCTTCTCCATGATGAAGGGGACGATGGCCGGGTCGATGGCGCCGCAGCGGGTGCCCATCATAAGGCCATCGAGAGGCGTGAGACCCATGGAGGTGTCAACGGCCACGCCGTGGTCGATGGCGGAGATGGAGCAGCCGTTGCCCAGATGGCAGGTGATGAGCTTCAGATCCTCCAAGGGCTCGTCCATGAAGGCGGCCGCGCGCTCGGCAATGTAGCGATGCGAGGTGCCGTGGGCGCCGTACTTGCGGATGGCGTGCTTCTCGTACAGCTCGTAGGGCAACGGGTACATGTAGGCCTTCGGCGGAATGGTCTGGAAGAACGAGGTGTCGAAGACGGCCACCATGGGCTTGCCGGGCATCTGCTCGCGGCAGGCCTCGATGCCCATGAGCGCGGCCTTGTTGTGCAGAGGAGCGAGCTCTGCCAGTTCGTCGATCTTGGCGACGACATCGTCATCGATGAGCACGGAGCGATCGAAGTACTTGCCGCCCTGCACTACGCGGTGCCCCACGGCGTCGATGTCGTCCAGAGAGTCGATGGCCTTGGTGGGGCCGCTCGTCAGCGCCTCCAACACGAGGGCCATGGCGGCGTTGTGATCGGGCATGGGCGTGTCGATGACCACCTCATTCTCGTCGATGCCGTGCTTGTGGAAGGCCTCGGCGGAACCGACACGCTCGCAGATGCCCTTGGCGAGCACTTCATGGGTTTCAACATTGATGAGCTGGTACTTCAGAGAGGAAGAACCGGCGTTGAGGACGAGGACGTTCAATGACTTACCTCCTAATCAATAGTTTCCCCTATTTTAGGAGTGCACGCAGGGCGCGTCGCACCTGCTCGCGTCCTTATCGGCAAGCGGAGCGCCGCTCACCGATTGACGTCCCGTCATCTTTTCCGTTGAATTGCGGAGGCGGCTCCCCGTAGGGGGCGACCTTGGTCGCCCCTTCCAACTGAAGACATCATTCCGGTCGAATGGGCAGACCAAGGTCTGCCCCTACGGAATCTGTCGCGCCGTCACCGTTCTAGGAGAGGGTCGTGTCCTGGGTCTCGTCGTCGGGGGCGGCCACCAGCTCGCCCATGAGCACCTCCACCTGCTGCTCGGCGGCGCCCAAGCGCTTCTGCAGCGAGCCCAAGAGCACCACGCCGCGCTCGTAGGCGGCGAGGGACTCCTCCAGTTCCAGCGTATTGCTCTCCAGCACGGAGACGATGGACTCCAGCTCGCTCAAGGCCTCGCGGAAGGTCAGCTCTTCCACCGGCTTCTTCTCGTCAAGGTTCGCGGCATCGCTCATGGCGCTTCCTTTCTCATCGTTGCGTGTATCACTCGTCGCTGCGCGTATCGTCAGCCCCAGGCCTCGACGGCGCTGTGGATGCGGCGGACGTCGTTCACCGTGCAGTCCAGCTCACCGTCGGAGAGGGTCACCACGAGGCGCTCCCCCGCCGCGACGCCGTCCACCGAGCTCACCACTCGGCCGTCCTCCCCCTTGGCCATGGCGTAACCGCGGCCGATGATGGCCAGAGGCGACAGATCGTGCAGGCGCGCCGCGCTCACGGCCACCGACGCGCGATAGGGGTCGGTCATCGCCGCGCCGGCGCGCATCAGGCGCCCCCGGGCCCCATCGAGCTGCTGACGGGAGCGCTCGCCGAAGTGCTCGCCGAGGTAGCCGAGGCGCCCTGCAGCGGCGCCCACCGCTCCTCTGGGCGCCGAGAGCAGCCCGGGCAGCATGCGGCCCAGCGCCTCGCCGATAAGCCCCAGTCTGTGGCGATCCTCGCGCAGCGCCTCCGGCAGCGCGCGGCCGAGGCGGTCGGACAGGTCGTCCAAGGCCAGCGCCTCGCCGTCGAACAGGCGCGTCGGCTCGCGGAACAGCGGCAGGGAAGCCACCCGTTCCATCTTGATCGACAGCGCGTCCAAACGACGGCTCTCGGCATGGCCCATGGCGGCGCCGAGCCCCTGGATGCGGGCGGCGATCTCGCCCTGAGCCGGCGCCACGGCCTCAGCGGCCGCCGTGGGCGTCGAGGCCCGCACGTCGGCCACCATATCGGCGATGGAGGTGTCCGGCTCATGCCCGATGCCCGTCACCACGGGCACGGGACAGGCGGCAATGGTGCGCGCCAGCCGACGGTCGTTGAAGGGCATGAGATCCTCGAAGGATCCGCCGCCGCGCACGAGGAGCACCACCTCAGCGCCGGCAAAGACCACCTTGGCCAGACCGTCCACGAGCCCGTCGGCCGCCCCGGGGCCCTCCACGGGAACGCCGGCGAACAGGATGCGGGCCAGAGGATAGCGCCTGCGCAGGGTTCGCAGCACGTCGTGGACGGCGGCGCCGCGCGGCGAGGTGACGAGCCCTATGGCCTCGGGATAGGCGGGCAAAGGACGCTTGCGGGCCGGATCCATCAGTCCCATGGCCTCGAGCTCCCGCGCCAAGTTGGCCACCTGCAGCCGCAGCTGTCCTTCGCCGGCCAACGACACCGAGAACACGTCGAAGTTCATGCGCCCCTTGGCCGCGTACAGCGAGAAGCGCCCGGTGAGCTCCACCAGGGCGCCGACGGAAAGCGCCACGCCCGAGGCCTGGTAGCGGTTCATCCACATCATGCACGGAAGCGAGGCCTTCTCGTCCTTCACGGTGAAGTACACGGCCTTGTAGCCGGGCTTGTCGTTCACCTCGGAGACCTCGCCCACCAGGCGCACCACGACCTCTTCCAGGGCGTTTTTGGCCAGGCCCATGGCCGCCGACACCGACAGCGCCGGGGCGACCTCCTCTTCCGTTGTCGTCTCGCGCTCTTCCACCGCCACAGCAGGCTCCGTTTACTCCTGGCGCTGGCCGAGCAGCCACAGAAGCTGCAGAATGGAGGTGAGGGCGGCGGCCAGATAGGTGAAGGCGCAGGCGCGCAGAACGTCGAAGGCGCCCTTGCGCTCCTGGGCGGGCAGGCCGATCTGGCCCATGTAGACCATGGCGCGCTGGGAGGCGTTGAACTCGACGGGCAGGGTCACCAGCTGGAAGAGCACCACCACCGCGTACATGATGATGGCCGCGGTGGTAAGACCGGCGATGTTCAGGACGATGCCGGCCATGAGCAGGAAGATCCAGGCGTTCGAGGCCAGGTTCACCGCCGGCACGATGGCCCCGCGGATCTTCATGGGCGTGTAGTCCTGGGCGTACTGGCAGGCATGGCCCACCTCATGGCAGGCCGTGGCCGTGGCGGTGATGGTGCGCCCGTCGAAGGCCTCGGGCGAGAGCGTCACCGAGTTGCTGCGCGGGTCGAAGTAGTCCTGGCCCGGGCCGCCGCGGAAGACCTGCACATTCGAGATGCCGTAGTAGGAAAGCATCTGGCGCGCCGCCTCGGCGCCGGTCAGCCCCGTGGAGTTCGCCACATGGGAATAGGTCTTCAGTTTGTGGTTCACGTACCACTGGGCGCCCATGCCGATGACGAGCGTCGCGACGATGAGCATGAGGTAACTGCTGGAAATCATAGGGTTCTCCTTGCGTATGCCTTGCATTTTTGGCAGTCAATTATAGGCATGGGAGCGCCCCGGTCGCCCGGGAGGCGCCGAAAGCGTGAAAGATACGTAACCGCCTCAGGAACGCGGCGTCACCACGAGTCCTTCGGGGCCGAGGGACAGGGCGAGCCGGCCGGCGAGAAGCTCCAGCAGCTCGTCCCCCACCATGGCGCGGCGCCAGCCGCGCAGCACATCGACATCGGCGGTGTAGCCCCGGGCGACGCGGGCGAGCTCCGTCCGGGAGGCCAGCGTCTGCATGGCGATGTCGTTCTCCTTGGCGCGCAGCCGCACGAGCGCCTCCATGAGATCGAGCTCGGCATCGACGTTGCGCTCGCTCTTCGGCGACTTGTCCAGCTCGGGCCACGTATCGGGCGCGGCATCGAGACCCCGGACGAGCACGGTGGCCACGGCCCGGGCGTCCCGAGTGTTCAGCTTCTCGCGCACGCCGCGGATCAGGAACAAATCGTCGATGGTGCGGGACTCGCGACGGCAGGCCTCGACGATCTGCTCGTCGGTGAGCACCCACTTGCGCGGCATATCGCGCTCCTGAGCCGTCACCTCGCGCCAGCACGCCACCTCCCGCGCCGCCGAGAGCTGCCGGCGCGTAAGCTGGCCCACGCGCTTGAGCCGCTTGTAGCGCTCGAAGGGGTCGCTCTCGTAATGAGCCGGGTCGCTCATGGCGGCGAAGTCGTTGTCGAGCCAGTGCAGACGCCCCTTCGCCTCCAACTTCTCCACCATGATGCGGTACATCTTCGGCAGATAGATCACGTCGTCGGCAGCGTATTCCAGCTGGGAGGTGGAAAGGGGCCGGCGCGACCAGTCGGTGAACGAGTCGCTCTTCTTCAAGTTCACGCCGCACAGGCTGTGCACCAAAGGCCCGTAGCCGATCTGCTGGGTGTGGCCCAAAAGAGTGGCCGCCACCTGGGTATCGAACAGGGGCGCAGGCAAAACGCCCAGCTCGCGATAGAGGATCTCCAAATCCTGGCCTCCGGCGTGGAAGAGCTTCACGATGGAAGAGTCGGTAAGCAGCGGGGCGAGCACCTTCATGTCCTCGATGGCGAAGGGATCCACGACGGCCACTTCCGCATCCGTAGCCAGCTGAATGAGGCAGAGGTTCGCATAGTAGGTCTTCTCGCGCAGAAACTCCGTATCAATGGCCAAGACCGACGACGAGGCCGCTCTGCGCACGAAGGCCTCCAGGTTTTCTTGGCTTGCAATGTATTCCACGACGGTCCTTGTCTGTAAGAGATGAGGTTGTAGTACCATCCTATAATAGCAAGGGAAAGGATTTATGTGAAACTCCTCATCGTGAACAACCTGGCCTCCGGCTTCCGCGACGGGGCCATTTACGACTTCATGCGCGCCTTTGCGTCCGACGGCGACGAGATTTGCGTGCGCTGCACCGACGGTAACACCGACCTCGCCGATTTTCTGCGCGACGCCGAGAATTTCGACGCCGTGGTAGCCGCCGGCGGCGACGGCACGGTGGCCTCGGTGGCCTACCTTTTGGCCGAGACGGGCATCCCGCTGCTCCCCTTCCCCGCTGGCACCGCGAATCTGCTCGCCATGAACCTCGCCTCGCCGGCCGAGCCCCACGCGCTCGCCCATCTCATGCGCGAGCAGCGCCTCATGGATTTCGACATCGGGGAGATCGAGCTCTCCAATGGCGAGCGCTTCGGATTCTCCATGATCGCGGGAGCCGGCTACGACGCCGCCATCATGGAGGGCGCGGAGCCCTCCAAGCGCCTTCTGGGCCCCATGGCCTACTTCACGGCGGCCTTCGCCAACTTCGCGCCGCAGTTCTCCCGCATCACGCTCACCATCGACGGGAAGACCGTCGAGACCCAGGGCGTGGGGGTGCTCGCCATCAACTTCTCAAAGCTGCAGTTCGACATCTCGCTCGTCCACGAGAACCTGCCGCGCGACGGCATGTTCGACATCGTGGTCATGAACACCCACGACGCCGTGGGGCTTATCCCCGCGATCTTGAGCTGCATGCTCGACCGTGCCGGCGAGTTCCCGAGCCGCCCCGACGCCATGGAGGTGTTCCGCTGTCGGGAGTGCACCGTCGTCGCCGATCCGCCGCTGGCGGTGCAGTACGACGGCGAGGTCACCGGCACCATGACCCCGTTCACCGTGCGCATGCTGCCCGAGGCGGCCCGCTTCGTCGTGAGCGAGGAGTGCCTGGCCCTCTACGGCGAGGAGAGCGCCACGCCGCTCGACCTCGACTAGGGCCGCGCACGACGGGGACCAGCCCTGACGGTAACGTACAATCTCTTGCGCACTTTCACAGCAGCATAGCCTAGATACCAAAAGACACGGCTCCGGCCTTCGGTATGATTCGAGTTGTCTAGATTCGATCATATTAGGAGGCAGAGCCATGTCCGA